>JAJOKO010000121.1 GCA_021129825.1 Desulfotomaculum sp. | reverse complement strand
GAAGGGTGCGGGGAGGGGGGTTTTTACCACAAACATACTTTTCGAACACGCACATTTACTTGAAATCAGCGTCTATTGTTTATGAACTAGGGGGTTTTTGAATTTATGTCTGTACCTAAAGCATTACAACAAGAAGTCGTGGTGTTACGCCGGCAAATAGAAGAGCATAATTATTTATATTACGGGTTAGATCAGCCGGAAATAACTGATGAGCAATATGATCAATTATTGCGCCGGTTACTGCAACTGGAAAAACAATACCCACAGTTAATTACACCGGATTCTCCCTCCCAGCGAGTAGCTGGGCAAGTGCAGTCAGGCTTGAAATCCGTGCAGCATTTGTCGCCGATGCTTAGTTTAGGCAATGCTTTTAACCGTGGAGAATTACTGGATTTTGATCGCCGGGTTCAGGCGGTGCTGGCTGGGCAAGTAGTAGAATATGTGGTGGAATTAAAGATAGATGGTCTAGCTGTTTCGCTGGTTTATGAAGCCGGTATTTTGAAACATGGCGTTACCCGGGGTGACGGTGTAGCGGGTGAAGATATTACTTTAAATTTAAAAACCATTGGTAGTATTCCTTTAAAGTTACGCCAACTGGTGGCAGTAAATAATAATATCCCGGCCACTTTGGAAGTACGCGGCGAGATTTATATGGCTAAAAAAGTTTTTGAACAGCTGAATACTAAACGGCAGGAAGCAAAACAACCGCTTTTTGCTAATCCGCGTAATGCCGCGGCTGGTAGTGCGCGCCAGTTAGATGCTAAAATAACCGCTGCTCGCCAATTAGATATTTTTATATACGGCACTGGCCAATTATCTCCTCCGGCACAAACGGTAGTTGTAAATAATCATTTTGATCATTTGCAGTATTTGAAAGCATTAGGCTTTCGGGTTAATGCTAATATAAAAGTTTTTAAAGATATAGCGGCAGTGATTACCTATTTGGAAACATGGCAGAATAAACGTTTTGATTTGCCATATAGTATTGATGGTTTAGTAATCAAAGTAAATTCATTACAGCAACAACAACAGCTTGGTTTTACAGCTAAAAATCCCCGCTGGGCTATCGCTTATAAGTTCCCAGCCGAAAAGGCAATTAGTAAAATAGAAGCGATTAAAATTAATGTCGGGCGTACCGGGGTATTGACCCCCACGGCGCACTTAACCCCGGTAACAGTGGCCGGTAGTGTTGTTAGTAGGGCTGTACTACATAATGAAGATATCATCAAAAAGAAGGATCTAAAAATCGGGGATACAGTAGTAATCCACAAAGCCGGGGATATCATTCCGGAAGTAGTGGCAGTGTTATTAGATAAGCGTAATAGTTCGGAGCAAGACTTTAAATTTCCTGAAAAATGCCCGGAGTGCGCTACTCCGGTACAACGTCAAGAAGGTGAAGTAGCTATTCGTTGCTCCAATACCGCTTGCCCGGCACGTAACCGGGAAGGTATTTTTCACTTTGTTTCCAGAGGAGCGATGGATATTGAGGGATTAGGACCGGCGGTAGTTACCCAGTTATTACAGGCCGGGTTAATCCGGGATGCGGCAGATTTATACAGTTTGAAATTTGATGATTTAATCAACTTAGAACGTTGGGGTGATAAATCAGTCCAAAATTTATTAGCAGCAATAGTGGCTAGTAAAAAACGGGCTTTAAACCAGCTGGTGTTTGCATTGGGCATCCGGCATGTCGGGCAAACAGCGGCCAAAAAATTAGCAGAACATTACGGGTCTTTATCAAATTTACGCCAGACTAATGCAACGAAATTGATAACAATTCCAGAAATAGGGGACAAAATGGCAGTCAGTATTACGGATTGGTTTGCTCAAGAAAATAATAATGATTTCTTAGACCGGTTAATAGCAGCAGGAATAAACACCAATAGTATCGAAGTAAAAAACAAGCAACAAAAATTAGCGGGTTTGGTTTTTGTGTTGACTGGAACATTGGCAAATACCAATCGCTTGGCGGCTCAAGAAGCGATTGAAAATCACGGTGGTCGGGTTATTTCCAATGTTAGCAAAAAAACTAGTTATGTAGTAGCAGGAAAAAATCCTGGCTCAAAATATGAAAAAGCGCAAAAATTAGGTGTAAAAATTCTTAACGAAGAACAATTTGAAAAATTACTAAAATTATGATATTATTATAGGATAAATTGATTAATTTAGTATAGTAAAAAATAGGAGGTTTTTAAAGAAAATGAGTACAAAAGTTTCTGTAATGATTTTTGGTGGAGATGTGCCCACCTTCACCGGTGGTTGAGGACCAAGTCCGGGAGCCAGTTGTGGTTCTCCTAAAGATCCCAAAGCTGAATTTGATGATTTTTCAGACCAAATGGAAGAAAAATATGGTCAAGATGTAGAAACAGGTTTTATAGATTTAATGAAAGATGATTTGAGTCCGTACCCGGAAGTGCAAAAGTTGATGGGGCGTTTCAACCCGCCGCTGGTAGTAATCAATAAAGAACCCCGTTTCCATGGTGGATTATCATTGAATACTATTTCCGAAGCAGTAGACGAAATAAAAAACCAAAAAAGTAATTAGTTAAAACAACACCCCTGGAAATCACCGGGGGTGTTGTTGTCAGGTGGTGTATAAAGAACGTTTTGCTATAACTTGCGCGTTATTTAATATTTTTGATATAATACTGATAGTCTTTACAAAAAGGAAGGTGTTCAAGGTTGATTAATAAAAAAGATGTAGAACATGTGGCTTTACTGGGCAGACTGGAATTAAATGAAGCAGAAAAAGAAATTTATACCCAGCAACTAAATGATATTCTGAAATATGCTGAAACATTACAAAGTTTAGATACCGCTGATATAGCACCTACCGCTCATGTGTTACCGATTAAAAATGTTTTTAGAGAGGATCTAGTTGGTCAACATTTGTCCAATAAGCAAGTGTTAGCAAATGCGCCTGATACTGAAGGGAATTTTATAAAAGTACCGAAAATTAGTAGCCAATAAGCTATAAAAATCCGAAACTAGCAAGCTAAGGGAGGAACAACATGTCTTTGCATCAAATGACTATCTATGAATTACATACTTTATTGACCAAAAAAGAAGTTAGTTCAGAAGAAATCACCAAGTCGGTATACAAGCATATTGAGCAAGTAGAAACTAAAATTAAAGCTTATATCACTTTGACCAAAGCACAGGCTTTAGAAACTGCCCAAGTAGTGGATAAAAAAATTGCCAATGGTGAAAAAATAGCTCCTTTGTCTGGTATTCCGGTAGCTATTAAAGATAATATCTGCACCAAGGGTGTGCAGACCACTTGCGCTTCTAAAATATTAGCTAATTTTGTGCCCCCTTATAGCGCTACGGTAATCAGAAAACTGGCTACTCAAGGTGCAATCATGGTTGGAAAAACTAATTTAGATGAATTTGCGATGGGTTCCTCTACCGAAAATTCATCTTTTCACGTTACCAGTAATCCTTGGGATTTAACCCGGGTTCCCGGTGGTTCCAGTGGTGGTTCGGCTGCTGCGGTAGCTGCCGATGAATGTATAGCAGCATTAGGCTCAGATACCGGTGGCTCAATTAGGCAACCGGCTGCTTTGTGTGGGATGGTGGGGATGAAACCTACTTATGGGGAGGTATCACGCTATGGCTTGATTGCGTTTGCATCATCCCTTGATCAAATTGGTCCTTTTACTAAAGATGTTACTGACTGCGCTTTAATGCTCAATGCTATTTGCGGGCATGACCGCTTGGATTCCACTTCCGTTCAGCGGGAGCGCCGGGATTATACCCAGTATTTAAAAAATGATGTCCGGGGCTTGAAAATTGGTATTCCGAAAGAGTATCTTACCCAAGATTTAGATAGCGCAGTGCGTAAAATAATTGAAGAGGCTATCGATAAATTCACTAAGTTGGGGGCAGAGGTGGAAGAAACCAGTTTGGCGTACACCGAATATGCTTTGCCTACTTATTATCTTATTGCGCCGGCTGAAGCCAGTTCTAATTTAGCCCGTTATGAGGGGGTGCGTTATGGTTACCGGGATATGGAAGCTAGTGATGTGCAGGATATGTTTGTTAAAAGTCGCAGTACTGGTTTTGGTGATGAAGTAAAACGGCGAATTATGCTAGGTACATATGTGCTTTCCTCCGGATATTATGATGCTTATTATTTGAAAGCGCTAAAAGTGCGCACCTTGATTAAACAGGATTTTGATCAGAACTTCCAAAAATATGATTTATTATTATCACCGGTTACACCGACCCCGGCTTTTAAATTTGGTGTAAAAGCGGCTAATCCGGTACAAATGTATTTGCAAGATATTTTTACTTTAGCTATAAATTTAGCTGGTATTCCCGGCATGACTATTCCGGCTGGTTTTGCTAATGGTTTACCGGTAGGATTACAACTTTTAGGCAAGCATTTTGATGAGGGAAGGTTATTGCAAGCGGCCTATACCTTTGAGCAGAATACAGAATTTCACCGGCGCCGCCCGGTTATTAATTAGTGCTGCCAGTAGCCAGTGAATGAATAAGGAGGGAACTATATTATGCGGTATAGAGTTTTGATATCACAAGATGAGGACGGAGTTTTTGTTGTAGAATGTCCTTCGCTACCAGGGTGTGTTTCGCAAGGAAACAATAGAAGGGAAGCGTTAGATAATATTCAGGATGCTATCAGTGGATATTTAGAAAGCCTGAAAAAACATAAAGAACCTGTTCCACCATCGATTGAAGAAGAAATTATAGAAGTAGTAGTTTGAACAGATTACCGGTAATTTCAGGAAAACAATTATGCAAAATATTCAAGAAATTGAGTTATGATTTAGATCATCAAACAGGCAGTCATATTATTCTTAGATGTACGAAATATCCTTATCGCAGGTTGGTTGTGCCCAATCATAAAGAAGTTGCCAAAGGCACTTTAAGAACAATTATCCGTCAGGCTGGTTTAACTATAGATGAATTCAAAAAAATATTATATTAGTTTAACGACCGTTATTGAAGGAGGTTTTTATAGCAATGATTCAGTGGGAAACTGTTATTGGTTTGGAAGTACATGTGGAATTAAAAACTAACACTAAAATATTTTGTGATTCATCTGCTGAATTTGGTGGTGATCCGAATACCCATGTTTGCCCGGTGTGTTTGGGATTACCTGGGGCGTTACCGGTTTTAAATAAGCGGGTACTGGAATATGCCATTAAAGCCGGGTTAGCCCTTAATTGTGAGATAGCCCCGTTTTCTAAGTTTGATCGCAAAAATTATTTTTACCCCGATTCACCGAAAAACTATCAAATATCCCAATATGATTTACCGATTGCCGAGCATGGTCATTTAGATATTGCAGTTAATGGCATTGCCAAGCGGATTGGGGTTACCCGCTTGCATATGGAAGAAGATGCTGGTAAACTAGTACATCAAGGGACAATTATCACTTCACCGTATTCGCTGGTAGACTATAATCGTACCGGGGTGCCTTTAATTGAAATTGTATCTGAACCGGATATGCGTACCTCGGCAGAAGCGAAGGCTTATTTAGAAAAATTAAAAGCGATTATTGAATATACAGGCGTATCTGACTGCAAGATGGAGGAAGGTTCGTTACGCTGTGATGCTAATATTTCGGTGCGACCGCTGGGGGAAGCGCAATTTGGTACCAGGACAGAAATTAAAAACATGAATTCATTTAAAGCATTACAAAAGGCTATCGAATATGAAGTAAAACGTCAAATAGCAGTACGGGAAAACGGTGACCGGATTATTCAGGAAACACGTACTTGGGATGAAGCAAAAGCAATCACAGTTTCGATGCGTAGTAAAGAAGAAGCCCATGACTACCGTTACTTTCCCGATCCGGATTTAGTACCGTTGGTAATCACTGCGGAGTGGATTGATGAAATTAAAAAAACTTTACCGGAATTACCGGATGCTCGCCAAGCCCGGTATGTGCAGCAATATGATTTGCCGGCATATGATGCGATGGTCTTAACCTTGACTAAAGAAATGGCAGATTATTTTGAAGCCATATTAGCTATTTATCCCCAACCCAAAAACGCCAGTAACTGGTTAATGGGGGATTTTTCCCGTTTGCTTAACGCCAATCAACTGGAGATAACCGCTAGTCCGGTAGCACCAGCTCAACTGGCAGCATTATTAAAATTAATAGATAAAGGTACTATTAGTGGTAAGATTGCCAAAACTGTTTTGGCAGAAATGGTAGCATCCGGTCAGGATCCAGCCGTGATAGTTGAAGAAAAGGGTTTACTGCAAATGTCTGATGAAGGTGCAATTGCTCAAATCATCGATGATATTTTGGCTAATAATCCGCAATCAGTAACAGATTACCGGGGTGGTAAGACTAAAGCAATGGGCTTTTTAGTAGGGCAAGTGATGAAGGTGACTAAGGGTAAAGCTAATCCTAAATTAGTTAATAAATTACTGGTAGGTAAATTGAAGTGAAAACTTGGAGGAAAGTATGATTACAGCATCCAAAGATATTTTTTATAATATCATGATAGGAGAATGGAAAGGCCTTAACATCAGAGTATTACAAGTATTAGGTGATGGTAATGTTTGTTCCAAAGTATTCAAGTTAGAGGAATTTATATTTGATGAAATTGATGCTTGTGAAGATTGTCGCGCTACAGTAACTAGTTGTGATCAGTGTGATGGGGTAGTAGAGATTGTGGCTTTACTGGGTTACGTCAAGAAAAACAAACGCAAAGTAGAAGAAGGAGTGATCATACCGCTATTTGGTGATGTTTTGTTTGATTTGCGGGAAGGGCATGTAGCGATTCTTACTGATAACGATATTACGGTGATTAGCAGACCGCGTAAAAATGTATCCGGAGATCATGATCATAAAAATGATCAGCAAATAATTGCTGGTTCGGATATGGAAAGTAGTGGAAACCTGAAAGTGAATAGTCGCATGTATTTAGTAGCAACAAGCAAAGTTAAAAGATTAGCAATTAATGCTTTGAATGACGGGCGGTTATTCCATGATTTAGCTGCTCAAAAAGCAATAGTGGTAGAGCTAACTTATGTTAAGCAAGAGAGTATAGCCCCTTATATTCGTTCGTTAAGGTTGTTTTTTGCTTATTTTGATGTTGATGGTCGGGTTGATCAAGAATTAACTTTTCCCAAAAGTAATGTTAACCACGAAAGTATCCGTGAAAGTTATCTTCAGGATAAAGTAGTAAAGTTAGGTCGGCGTGATAAAAAACCGGAACTAACTAAAAATCAAAAAGCAATATTAAAAAAACGACTGCTGCATGATTTCGGAGAGGATACTTGGGATAATACCCCGATGCGAGTTAAGGTAATTCTGGAGTAAGCACAAGTTTTATTTAGGAGGAGAATTTTAAACATGGAAAAAAGAAAAATTCATATTGTTGATACTACCCTGCGCGATGGGGAACAAACGGCGGGGGTGGTTTTTGCTAACCGGGAGAAGGTACGTATTGCTAAATTTTTAGATGAACTGGGAGTTGATCAGATTGAAGCCGGTATTCCGGTCATGGTGGGCGATGAGCAAAAAGCGATTAAAGCTATTTGTGACGCTGGCTTAAAAGCAAGTATTATGGGTTGGAATCGCCCGATTATTAAGGATATTGAGGCTTCTTTAGAATGTGGTGTGGATGCGGTCGCTATTTCTATATCTACTTCTGATATTCATATTAAGCACAAATTAGGTAAATCACGGGAATGGGTTATTGAGAACATGGTGCGAGCGGTAGAATTTGCTAAGAAAAACGGTTTATATGTATCTGCTAATGCCGAGGATGCTTCCCGTAGTGATCTGGATTTTTTAATCCAGTATGCTCAAGCGGCTAAAGAAGCTGGGGCAGACCGGTTACGTTACTGTGATACAGTAGGGATATTAGAACCATTTACTACTTATGAAAATATAACTAAAATACGGGCAGCAGTGGATATCGAAATAGAAATGCATACGCATGATGATTTTGGGATAGCTACTGCTAACGCCTTGGCGGGCATTAAAGCGGGGGCTAATTATGTCGGAGTGACGGTATTGGGTTTAGGTGAACGAGCTGGTAACTCGCCGTTAGAAGAAGTAATCATGGCTTTAAAACATATTTATGGACTTGATTTAGAATTTAAAACCGATTTATTTGTAGAAATAGCTGAATATGTTTCCCGGGCTTCGGGTAGAGAATTGCCGGCTTGGAAAGCTATTGTAGGCTCCAACATGTTTGCTCATGAATCTGGTATTCATGTAGATGGAACTCTAAAAAACCCTAAAACATACGAAGCTTTTCAACCGGAAGAAGTTGGTTTAGAAAGACAAATAGTGATTGGTAAACATTCCGGTTCAGCATCTCTTAGATATAAATTTACAGAATATGGCATTAAGTTAAGTCGTCATCAAGCAGAAGAATTATTACCCAAAGTTAGATCAGCAGCGGTTTCTTTAAAGCGCACTCTTTTTGATAAAGAATTAATGTATATTTACGAAGATTACTATGGTTATCCTCATAGCCAACACATTCATCAAGGAAAGAGGGATTAAATTGGGCAAAACAATAATAGAAAAGATTCTTTCTAAGCATAGTGATCAAGATGCTTATGCCGGTGATATAGTGATTGCTCAAGTAGATTTAGTGATGGGACAAGACGGCACTTCACCTTTAGCGATCAGAGCTTTTAACGATATGAACGGCAAAAAAGTTTTTGATCCGCAGAAAGTCTGTATGGTTATTGATCATAGTTCTCCCAGTCCTATTGAGGGTGTTTCGGCATTGCATAAAATAATGCGGGAATTCTCTAAACAACTAGGTATTAAGTTATATGATATTGGCGAAGGTGTTTGTCACCAGTTATTGCCTGAGAGTGGCAAAGTAGGTCCGGGCAAGCTGATTATTGGCGCAGATTCACACACTTGTACTTACGGGGCGTTGAATGCCTTTTCTACCGGGGTAGGCTCTACTGATCTTGCTGCCGGTATGATTTCCGGTCAATTATGGTTTAAAGTACCGGAAACGATTAAATTTGTGTGTAACGGGGTGTTGCCCAAGGGCGTATATGCCAAAGATTTAATTCTCCATTTAGTTGGTGATGTTGGTGCTGACGGGGTTACTGCCAAGTCAGCCGAATATACCGGCGAGGTCATCTCGACCTTGTCGATTGAAGCCCGGATGACGATTTCTAATATGGCAGTGGAAATGGGAGCAACAGCGGGGTTAATGGAAGCGGACGAAAAAACATTTGCTTGGCTCCAAAAAATCACCAGTGATCCATTTACAGCGGTGGCGGCAGATGCGGCTGCCACTTATTTGAAGATTAAAGAATATGATGTTTCTCAATTAGAACCCCAGATTGCTAAACCGCACCGGGTAGATAATGTGACTGGTATTAGTAATGTAGTCGGTATGCCAATTCAACAAGCGGTAATTGGCACCTGTACCAACGGTAGACTAGAAGATTTAAGGTTGGCGGCATCAATCCTAAAAGGCAAGAAGATTGATCCGGATGTAAGGTTAATTGTAGCACCGGCATCAAAACAAATATTGATTGCGGCTATGAATGAAGGAATTATACAAGCCTTGGTGGAAAGCGGCGCCGCCTTAGTTACCCCTGGTTGTGGACCTTGCGTGGGTACTCATAACGGAATTCCGTCTAATGATGAGAACGTAATATCTACCGCTAACCGTAATTTTAAAGGGCGCATGGGTAACAGTACTGCTAATATCTATTTAGGCTCTCCGGCAACAGTAGCGGCATCTGCTTTGACTGGAAAAATTACTGATCCTCGGGGAGTAGTGTAGGGGCAACCCCCTGTGGTTGCCCGGTATTTCCGAAATAATATGCAAGTATATCTTTAGAAGAGGTGATCTTAATGCAGTTTTCAGGTAAAGTGCATAAATTTGATTTAGATGATATTAATACCGACTATATTATATCCGGTAAATATAAATTTAAGACTTTGGATATGCGAGAATTAGCTAAACATGTAATGGAAGATTTGGATCCAGAATTTTATGCTAAAATAACTGCCGGTGATTTTATGGTAGCCGGTAACAATTTTGGTTGTGGTTCCTCCCGGGAACAAGCTCCGTTAGCCATTAAAAATACCCATATAGCTGCTGTACTGGCCAAGTCATTTGCGCATATATTTTATCGCAATGCGATTAATACCGGTTTACCTTTAGTGGAGTGTGATACCAGCAAAATTGAAGCCGGTGATCAACTGGAATTAGATATTAGTAAGGGGATTGTTAAAAATATAACCCAAGGTATTGAAATTAAGGCGCAACCACTACCGGGGGTAATGATCAAAATATTAAATGATGGTGGCTTAGCCGCTCATTTCAGAAAATATAAAGGATTTAATTTAGCCGGATGCTGAATTAGCTATCAGCGGTCAGCTATCAGCTTTCAGCTAAAACATTAAAAACCTAAAGTGCGTGTTCGAAAAGTATGTTTGTGGTAAAACCCCCCTCCCCGCACCCTTCCCTTCGGGCGGGTACCCGCCCCTCCCACGAGGGGAGGGGGGACTAGATCTCCTCCCCCTTGATGGGGGAGGGT
>JAJOKO010000015.1 GCA_021129825.1 Desulfotomaculum sp. | reverse complement strand
TGATGGGGGAGCGGGTACCCACCCGAAGGGAAGGGTGCAGGTGGGGGTGTGTTTTGAGATTAATTGGATTAATATGTAAATTTTAAATGTGCTAAATGGTACCCTTTTCGAACACGCACTAGAAAGAGAGTTAAAAAACTAATGATTTTGAAAGGCACTCGTGCTAGTTCTAAAAAAATAAAAATTAAACAAAGTAAAATCACCCCGGTGCAATTAATTGTCCTCGGTTACTTTTTTTTCGCCCTGCTAGGTGCCGCCTTATTAAGCCTGCCTATTGCGCTTAATCCCGGTGTGCAAATTTCATTTATTAATGCTTTGTTTACTGCTACCAGTGCTATTAGCGTCACCGGCTTAACAGTAGTCACTATTCACGAAACTTTTAGCAATTTTGGGTTAGCTATCTTAATGATTTATTTTCAATTAGGCGGTATTGGCATCATGACTTTGGGTACTTTAATGTACGTTGCTTTAGGTCAACGTATTGGTTTGAAAAACCGGATTATGATGAAGATAGATCAAAACTCTACTTCGCTATCCGGCTTAGTCAGATTAATGCTTTTTATTTTTAAAATAGCGGTCATTTTACAAGTAATCGGCACCATCATCCTGACGGCTCATTTTTATTTAAATTATGATTATGCCTTGACCACTGCGTTTAAACTAGGCTTATTTCACGCCATGTCTGGTTTTACTAATGCTGGCTTTGACTTGTTTGGCAACAGTTTGCAAGGTTTTCCGACTGATTATTTCTTGCACGCCGTAATCGGTATCTTGATTATTCTTGGTGCTATTGGCTTTCCGGTATTAATGGAAGTTAAAAGTTGGCTTTTAAAACAGCGGCATCGTTTTACTGTTTTTACCAAAGTTAGCTTAATCACTTATTTTGCCCTACTGGTAGCCGGTGTGCTGGTGATTTTATCCGGCGAAATTCGCCATGCTTTAGCCGGTTTACCTTGGCACCAGCAATTATCGGTAGCTATATTTCAATCAATCACTACTCGTAGCGGCGGATTAAGTACTTACAACGTATCCTTATTTTCTACCGCTACATTAACGTTTTTTTGCCTACTAATGTTTATCGGTGGTTCACCCAGCAGTTGTGGTGGTGGTATCCGTACCACCACCTTTGCCGTAATCTCGCTCAGTTTAATATCCCTCTGGCAAGGCAAGTCCCATGTAAACATATGCCGGCGCGAAATTTATACCGGAGATATCAACCGGGCTCATGGCGTATTCACAATAGCAATAGTACTGGTATTGTTTCCTAGCATGCTGATGTTAAAATTAGAACCTTTTTCAGCCACAGCCATATTTTTTGAAGTATGTTCCGCTTTCGGTACTTGTGGTTTATCTACCGGCATTACCCCGGACTTAACTACTACCAGCAAATTAATCCTGATAATATTAATGTTTATCGGCCGCATTGGCTTACTGGCACTCTTGCTGTTACCTTATCAACCAGGTAAAAAACCAAAAATTCACTACGTTAAAGAACGGCTTATTATTGGATAATTATACTTACCCAACTATTATGCCAAATAATAAGCCGGCAATGGTCGATAAAATCACTACCAACAATACATAAATCATTACTTTTTTAGTGCCAATCACATTTCTGATTACTAACATATTCGGTAAACTCAACGACGGGCCGGCTAACAGTAAAGCCAAGGCCGGACCGCTACCCATCCCTAAATCTAAAAAAGCAGCTACTATCGGCACTTCGGTCAAAGTAGAAAAATACATCAATGCTCCTACCACCGCCGCCGTTAAGTTCGCTGAAATACTATTACCACCTACCGTGGCAGCCACCATTTCTCCGGGAATTACCGCTTTAATCGCCCCGGCTAAAAACACACCGACCAGTAGTATCGGAAATATTAGCTTTACAAAGTGCCAAGTTTCTTGCAACCAGGCTAGCACTTGATCACGAGTATACCAGTACTTACACACTGCTGCTAATAATCCTAATAAAATAACAATAATAATTGCTTTGCTAATAGCTGGGATAGCCATCGTACCAAAAATTAAAATAGCCAGCAATATGCCGAAAAAAGCTAAGATATGCACCGTCGGTTTACTCTCTTCGTCTGTAGCAAAGATATCTTCATCAACTGATTTAGCTGTTTCTTCCTTTCTAAAAATAAAAGCGATCAGCAAACCAATACCTACCGCCAGCAATACCGCCCCAATCACTCGCCCCAAACCAAGTTCCCAACCCATTTGGCGGGCGGTCAGCGAGATAGCCAGCACATTAATAGCCGGTCCGGAAAACAAAAAAGTGATTGCTGGTCCCAGCCCCGCTCCTTTTTTATAAATACCGGCAAAAATAGGTAAAATAGTACAAGAGCATACCGCCAGTATCGCCCCGGAAACCGAAGCCACCCCGTAAGCCAGCGGTTTAGGTGCCTGCGGGCCAAAATATTTCAAAACCGCACCGCTGGATAACATCGCCGCAATACCACCGGCAATAAAAAAAGCCGGCACTAGGCAAAGTAGCACATGAACTGACAAATAATATAAAATTTCATTAAAACCACTTTGCATCACCGTCATAAAAGTCATTTTTGCTATTTTCCTTCCTATTGATAAATAACCTCTAACAACTTATTTTACTAACCGGCCGCACCGGCCAACCAGCTTCCGGAGAAATATCTAATTCCATACCCATCAACACCACCGCATCATCAAATAACATTCTGGAATTTTCCTGATGCTTTAAAATCAAAGCAAAAACTCGCTGATCACTGGCAGCAAAAGATTGTAATATTTGACCGGCCGTATTTTTAGGAAATTGTACGGCAAATTTTATTTTGCCTTGATAATAATCAACCGTTAACAAATATGCTTCTTCTTCAACCAAATACTCCCACTGGTAATCAAAATACCCCGTTAAAGCAGCCCGAACGCGATCATCTTTATCTAAACAGTCATAGGCAATTTTGAAATCCGGGTGAAACAACTTGATCCCGGTAGTGGTTATCGCTGTAGGGGCTTTAATCTCCCCCATTGTGCCTGATTTCGGTATTACTCTAAGCATAATTTAAGCTCACCTCCTCTGCTGATCCTATCACTATTTTATCAGGGATTAGCTTTGCTTTGCAACCCGGCAGAACTATTCGCCAGCATCTATTCTTTAGCTTTTACATTTTACAACATAAAAAAGTAATCTTTGCTAAAAATAGCAAAGATTACTTTTTTATACTAACGCTAAAACTCTAAAACTGGTTATACATCCGCAGAATCATTACCGCTCCTTCGCCGCGGGTAGCATTAGCTTGCGGGGCAAAAACAGTTGCTGCCCGCCCGCTAACAATATTGCTTGCCACCGCTTCCGCAACACTTTGTCGCGCCCACCCGGCAATTTCGTGACGATCTTTAAAGGGGGCTAACCGGTTATTAACTTCCGGACTGGTTAATGTTACCCCTTGACCCTTGTAGACTAAAGCCCGGGTAACCATTGAAGCCATTTGCTCCCTGGTAATTAATTCGTCTGGTTTAAAGATATTATCGCCGTAACCACCTACCAAGCCGGCAGCGGCCGCAGCATTAACAACTTCAAAGTACCAGACACCCGGGGGAACATCAGTAAACTTGCCGGTAACCCCGGCGGTAGCAACGCCGGTCGCCCGCACCAGCAAAGTGGCAAACTCAGCCCGGGTAACGGTTTGATCCGGGGCAAATTCAGTAGCACTCACCCCTTTAACCAAGCCTAGTTCAAACATAGTTTTGATGTCATCTTGAGCCCAGTGACCGGTAATATCAGTAAAACTAGCGGTTTTTTCTCTAACTTCTATGCCGGGAGTTTTTACTGTTTTAACTTCCATGATCGCAAATTTACTAAACCGGTCCGTGCTAAAAGTAATTGTTTTAGTAGCAGCGTTATATTTACCACCTTTATCTTGCCATGCTTTGGCTGTTTTAGCAAAACGACACACCGTTAATTTACCCTGCTCACCCAATTTTACCGCTTTTTGGTCACGCACCGGCAAGGTTACTTGCAGTTTGCCGTCAGGTTTAGTAAGATATTCCTTTTTGCCGCCTTTTTTCAAGACGGTAATTGATAACTCGAACACCCTATCTGCCAAACTAAACAAGTGCGTATTAGTAGCTTTATCCGCCAAGCGCACCGCCTCTTTAGCAGACAAGGATTCAGCCTCAAATTGTACTTGCTTAACATTTCTTATCTCAACCAGTTGCTTTAGAACAGCCGGCGGGATTAATATTTCAACGTGTTTTAAGGCTACTGCCAGCGGTTTACCGGTAGCTTTAATATTTTGCAGTGAATTAGCAGTAATTGCCAGTTCTGCCTCGCCAGACGGAATTTTTAAAGCTACTTTACCGGTTTTTTTAGCTTTTCGGATAGCAATAGCCACATTACTGGCACTCACCGTATCCACTGTGCCAGTACTAGTAACAGACGATACACCGCCGCCGCCACCGCCACCGCCACCGCCACTGCCACCGCCAGCAGCACCGCCAGCAGCACCGCCGCCACCACTGGCAACAGCTTGCGTGGTAAAACTAAAACCAGCATTGCCGGTTAAAAAATTGCCGGCAACATCTTTTATTGAGCCCGCCGGAATAGTGATGGTATATTCAGTACCAGGTAACAGACTACCGTCCGGGTTTAATGTCAGCGTGTTTTGATCAATATTATCAGCACTTGCCACCACTGTGTCCCCAGTTTTAACAGCAATATCATCAAAATAAGGACCTTTAGCTATCTTCTCGCTAAAGTTTACACTGATATTTTGATCAACAGCCACACCGGTAGCACCCTCTAGCGGGTCAGTAATCCTAACTACCGGGGCAGTAGAATCCGGCAAAACTTGCGTAGTAAAACTAAAGCTAGTACCGCTGGTTAAAAGATTGCCAGCAACATCTTTTATTGAGCCCGCCAGAATAGTGATGGTATATTCAGTACTGTATAATAGACTACCGCCCGGGTCTAATGTCAGTATGTGCTGATCAATGCTTTTATAAACACTTGCTATCACGGTATTTCCAGTTTTAACAACAATATCCTCAAAATATACCGCTTTAAGCACACTCTCGCTAAAGTTTACGCTGATATTTTGATCAACAGTCACACCGGTAGCACCATCTAACGGGTCAGTAACCCTAACTACCGGGGCGGTAAGGTCTTTGGTAGTAAAGCTAAAGGTATAATCACCGGTTAAAGGATTCTCCGCCCGGTCTCTTATTGCCTTTGACGGGATAGTGATAGTATATTTAGTGTCGTCTAACAATTTACCCACCGGGTTCAATATAAGCCGGTGCTGATCAATACTTTTATGAATATTACCTACCGGCATTTCCCCGGCTTTAATAATAATGTCGCCAAAATGGGTGCCTTTAACTACTTTCTCGCTAAAGTTTACAATGATATCTTGGTCGATAGCCACACCGGTAGCATCGCCTGCCGGTGTGGTAGTCTTAACTTCAGGAGCAATAAAGTCCGGCGGATTTTGAGTGGTAAAGCTAAAATGATAGTCACCGGTTAAAGTATTGCCCACATCATTTTTTATTGATCTTGCCGGGATAGTGACCCAATATTTAGTACTATATGACAGGTTGCCGACCGGGTCTAACGTAAGCGTGTCTTGATCAACGCTTTTATAAACATTAGCCACCACTGTATGTTCATCTTTAATAACAATAGCCTCAAATTGCGTACCTGAAAATATATTTTCGCTAAATTTCACGCTAATATCTTGATCGATAGCCACACCGGTAGCACCGTCTGCCGGGCTAGTAACCCTAACCTCCGGGGTAGCAATGTGATCCAGCGCTTTTTCCAGATTCAGCGTACCAGCGGCTGCTACTTTACCAGTAAGCATAGCCAATTTAGTAACTTCTTGGTTGAGAATAGCAATTACCTCACCCGGCGACAAATTATTCTGCCGGGATAAAACTAAACCGGCCCCACCGGCCACAAACGGGGCGGCCATAGAAGTACCTTGTTTATGACCATATTGCGAATTAGGGATAGTACTGATTATAAGTTCACCCGGAGCAGCCAAGTCTACTGATTTAACACCGTAGTTAGAAAACCCTGCTAAATTTCCTTGTTGGTTTAACGCGGCCACACTGCTTATATTAGGCAAGGCCCGGAAAACAGTATCACCGGTCTGATCGCCATTCGTATCTACAAGATTATCCATCGCATAACCCGCCGGAAAAACCGGATACCGGTCATTATCATTAGTTACGTTACCTGCCGCAGCTACAAACAAAACCTCCGGGTAACTTTGAATAGTTGCATACGTCAACCGGCAAAATGCTAATGTCGGATTGCCCCCTATTACCGGATCAGTGCCCAAACTCATATTTACTACTTGTGCGCCGTTTTCTGCCGCATAATGAATCGCTTCTGCAATTACCACACTGGTTGCATCCCCATTATCATCAAATACCTTCAAAGCCATAATCTTTGCCTGCGGTGCTACACCGGTAATCCCTTTGCCGTTATCAGCCTTGGCCGCAATAATCCCGGCTACATGCGTACCGTGACCACCAACATCTGCCGGGTCGTTATCGGGTTGTGGGTTTTCAAAATCTGCCCCGATAAAATCCCAACCATACCGGTCATCAATATAGCCGTTACTGTCATTATCTTTGCCATCACCGGCTATTTCAGCGGTATTAACCCAGATATTGTTTTTTAAATCTTCGTGCCGATAATCTACACCGGTATCAATTACGGCGATGATCACTTCCCCCGAACCCCGGGTATATCGCCAGGCTCCTGCCAACTGCACACCGTAATTCCGGTCAATGACTCCCCACTGTTGCGGCAGTAGCGGGTCATCTGTGATCTCGGAAGTAGCAGTGGTCATGGTTTTAAATAAAAAATTTGGCTGGGCATAGGCTACTTGCGGGTCTTGGTTCAAAACCTGCACCGCTCCCGGTACACTCGCCGTTGTTTGCAGCAAAACCACATTGCCGGGTAAAGTCCTTTTTACTGCCAGACCAAGGGCTTGGTGGGTCGTCTGTAGCCGGGTTTGAGCTTGTACCCCGGGTGCCGCATCCTTAAATTTAACAATAATCTCACCCGGCACAAAACCAGCGGGGTTTTCCGCGCCGGTAGTTGTTCCAGTTACAGCTAATGCTGGTAAAGTTAAACTTAAAACAAATACAACCGTAGCAATTTGCACCAGTAATTTGTAATCCCGCCAACTTTTCAATCTACCCGCCACTCCTTTCAACTAAAGAATACTCTCGGAAAGTCCAACCCCAGTCTTTTAGCGCCTTCCAAAGATAGTCTTTATTTCTTCACCCCCACCCCAACCCTCCCCCATCAAGGGGGAGGGAGCTTAGTTTCCCCCTCCCCTCGTGGGAGGGGATTAAGGGGAGGGGGAAATCATTGGAGCTTTTTAACTGTTTCCGAGAGTATTCACTAAAGTTAAATCTCTAAAACTGGTTATACATTCGCAAAATCATTACCACACTCTCAGCGCGAGTAGCATTAGCTTGCGGGGCAAAAATACCTGCTGCCCGCCCGCTGACAATATCGCTTGCCACCGCTTTAGCAACGCTTTGTTGCGCCCAGCCGGCAATTTCATGGCGATCTTTAAAGGGGGCTAATTGGGTATCAACCCCGGTGCTGGTCAAGGTCAAACCTTGACCTTTGTACGCTAAAGCCCGGGCAGCCATTGAAGCCATTTGCTCTCTGGTAATTAATTCGCCCGGTTTAAAGATGTTATCACCGTAACCACCTACCAAACCGGCAACAGCAGCAGCATTAACAACTTCAAAGTACCAAGCACCCGGGGTAACATCAGTAAACTTACCGGTAACCCCGCCGGTATCAACGCCGGTCGCCCGCACCAGTAAAGTGGCAAATTCCGCCCGGGTAACAGTTTGGTCCGGGGCAAATTCAGTAGCACTCACTCCTTTAGCTAAGCCTAATTCAAACATGGTTTCAATATCGCTTTGAGCCCAGTGACCGGCAATATCAGTGAAATTAGCGGTTTTTTCTCTGATTTCTTTATCCACAGTTTTTACTGTTTTAACTTCCATTAGCGCAAATTTACTAAACCGGTCAGTATTAAAGGTAATCGTTTTAGTAATAGCATCATATGTGCCACCTTTATCTCGCCATACTTTGGCTGTCGCGTCAAAACGATACACCTTTAATTTGCCCTGCTCACCCAGTTTAACCGCTTGACCCGCCACCGGCAGGGTTACTGCCAGTTTGTCAGCCGGTTTTGTAACATACTGCGTTTTACCGTCTTTCTTTAAAGCGGTAATTGACAGTTCGAATACCCCGCCTACCAAACTAAACATAGCCGCATTAGTCGCATTAGTCGCTAACCGGGCTGCCTTCTGAGCAGACAGAGGTTCAGCGGCTAGTTGTATTTGCTGAATATTTCTTATCCCAGCCAATTGCTTTAGAACCGTTGCCGGCATCACTATTTTAGCGTGTTTTAATTCTGCTGCCAGTGGTTTACCGGTAGCTCTAATGTCTTGCAGTGAACTGGCAGCAACTGCCAGTTTTGCCTCGCCGGAAGGTACTTTTAAAGTCACTTTACCGGTTTTTTTTGCTTCTTTAATAGCGCCAGCAACATTACCGGCACTCACCGGGTCTGGCACACCAGCACTGGTACCAACCGGCGCAACAACAACAGCACCACCGCCACCGCCGCCACCAGCACCACCGCCGCCACCAGCACCACCGCCGCCACCAGCACCACCGCCACCGCCACCAGCATTATCGTCACCAGCATTATCGTCACCAGTAGCAGTTGAAGTAGTAGTAAAACTCCAAGTAATTTCGGCAATGGTCGGGTTGTCGTTAATATCTTTTACCGCCTCGGCAGGGATAATCACGGTATAAGTTGTGTCAATATCAAAACTGCCCTTGTCATAGCTGATATTCAGGATATTCGGTATTTCGTTAGAGATACTACCGTCAACACCGCTCACTAGCCGGTTTTTCCCATGCTTTTCATATCTGATGATAATATTGTTAAACTGGCTACTTTTCCCTTTCAGGATAGATTTGTCAAAGGTCACACTCACTACGGTATTAAGGGCTACACCGGTTGCTATCGGAATAGTTGCTACCGGGCTGGTAGTGACTACCCCCGGGAACGGGTTATAATGAACTGATACATCTCTTGCTTTTAATGCCGCAATATCTTGGTTAACCTTGGTTGTAGTGAAGGGATTATCCTTCAACCAAAGTCCAGTTAAAACTAGTAATTTTTTTAACACGTCCAAGCATTCTATTTGGTTGGCAGCAAGATCAAGATTTTTTAATTCTGTCAAACCCTTCAGTGGCCCGATATCCTCCACCCGATTGTCATTGAGCCAAAGACTCTCTAACCTGGTTAGTTTTTCTAGCGCAGTGATATCACTTATTTCATTTTGACTAACATCAAGCCTCATCAAAGCGGTTAAACCGCTTAATGCGTTAATATCCTCTATCTCGTTATCTGAAAGCCAAAGAGCGGTCAATTCATTCAAACTGCCCAGCGCACTAATGTCCATGATATCATTTTGGCTCAGATTAAGTTTCTTCAAGTTAACAGCATGCTCCAGACCACTTAAGTTACTAATTTCTTTGCCGGAAGCATTCAGGTTAGTTAAACCCCGCATAGCTGCTGTAGTTATCGGTTCCTCCGGTGACTTGTCCAGTGCTTCGCGTACAGCACCCTCCAATTCTTGATTTGCAAAGGAAACCCCCGCTGTTTCAGAAATAGTTGTAAAATTCCAAGTGATCTCAGCCACGGTCGGGTTGCCGCCATCAACGCTTCTTACTGCTCCCTTCGGCACGATCACCCTATAAATTGTGTCATAAGCAAAATTCCCATAGTTAATGGTAAGTTTACTGCCCGATATACTGCCGGCGAGATCCTTGCTCACTATTTGATTATTTTCATCCTTAATTTTAATAGCCTTAAACTTACTCTCTTCACCTTGCGCTATATTTACATCGAAGACAACACTAACCACCGCATTACGGGCTACACCAAAGGCATCCCTACCCGGACTAAGAGTTACTACCCCGGGGAATGGGTCATAATCAACTATTACTTCCCTTGCTTGTAATGTCGCAATGGCTTGTTTAACCTGGACCGTAGTAAATGGATTACCCTTAATATTTAGAGATGTTAACCGGTTCAAATCGTCCAGCGCACTGATATCCTCTATTTTGTTATCATTAAGAACCAGTATTCTCAAACTAGTTAAATTGCTTAACACACTGATGTCTGCTAGCTTATTGCCACCAAGTCCGAGACCCTCCAACTTGGTCAATTTATCCAGCATAGCGATATCTTTTATCTTGTTGCCATTAAGTTCTAATAACGTCAACTTCGTTAAACCACTTAGCACCCCAATATCACTTATCTGGTTGTTATTAAGCTCAATCTTACTCAAATTACGCAAACTACCCAATACACGGAGGTCTGTTATTTGATTCTGACTAAGGTCAAGTTCTGTCAAGTTAACGGCATGCTCCAGACCATCTAAGTGTTCAATGTTTTTGCCGGGAGCATTCAGGTTAGTTAAATTCAACATGTCACTTACTGTTATGGCTTCTTCAGGGGATTTATTAAGTGCTTCCCGTACAGCATCTTTCAAGTTTGGATCTGCAAATGTAACAGCTACCGCCGGAAGAACAGTTGTATAACTCCAAGTAATCTCGGCAATGGTCGGG
>JAJOKO010000099.1 GCA_021129825.1 Desulfotomaculum sp. | reverse complement strand
TGGTGCTGATTATTTTCGGTAAAGAACCCGCAAAACACTAAATAAAAAACGAAAACTAAGGTTCGAGGGACGAGGACAGAGGGACGAGGTGCAAACCTAAAACCTCATCCTTGAACTTCGTAATTCAAACCTCGAACCTAGTTCCTCGCTCCTAGTTCCTGACACTGCGCACTTTTATCCGATCACTTGATCATAAGCTTGCCGGTATAATTGAACCAGTTCTTTGATTAAAGGCATGCGCGGGTTGGCGGTTGTGCACTGATCTTCAAAAGCTCGCTCCGCTAATTGCTCTACCACTGCTTCAAACTCCCCGGCGTCCACACCACATTCAGCAATGGTTAGTGGCATTTTTAATTTACGCATTAAATCATAAATAGCTTTAATCAAGCTACTGACCCCTTCGGCAGCAGTAACCGCCGGCAGACCCAAATGATGTGCAATTTGTTGGTATTTAATATCAGCCACATAATGTTCATAGTTAGGAAATGAAGCAAATTTACTAGGCACTGCAGCATTGTAAGCAATTACATGTGGCAATAGCACTGCGTTAGCCCGCCCGTGGGCAATATGAAATTGACCACCTAATTTATGAGCTAGGCTGTGATTAATCCCTAAAAACGCATTAGTAAATGCCATCCCCGCAATGGTAGACGCATTATGCATCCGCTCGCGAGCCTCTTTATCAGCACTGCTGTAAGATGCCGGTAAATACTCGAACACTAACTCAATCGCTTTAATCGCCAACGCATCAGTATAATCCGAAGCCATCACCGAGGTATAAGCCTCAATAGCATGGGTAAGCACATCTACCCCACTGTCTGCTGTTACTTGTGCCGGCAGGGATAGCACAAAATCAGCATCTATAATCGCCACATCCGGCGTTAATTCATAATCCGCCAACGGGTACTTAACTTCATTGCCTTGGTCGGTGATAATGGTAAAAGCAGATACTTCAGAACCGGTACCGCTGGTAGTGGGGATAGCTACCATTTTAACTTTACGACCTAATTTAGGGTACTTATAGGTACGTTTACGAATATCCAAAAATTTTAATTTTAAGAACTCAAATTCTACTGCCGGGTGTTCGTAAAATAACCACATCCCTTTAGCAGCATCAATCGGCGAACCGCCCCCTAAAGCAATGATGGTATCCGGTTTAAATTGTTTCATCACCGTTACTCCCTTGGTTACTATCTCTGTTGTCGGGTCAGGCGTTACTTGATCAAACACTTCAATAATAACCTGATTTTGCCGCTTGCGCAAGTGATAAATCACTTTATCTACATAACCTAAATCGACCATCACTTGATCCGTAACAATCAGTACTCTTTCTACCAGCGGCATTTTAGTAAGATACTGGACCGCACCCGGCATAAAATAAATCCTGCTGGGCACTTTAAACCACTGCAACTTTGCTTTGCGTCCGGCTACTCGCTTGACATTAATTAAGCTCTGCACACTAACATTAGCAGTAGTAGAGTTGCGACCGTAAGAACCACAACCCAATGTTAACGAAGCCACGTTAGTATTATAGATATCTCCAATAGCTCCTTGGGTGCAAGGAGAATTGACAATGATCCGTCCCACCCGGACAGCAGCTGAAAACTGCTGAATGATTTGTTTATCTTCCGAATGAATTGCTGCCGAATGACCCATACCGCCGAACTCTACCATTTGCTCGCAACGTTCAATGCCCTGCCGGTGATTATCTACAACGTAAAATGCTAAAATCGGCGACATTTTTTCTTGAGATAAGGGGTAATCCGGTCCTACGCCAGCCAACGACACCATCAGTATTTTAGTGTTTTCAGGCACAGTAATACCGGCCATTTCAGCAATATCCCGAGCTGATTGACCTACTATTTGCGATTTAATCCGGTAAGAACCTGCTTTAGTGACCGCAGCAGTCAATTGCTCTGTTTCACTATCATTTAAAAAATAACATTCGTTTGCTTTAAATAAATTGATTACCTGATCAGCTATTTCCCGTTCTACAATTACTGCCTGTTCTGAGGCGCAAATCATCCCGTTATCATAAGTTTTACTCAAAATGATATCGGCCACAGCCCGTTTTAATTTAGCTGATTTTTCGATAAAAGCAGGTACGTTCCCCGGTCCGACACCCAAAGCCGGCTTACCGGCACTATAAGCGGCATTAACCATTTTGTGCCCACCGGTGGCCAGGATTAAAGCTATCCCGGCATGATTCATCAAAGTTTGAGTAGCTTCGATAGATGGCTTTTCAATCCAGCTAATAAAGTTTGGTGGTGCCCCGGCTGCCATACCCGCTTGGTACATGATTTTAGCCGCTTCGGCACTACACTGCTGTGATCCCGGGTGAAAACTGAACACCACCGGGTTACGGGTTTTAGCACAAATAAGTGCTTTAAACATCGTGGTAGAAGTAGGGTTGGTCACCGGGATAATCGCTGCCACTACTCCCAACGGTTCGGCCACTTCATAAACGTCTTCTTCTTCGTTGTCGCTGATAACCCCGACCGTCTTTTCATATTTAATACTATGATAAATATATTCGGTAGCAAAAATATTTTTGGTGATTTTATCTTCATATACCCCTCTTTGGGTTTCGGTTACCGCCATTTTAGCCAATTCCATGTGTTTACCAAGCCCGGCCAGCGTCATCGCCTTAATGACTTTATCCACTTGCTCTTGATTTAACTGCATAAATTCCCGACCAGCAACAAGCGCCTTTTGCACCAGATCATCTATTACCGTGTCTACACCATCCAATGGAACAGCAGCCTGTGATTCCGGCTTGAGCACCTCCGGTCCACACTTAATCACCGGCTCATCAAATAAGGGTTGTTCGTTCATAAAACCACCTCCAAAGTTATTATTGCTTGACCACCTTTTATTTATCCTCTCTAAGAGGATGTTTCCGGTTTTCTCATTTCTTTTACTACCACCTGCATATTGACATTATTTAACTTTGTCCACATCAACACCATGTGCTGGTATTCTTCCCGGTCGGCCAGTTCTTGCATATAGACCCCCGCTGCTTCTTCATTATCAAATACTGCCACATCATCAATTTCATTATTTAGTAATTTTACCACACTATACATTGATTGATTCAATTTGATTTTCTCCTCTCCAAATCTACACCGGCATGATCTTTTAAATAAGCTTTTAAGGATGTCATCGCCATTTCTATGCCCTCAGCAAAACCAGTATTATATTCACTAGTTTGTCTGGCGGTATTAAAATCCAAATATACCGTGGTATCTTTGACCCATTCTTGTAAAGCTTTAACAACCTCCTCCGGCTTATTCATTTTTAATAAACCCCCTTGAGATTATCCCCCGCAAACTACAGGGATGACTTTTTTAGTTGGCTATTCCGGACTCTCCAGAAAACGGAATAACTCAGAGTCAGAGCTAAGCACCAAAGAGGTTTCTTGGGCTAATAACTTTTCGTACGCTTCCATACTTCTCATAAAAGCAAAGAACTCTGGATCTTGCCCAAAGGCATGCGCATAAATTGCAGCCGCTTGAGCATCTCCCGCCCCCCTTAGTTTTTTGCTTTCCTTCGTGGCCTCAGCCAGCAAAACTACCACTTCACGATCGGCAGCAGCTGTGATATTTTTAGCTTCTTGCGCTCCTTCAGCCCGCGACTCCATAGCCATCCTATTTCGTTCGGCCCGCATCCGGGCAAAAACAGCCTCCTGTACTCCCTCGGGAAGGTCCACTCTTTTCATGCGCACATCTATTACTTCTATTCCAAAGTCACGCCGGGCAACTTCATCCGTATGTTGGCCGACCACATTCATGATTGCCTTTCTTTCGCCACCGATTATATCCCAAATATTATGTCTGGCAAACTCTTCTCGCAATCTGGAAATAGCCACATTATTTAACCTGAGCATAGCCCCTTCTTCATTTCTTACTGCTTTGTAAAATAAATGAGGGTCTATAATTCGCCAGCGACTGTAAGTATCCACCAGCAATCTTTCTTTATCCAAAGTAATAAACTCTGTCGGCGGGGCATCAGCAACCAATACCCTGCGCTCCATACGGGTTACTTTTTGCATAAACGGCATTTTGAAGTATATTCCCGGTTCATCAATCGTCCTGACATGTTCGCCAAGTTGAAGAATAATCGCCTGTTCTCTTTCATCAATAATAAATGCAATCTGGGGAATTAAAATCACGCTTGCTATTAATGCCAGAATTACTATGGTTGCTAAATGTTTCTTCATCCTTCGCCCCCTCCTTTAGGTACATTTGGCGCTACTTTAGGTTCGAAACCTGCTAGTGGTAAAAATGGTAGTAAATTTCCGCCAACTTGAGGATCAATGATGAACTTTTTAACATCACCGTCCAGAACATCCTCCATTGTTTCCAAAAATACTCTTTGGCGGGTCACTGCTGGTGCTTTCCGATACTCTTTAAGGATTTTATTAAAGCGTTCGGACTCTCCTTCAGCCAATACAACCCTTTCCTCTTTATAGGCGGTAGCTGCATGTATTATAGCTGCTGCTTCTCCTCTGGCCCGGGGAACTACATCTAAAGCATATCCTTCCGCTTCTTTGATCACTTTTTCTTTATCTGCTTTAGCTCGCACTACATCATAAAAGGCTTCTCTAACTGCATCGGGAGGGTCTACTACTTGTAATTCCACCCCCACTACATGCAGTCCAGTCAGGTGATTATTTATCAAATATTGGAGAAACTCCTTTGTTTTAGCTTCGACCTCCGGTCGACCTACAGTCATCGCATGATCAATAGTAAACTCGCCGATAACACTCCTAAGAGCAACTTCAGCGTTTACTCGTAGAGCTAGCTCCGGCTCTGCCGCCCGGAAGAGGTATTGCGTAGCATCTTTCACTTGGTAAAGTACTAAAACTTGCACATCAGCTATATTTTTATCCCCGGTAAGCATCATCGCTTCATCTAGCATCCGCACATGTTGCACTATTCCCCCCCGTTCTGCTACTTCGGTTCGGAAACCTATTTCAGCCCGTCTTATTTCGGCTACATTAACCACATCGTGCATTTGGATAGGCCAAGGCAAGCGGTAATTTAGTCCGGGTTCTGTTTGCTGTACGAATCCCCCAAAGTGTCTTACTACCCCCACTTCTCCGGTCCTAACAAGATATATTCCCGTTAATAACCAAATTATCACTATGATAGCGGTAATTACAGCTATTATCTGAATTATTCCCCGTTTCCCCCCATCACTCAACTGTCTGAGTATCTTCTGCCAGACATCCTCCCGTATTTCTGACTGTTCATCATCCCACACTGGTGGTCTATTATTCCTTCTAAAATTATTAAACACCCCGTCACTCCCTTATTAAATACGTTGTTTGCCATCAAGCGCCCGCAACTCATGGTTTTCTTTTAGCGATAATCTGAATCAAGCCGTTCTGAGCCTCTGACACCCGGACAACGCTATCTTTAAAGTTTTTACAATCTTCTATTTTTTTTTGTTGTTCTTGATGCTCATCTAACAATTGCTGCATTCTACCACTATATTCCAAAATAACATCTTTGAATTCCGCACTTACCGGTGCCTGCTTCAATAACCGGTGCAAATTATTCTTAATACCGCCAATCTCTAACACCAAGTTACTAGCTGCCCCTTCGCCCCTGTAAATATAGATATCAGGCCTTGCCGGATCTTGCTTTTCGTTAACTGTAATCAACCCGTCTAGTAATAATTGTTTAATTACCGCTTGTACCGTAACTACAGCCAACCCCAAGTAATGGGCGATCACTTCTTCTTCATAAATATATTCCCCGTTTACAGCATGATCTCTAATATATACTGCAACTCGCTTTAACAGCCCTTTACTAAAAGATTTACTTCTTTTTTTCATTAATTTGTCCCTTTAAATTCAACATCCCACAACACTGTGAATTTAACCCCTTCGGCGGTCCAATCTGCCGGCATTACCGGTTGATTCATAATCATGATATCAAATTTCTCTTTAACTTCTTCATCTTCTAACATTTTGCCGGCACCTGCGGCATCAAAAACAATCGGTATCCGCAAACCATTATTCCAGGTAAGTAATAAATAATATACTTTATTTTCCGGTTCATAAGCCCATTTCCAAGTATAATCGCCTTTGGTTAAGTCTAACGCCCCATCCCATTGCGGATGACCAATTACCATGGTGCTACGAGTATACTCTTTGCCATTATCTTCGTATTCTAACGCTGCCCACGACCCAAAATTTGGACTATAGGCCGTTTTTCCGTATTCTTTAGTGATATCTGCACTCATTTTTCGTTGCATAAAACATCCTCCTCGTTGATTTAATAACCATACCTGCTGTAATTATAACCGCTATTAATAAACTATGCTATAGTGATTGAGAATAAACAGTTAATTATTTTACTTAATTCCATGATGTGTTCCCAGCCGAATACCAAATTTCAAAAGCAGCGTCTACATCATCTTTTTCTTGCCGCCAATACTTTTGTTTAATTATCTATTTGCATTGCTGTTACGATTTGATATTCTGTTTCACCATCGCCTTTAATTGCCAAGGTATCGCTATTAGCATCCCAAGTTATTTTAATAGCCAATTGTTTGCTATATTTACTAATATTTATTTTAGCCTGGCGCATCCAATCTTCAGTAACATGCAATAACACCATTTCCTGCTGATTATTTCTAAATACTTTAAAACGCGCTTCTTCCACAATATTATAAAACAAGGTCACTTCCTTAACCGCCTGATCAAAAACAGGCTGTTCCTTAACGGTAAATTCAACAGCACCAGCTTGATCACTCTTGCCCATCATTAATTTAGAATAATCCATATTCACAATCCTCCCCTAATTTTATTAAATTAATATCCTAACTATATCATCTGCATCACCATCATGTTTGATTAATTAATTTCTAAAACATATTATATCATAATTAAAGTGAGTATCGCCGGTTGCTTTTATTTTTTTATAATTATTTTATTTAATTAGTTGTTAAATTTCAAATTATCTGATAAAATATTTTCGGTGGTAGATGTAAAGGTATGTTCATAAATATGTTTGTGAAATTTTTACTTTATCGTGAAAAATATATTTTAGGTACTCAAACCTTTACAAATTTATGGATAGTTGTACTTATATGTGAAAGGAGGAAAATTATTATTATGGATAAGCAAAAAGAACCAAAAAAAGATGTCTCCCGGCGTAACTTTCTGAAAATGATGGGTGGGTTAGGGTTAGTTGGTGCTACCACCGCACTAACAGGTTGCGAACACTCTAAAGAACCTATTATTGGTGATTTTAATCAACCACTCGTTGGTGATGGTTGGGTGCCAGAACAATACCAAACAGCCAAAAATTGGCCGGCACAAGTGCGTGGGCGGATTCCCATTCATCCGAAAACCGTTGTTCTAGACCGGAATGATCAAAAATGTATTCTTTGCGGGCAATGTATTGAGGTTTGCCGGGATATACTATCTGTATTCGGGTATTATAAGTTGCCGGTGATAGATGATGTGGTTTGTATTGGTTGCGGACAATGTATTATGTGGTGTCCGACCAAATCTCTAATGGAAAAAAACGACATCGCCGGGGTACAGGAAGCATTAGCTGATCCAAACAAATTTGTGATTGTCCAAACAGCACCAGCTACCCGGGTAGCGTTAGGCGAGGAGTTTGGCATGCCTGCCGGTTCTTGGGTGCAAGGACAACAAGTGGCCGCTTTAAAAGAGCTCGGTTTTGACCGGGTGTTTGACACTAACTTTAGTGCCGATTTGACTATCATGGAAGAAAGTAAAGAACTTTATAAGATTCTTACCGGCAAGTATGATAAGCCACTGCCACTAATTACTTCTTGTTGCCCGGCTTGGGTTAAATTTTGTGAATATTTTTACCCGGATTTGCTGGACAATATTTCTTCTGCCGGTTCACCAATGCAAATGTTGGGGGCAATCGCTAAAACCCACTATGCTAAAAAGAATAATCTCGACCCGGAACAAATTTATACCGTAGCTATCATGCCCTGTACCGCTAAAAAAGCAGAAATTAAGCGCCCGGAAATGAATGCTTCCGGTCGTTACTGGGGTAAAGAAAACATTCGAGATAACGATGCCGTGCTTACCGTCAGAGAATTAGCCAATTTAATCAAAACAAATGGTCTGGATTTGAATACCTTACCGGAAAAAGATTACGACCCGGTAATGGGCAAATCTTCCGGCGGCGGGTTGATTTTCGGTACTACCGGCGGGGTATTAGAAGCATGTTTGCGTACTGGCTATTATTTATTTAGCAATCAAGATATGCCGGAACATTTACTGGAATTCACCCCTGTGCGAGGCTTAAAAAGTGTAAAATCGGCCTCACTGGATATTCCCGGCTTAGGCACAGCGCACGTGGCGGTATTACACGGTTTAAGTGATGCCCGGGTGGTATTTGATGCCGTACGTCGTGGCGAATCACCTTACCACGCTATAGAAGTAATGGCGTGTCCTGGTGGCTGTATTGGCGGCGGTGGACAACCACGCACCACATTACCACCCAGTAATGATATGCGTAAATTACGCATGAATACTCTCTATAAAAAAGATGCTGCTATGAACTTGCGTCGTCCCCATCGCAACCCGGAAATTATTGATTTATATCGTAATTTTCTAGAAAAGCCGTTAAGTCCTTTAGCATACCAGCTATTACATCCGGTTGATTTCAAGTCCAGAGCTGATCATATTCAAGCTTTAGATCACCGGAGAAAGGTTTAAAATAGGAAGGAATGAGGTGATCTTCAATGAGTAAAGGTGTTTTAGTGGATATAACCAAATGTATTGGCTGTGATGCCTGTACTGTAGCCTGTAAAATGTGGAATAACATCGACTTTGGTGAAAATGCTCGTTTTCATGCCCAAGAACGTTCTGAAGTGCATGATAAAAATGCTTTTATGCTGGATTATAAAAACTGGACTAAAATAATTCTGCATAAGCCGGAAAAAAACGGCGAAAAAGTATGGCGTTACGTCAAGTTCCAGTGCTTACATTGTATTGAACCAGGCTGTGTAGCTTCTTGTTTTGCTACCGCACTGAGAAGAAATGAAAACGGGGCAATTCTTTTTTACCCTAACCTGTGTGTCGGTTGCCGTTATTGTATGTTAGCTTGTCCATTTGATGTTATTAAATATGAATGGGAAAAAACCTTCCCGTTGATTGCCAAGTGTCATATGTGTTCCACGCGTATGGAGCAAGGGCAAGCCCCTGCTTGTATTGGTGTATGTCCTACTAACGTAATGACTTTTGGTGATAAAGATGACATGCTTGCTTTAGCTAAAACTACTATTCAAAACGATGCTAAATACGTACCACATATCTACGGCGAAAAAGAAGCTGGTGGTACCGCTTGGATGTATATATCAGATATACCTTTCGAACAGTTAGGTTTTAATACTGATATTACTACCCGACCGATACCTGAGTACAGCTATGACTTTCAAAAATATACTAAACACGCCATGGTAGGTATTGGTACATTGTTGACTGCTTTATTTTTGTATACCAAACGGCGTAATAATATTGCTGAAGAAGAAGCAAAAAAGAAAAATAATTAGGAAAGGGGGATTTACAGTATGGAACTCAGGATTCAAAACACTAAATGGAGTTTTCACATCACCCCGTTTAGATTGTTTTTAATGGTTTTAGTAGCTGCTATGGCTGTTTTAGCTATCTACCGTCTAGTAGTTGGTTTAGGACCAACTACTAACATGACTGATAACTGGCCGTGGGCTCTGTGGAAATTACCAGCACTAGGTTGGGTAGCTATTACTGCCGGTGGTTATACTACTGCTTTATTAGTATATGTTTTAAACGTTAAAAAGTTTAAACCCCTAGTACGCGGTGCTATGGTAGTTTCGCTGCTGGGATATATATTATCTTTAGTTAGTTTAGGTTTAGATGTCGGGTTATGGTATCAATTTTGGACACCCTATATTTTTTGGGGTTATAATTCTATCTTATTTGACGTGTTTTGGTGCATATCCCTTTATGCTACCGTCCAAATTTTAAAGTTTGGCGAAATAGCCACTGAAAAAGTCGGTACTCCTTGGCATAAATACTTTGCCTTAATGGCCCCGGTGCTGGTTATCGTGGGTATTATGTTACCAACTTTACACCAGTCTGCTCTGGGAGCCTTGTATGTACTGATGGTTGGTAAATTATATCCCCTGTGGTGGACACCCTATATCGGATTGTTTTTCTTGATGACTTCGTTCTTCTTAGGGCCAGCTATGGTGATTATTGAAAATCATTTTAGAAGCAAAACTTACGGCCGCCCGTTCCGGGCTGATTTATTACACAGTTTTGCCCGTATTGGTGCCTTTGTGATGATTATTTATTTAGCTTTAAAAGCTTACGATATGACTCGCTTAGATGTTTGGGGTTACTTGTTTGCTAGTACTTTAGAAACAACTTTCTTCTTGTTGGAGTACGGGCTTTGTGTGATTATACCGTTAATTATTATTTATACTGCTTGGGGCAAAACCCGGGCCGGGTTGCTCACTTTCGGTATCTTAGTAGCTTCCGGAGTGTTTTTAACCCGGATCAATGTAATTATTATCGGTATGATGAATCACTACGGGTTTTATTTCCCGCACCCGATTGAGTGGCTGGTGTTTTTTGGCATGACCGCCTTGTGGGTATTACTGTACTTATTTATTGTGGAGAATTTTAATATCATGGATTACCCGGATAAAGAAAAACCACGCCCACTAGCAAAACGTATCAGTTAACAAAAAAGGCAGTATCACCGTGACGGTGATACTGCCTTTTTTTTATGACAGCGTGTTCGAAAAGTATATTTGTGGTACCCTCTTAGGGGACTAAAGAAGAGGTAGCAGCGAAGATTGCAACCGTGGAATGTATGGGGGCAACTTTGCTCCTCGTTTATATATAGATACGTTTAATGTTTTATGACTTGTTTTCGGTGGGGATTGTATATTGTCTGTGAATTATTGCTTAGACTACAATACTATTTGGGTTCGATAGTCCTTTTAGAGTGCCTAATGATCTGCCAATCTTTGCTTTAGATATCTTATTTTTTTAGTGCTTGCTACTACTTGCTTGGTACCTATCAAACTTGGGCAGCTGCCCGCAGGAAAGGGTATTAGATTTTTGGCTTTAAAATTTATTTTGTTTATCATTGTTAATTTGTCGAGTAGAGGCGTGACCTCTCCTAAGCTCTGTGTCCAAGGATTGCGCCCGC
>JAJOKO010000169.1 GCA_021129825.1 Desulfotomaculum sp. | reverse complement strand
ATCTCCTCCCCCTTGATGGGGGAGGGTAGGGTGGGGGTGTGTTTTAAGATTAATTAGATTAATATGTAAATTTTAAATGTGCTAAATGGTACCCTTTTCGAACACGCACTTCAAAAGCTTTTTTGGTTTTTAATGTTTTAGCTGATAGCTGATAGCTGACCGCTATTACGCTAATCACTTAATTAAACTGGAGGGTTGAAAAATGGCTTGTACAAACAAAACAAACTTATTGGAAATTTATAAATGTAATATCTGTGGTAATATTATAGAGGTGCTACATACCGGTGCTAAAGCATTAGTTTGCTGTAAGCAGCCCATGGACTTAATAACAGCAAAATCCGAAGATAAAGGCTTAGAAAAACACTTGCCAGTCATCGAAAAAACAACGCATGGCATCAACATAAAAGTTGGCTCTGTCCCCCACCCGATGGAAGAAAAACATTACATCGAGTGGATTGAGATAGCAGAAACCAACGGTAAGGTCCTGCGTAAATTTTTAAAGCCTGGCGAACAAGCCGTAGTTAATTTTGGCATTACTGCTACTTCGGATAATGTCCTTGTTAAATCCTATTGTAACTTACACGGTCTGTGGGTTAATCAAAAATAAAGAGAGGTATCTACATTTATGTCTAATCTGGATAAAAATAATCCTGAAGATCTTGTTTATGATGTTGCTATTATCAGACCAGAAATGCGTGATGCGGACATTAAAATTAGGGGTCGTGATTTTTCACCGGAAAGATTGAAAAAAATCAAAAAAGGGTTGCATACTCTCCACTGGCTTGAGAATATGGCTACTAATATTTACCGGTATCAAATTACTAAAGAACCCAGTGAATTAAATCGTTCGTTAACTGCTGCTATGTGTAATGAAATGACCCATATTCAAGATTTTCAAGTTAAACTTTTAGAATACGGTTGGAAAACAAGCCCCTGCCACCTTGCATTTAAATTTGCCGGGGCCGTACTGGGTTTCGGTTCCAGACTAATGGGTAAAAAAACAATGCTTAAACTAGGTGTTTGGGTAGAAACAAAAGCCGTTGAGCATTATACCGAATTGCTCAGAGATGTAGATTGGGATGAAGATACCCGTAAAATAATTGAAAAAGATAAAGCTGATGAAGATGGTCACGTGCATCACTGGACAGAATTACTTGAAAAAGCTTAATTAAGATGCGTATTTGAAAAGGAGTGCCATTACTATGTTTGTTTGGCAGAAAAATTTTGAATTGGGTATTGAGGTAATAGATGAGCAACATCAAAAGTTATTTCAAATAGCAAATGAAATTAGCGAATTAATCACGAGATATGCTGATGGTGAAGATACTTATGATGAAATCATTAGTGTTATTGGTGAGCTAAAAGAGTATACTGTATATCATTTTAAAACAGAAGAAGATTTGTTTCTAAAGTATAATTACCCTGATTATACCCAACATAAAAAAGAGCATCATGTTTTTATAGAACACTTAGATGAAGTAGTTTTTCTTGATCTTGATCATAATCAAGAAAAATTTTTAAGAGATTTATTAAATATGATTGCTAAATGGGTACTAGATCATATCCTTACACAAGATTTTAAATATAAAGATTTTTTGTTAATGGCTCAAAATAAAGCATAATGACATTAATTTTGTTTAGAAATAAGAGTACTTTCGGAAAGACACTGAAATAGTGAGTTTAGATTTTCTGAATTATACGAGGAGTGATTTATGATGTTCAAAAAACATCGCTGTACTAAATGTTCTTTTATCTATAATTCTGAAATTGGCTACCCGGATGGCAACATTGCCCCAGGTACGTTATTTGAAGAATTGCCCGAATATTGGGTTTGCCCCCTCTGCGGAGCCGCTAAAAAGTTTTTCAAAGAGGTGGATACTAACATGAATAAATACCGCTGTACCGCCTGTGGTTATATTTATGACCCGATGAATGGCGATCCGGATGCTGGTATTAATGCCGGCACTTCTTTCGGAGATCTACCTGATGATTGGGAATGTCCGTTGTGCGGGGTAGGTAAGGATTTTTTTGAGGAGGTAACGGAATAATGCAACCGGTAAAATTAAAAGCAGGTATTTATTGGGTTGGTGGCATTGATTGGGATATCAGAAATTTTCATGGTTATCTCACCCAGCGCGGTTCAACCTATAACGCTTATTTAATTATTGATGAAAAAGTAACCTTGATTGACACTGTAAAACATTATTTATACGATGAAATGATTGAACGCATTTCCAAAATTGTTGATCCAGCTAAAATTGATTATATTGTTTCTAACCACGTGGAAATGGATCATTCCGGCGGATTACCAAAATTGATGGCAGTAGCTAAAAACGCTACTTTATTTACTTCTCCTAAAGGAGCAAGTGGTCTTAAAGCTCACTATCATCAAGATTGGAACTTCAAAGTAGTTAAATCCGGCGATTCATTAAATATTGGTAAACGTAATTTAGCTTTTGTGCATACGCCGATGGCTCACTGGCCAGACAGTATGGTGACCTATTTACCGGAAGATAAAATACTCTTTTCTAACGATGCTTTAGGTCAGCATTTAGCTACATCAGAACGCTTTGATGATCAAGTACCGCTAGGTATTACGATGCTGGAAGCTAAAAAATATTATGCCAATATCCTAATGCTTTTTGACAGACCGGTAGCCGGGGCGTTAAAAGCAATTGGTGGGCTGGAAATAGAAATGATTGCTCCTAGCCACGGGTTGATATGGCGTACACACATTTCGGAAATAGTACAGGCTTACCAAAAATGGTCTGCTAATGAAACTATCGAAAAAGCAGTAATTGTTTACGATTCTATGTGGGGTTCTACCGCTAAAATAGCGGCAGCCATTCAAGCTGCTTTTGAAAATAAAGGTATCAGCGTTAAAATGATGTGTTTAACAGCAAATCACATTTCAGATGTGATGACCGAAGTAATAGATGCTAAATATCTCTGTATTGGCTCGCCTACCCTAAACAACAACATGATGCCTACAGTAGCCTCATTTTTAACTTATTTAAAAGGGTTAGCTCCCAAAAACAGAACCGGTTTAGCTTTTGGTTCTTATGGTTGGAGTGGTCAAAGTATCGGTTTAGTGGAAACTATGTTAAAAGATACTAAAATGGTCATACTAGAAAAGATAAAAGTGCAGTATGTTCCGGATCAAGCTGGGTTACAAAAAATAACTGTAGATTTAGAAAAACAATTATAAAATGGAGGTTTTAAAATGCTTAATGTTAAACTACAAGATGCTTTAAATAAACAAATCAATGCCGAATTTTTTTCAGCTTATATGTACCTGTCTATGTCTGCTCATTTTTCTGCTGTTAATTTGAACGGTATGGCCGGTTGGATGCGCGAGCAAGCCCGGGAAGAATTAACTCATGCCACAAAAATGTATGATTATGTGCACGCTCGTGGTGGCACAGTAACTTTAACAACTATTGAAGCCCCACAACAAAAATGGAATTCGCCATTAGACGTCTTTCAACATGCCTACGGACATGAACAACAAGTAACTGCTATGATCAATAATTTGGTAGATTTAGCGATTGCTGAAAAAGATCATGCCTCGCATAATATGTTGCAGTGGTATATATCAGAACAAGTAGAAGAAGAAGAAACTTTTAGTGAAGTATTAGAAAAAATACGCATGGTTAATAATGATGCCAGCGGTTTACTAATGATTAATAAAGAAATGGCTTTACGCCAGTTTACTCCACCTGCAAAATAATAAAGCCCTATTGCTGGTCTGGGATAGAAGGAGTTGGTAGTAATAAAACAGTCTTCTGAAGAATCTAAAAAAAAACTTACCCGGCGTAATTTTTTAGCAATGTTGGGCGGACTAGGTGTAATAGGTGCCACTACTACTTTAACCGGTTGCGAACATGCTAAACAACCGATTGTTGGCAATTTTAATGAACCCTTGGTGGGTGATGGTTGGATACCGGAGCAATATCAAGTAAAGCATCATTGGCCTGCACAAGTACGCGGTCGCATCCCTATTCACCCGGAAGTCTTATCGATTGACCGGGATGATGAGAAATGTATTCTTTGTGGGCAATGTATAGAAGTTTGCCGTGATGTATTATCAGTATTCGGTTATTATCAATTGCCGGTAATAGATGATGTGATCTGTGTAGATTGCGGACAATGCGTAATGTGGTGTCCAACCAAATCGCTCATTGAAAAAGATAATACTGCTGAAGTATTAGCGGCCTTAGCAGACCCGAATAAATTTGTAATCGTTCAAACTGCTCCTGCTACCCGGGTAGCCTTAGGTGAAGAGTTTGGTTTACCGATGGGTGCATGGGTACAGGGTCAACAAGTAGCGGCTTTAAAAGAACTTGGTTTTGACCGGATATTCGATACTAATACCGGTGCTGATTTTACCATTGTAGAAGAAAGTATGGAGTTTATTAAGATTTTCAAAGGTGATAAAGAGGGGGTTTTGCCCTTGATTACATCTTGTTGCCCGTCTTGGTTTAAATTTTGTGAATACTGGTATCCTGATTTACTAGATCATATTTCTTCTGCCGGCACCCCGATGCAAATGATCAGTGCTTTAACAAAATCTTATTATGCTAAAATAAATAATATCGACCCGGAAAAAATTTATATGGTAGCTATCATGCCTTGTACTGCTAAAAAAGCAGAAATTAAACAACCAGAAATGAATGCCAGCGGTCGCTATTGGGGCAAACCACATATTAAAGATACCGATGCCGTACTTACCGTTAGAGAATTAGCCCGGCTAATTAAAGCAGCTAAGATCAATTTAGCTACTCTACCAGAAAAAAGCTATGACCCGATACTGGGTACCAGTTCCGGCGGGGGATTAATTTTCGGCGCTACCGGCGGTGTAGCAGAAGCCTGTGCTCGTACTGCTTACTTTGTACTCACCCGGCAAAAAGCGCCGGAAAAATTATTTAATTGGACCGCAGTACGCGGCATGCAAGGGGTAAAAGAAGCTGCTATTGAAGTGCCCGGCGTAGGAACGTTGCGGGTAGCAGTAGTACATGGTTTAGCTAACGCCCGGGTGATTTTAGATGCTATGCGCCAGTGTGATGTTAGACAAGCTCATCATTATCACTTGGTAGAAGTAATGGCTTGTCCCGGCGGTTGTGTTGGCGGTGGCGGGATGCCCCGCAGTAGCTTGCCACCAAGTAAAGAAATGGTTAAACTCAGAAAAGATACTATCTTTGCTCACGATGCCGGTATGGAGTTACGCGAATGTCACGAAAATCCTGAATTGGTAGCTATTTATAAGAAATTTTTAGGGAAACCATTAAGCCCGTTAGCATACCAGTTACTACATCCCCACGAAACCAATTCACGCGCTCATAATTTAAGGGCTTTGAACTATAGAAGACCGGTTTAAAAATAAATCGGGACGCCAGAATTATGGTTTACTGGCGTCCTTGAATTTATTAATAATTTAACAATAAATCGTATTGGAGCTAGCTGAAGCATTATGAAAACAAAACAACCTAAATTCAACATAACAGAACTAAAACAAATTTTACAAGGATATTCTATCCATCCTTCCCACCAGCGTCTACAAATACTAATGTATTTGTTAGAACATAAAACCCACCCGACTACCGATATCATTTACCAGTTTCTTGCTAAAAAAATACCGACTCTTTCTAAAACAACTGTTTATAATACTTTGAAGGTTTTTTTGGCTCAGGGAATTATAGTTGAACTGGCTATTGATGAACACGAACTAAGATATGATGCTAATATCAAGCCTCACGCCCACTTTAAATGCAAGCAGTGCGGGCAAATATATGATGTTTTTGCTAAATCATTGCTATTTAATATGGATTTTATCGATGGGCATCAAGTTACAGCATATCAAGTTTACTTAAAGGGAATTTGTAAAAACTGCCTCTGATTGCCAGTAGCTACTATAAAAATAGTCGTCAGTATCACGGTATCCCTGTTCATCACTTTTCAATTCTAATGCTATTTCTTTTTACCCACCCACAGGTAAGAGCAACGTTGCTTTACTCTTCTTTTTAAATATCTGGTAATGGTGATTAAAAGCGGCGGGGTGAAGCTGATAGCCAGCACTACCACCCAATGGTGCGCTGCCAAAGGAACAGTTTTAAATACCGGTTGAAAAAACGGCACATCTACTACCATTAATTGTAGCATAGCAGATACGCTCACCGCCGCCAGCAAATAGCGGTTGCTGAATAAGCCAATATCCCAGACCGAATGGTGTTCAGAACGAAATACAAATACATAAAACAACTGGAAAAAAACTAAAGTATTAAAAGACATGGTACGGGCTAAAGCTTCATCACCCCAGCCTAAGCCAATCCAAAAAGCAGTTAATGTACCCAGGGCAATAACCGTGCCATTCACCAAAATACCCAATGCTAAACCATGCGCAAAAATACTTTCGCGAGAGCGGCGCGGTGGTCGTTTCATAATTTCCCGGTCGGCCGGGTCTACCCCTAAAGCCATTGCCGGCAAACCATCAGTAACCAAGTTCATCCACAAGATCTGAATAGCGACCAACGGCAACGGCCAGCCTACCAGCACTGCTAAAAACATCACTAATACTTCGCCCATATTGCAGGAAAGTAAATAGCGGATAAACTTTCTGATATTATCGTAAATACCCCGACCTTCTTCTACTGCCGCTACAATTGATTGGAAGTTATCATCTACCAGCACTATGGCAGAGGCTTCTTTAGTTACATCAGTACCGGTTTTACCCATGGCAATGCCGATGTCTGCCTCTTTTACTGCCGGAGCATCGTTCACCCCGTCACCGGTCATCGCCACCACATGACCGTTATCTTTCAAAGCCCGTACAATCCGCAGCTTATGTTTCGGCGACACCCGGGCATATACTGCCGTACGTTCAGTTGCCCGGCGTAACGTCTGATCATCCATAGCGTCTAACTGCACCCCGGTAAGCACTGGAGAATCACTGCCTAAGAGCCCTAATTCTGTCCCGATAGCCTGGGCTGTTAGCTGGTGATCCCCGGTAATCATCACTGTTTTGATACCGGCTTGTTTACACACTTGAATAGACTGGAAAACTTCCGGGCGGGGCGGGTCAATGATGCCGGTTAAGCCCACAAATACTAAATTGCGCTCCAGTATTTCTTCTGTGAATTGATGGGGACATTCCCGGCACTCACCGGACTTAAGTGGTATAGTTTGCATTGATGCTTGGTGAGTGCCGGGTGTGTCCCCTCTCCTATTATCCGGCAACTGCCGTACCGCCAGTGCCAGTACCCGTAAAGCTTCATTCGCCATCAAAGCATTTTGTTTTAAAATATTTTGCCGGACAATATTAGTCAGCGGTAACAACCGCCCGTTTTGATAGCAATGAGTACACAATTCCAACACTACATCCGGCGCTCCTTTAGCATAGGCCGTTTTACGCCCCTGCCGATCACTGTAAACCACCGTCATCCGCTTGCGTTCCGAATCAAAAGGCAGTTCTGCTACCCGCTGCTGATCTCGCTCTAGTTGTTTTCGCCAAACCCCCGCCTTGGCTGCCATTACCAATAAGGCTCCTTCAGTGGGATCACCGTTTATTGCCCATGCTTTAGTTTGTGAAGAAAATTTGCGCCAGCGACCCCCGGTGGTTTCTTCATCCTGAGCCAACACAGCATTGTTACAAAGTGCCGCTGTTTTTAAAAGTAGTTGAAATTCTTTTTTTTCTGAGCCTTCCTTAAAAACAAATTTACCTTCAGGCTGGTAACCTTCACCACTGACCGCTACTTCAGCACCGGTCATTACCAGGCGGCGCACCGTCATTTTATTTTGAGTTAAAGTACCGGTTTTATCCGAACAGATTACAGTGGCACAACCGAGGGTTTCTACCGCTTGCAAACGCCGGATAATTGCTTTACGTTTAACCATCCGCTGTACGCCAACAGCTAAAGCAAGCGTAACAATTACCGGTAAACCCTCCGGGATAGAAGCTACCGCTAAACTCACACCAGCCATAAACATTTGGTAAGCCGGTTCACCCCGCATGATCCCTAATATTACTACTAAGGTGCAGATTGCCAGACAAAAACTGATTAATACCTTACCTAATTGAGCCAAACGTTGCTGCAAAGGTGTTTGTTCATCAGTTGTTTCCTGAAGCATGCCAGCTATTTGTCCCATTTCAGTAGCCATCCCGGTAGCTACTACCACGCCCCGGGCTCGCCCACGGGTAACTACCGTACCCATGTAAACCATGTTGCTGATATCTCCTAAACTGGCATTGGCTTGATTTAGCGTTTTGCAGGCTTGTTTTCTAACCGGCACTGATTCGCCGGTCAAAGCAGATTCTTCCACACCCAAGTTGATTGTTGCTAATAAACGCAAGTCCGCCGGTACTTTATCACCTGCTTCTAATAACACTAAATCACCGGGAACTAGTGCCACTGCCGGGCTTTTAATTTCTAAACCGTTTCTAATTATTTTGGCTACCGGGGCGGTTAACTCTTTTAAAGCTTCCATTGATTTTTCAGCCCGAAACTCTTGGATAAAACCCATAAAAGCATTAACCACGATTACAATCATGATGGTAATCGCATCCGCCCACTCGTGCAAAAAACCACTGACTATCGTGGCTACTATCAAAACCAGCATCATAAAATCTTTAAATTGATTGGCAAAGATCGTCCAAGCAGATATTTTAGCCGCATCAGCCAAGCAGTTAGGACCAAAATGTTGCCGTCTGGCTTTTACTTCTTTGGCATCTAAACCTTTTTCAGCATCAGATTTTAATTTATCTAATACTGCTTCCCTTGATAATTGATGCCATTGCCCGGTCATAAATACTCACCTCGTATAATTAATCTCAAAATTGCCATAATTAGCCTAGATATAAATAATATCTATGCACTAGGTGGGTAAATATAACCGGGGAAAATAAAAAACCTGCCTTAACTAAAACTGTGTTATAATTGATTTTCAGAAAGGGGAATTATCAAGTTATGCCTTACGATGGATTAGTGCTAGCCGCAGTCTGCCATGAATTAAATACTAAATTAGCAGGCGGGCGCATTGAAAAAATATATCAACCTTTGAAAGCAGAATTAGCCTTATTAATCAGTAAACCTCAAGCACGCTACCGGCTTTTAATATCCGCTAACGCCAGTGTTGCTCGTATTCATCTTACTGAAAACAACAAACCTAACCCGGCTACACCACCATTGTTTTGTATGGTCTTGCGTAAACATTTAGAAGGAGGACGTCTGCGCCAAATTACCCAGCAGAGCTTAGAGCGGATATTGCATTTAGAAGTGGACACCTGGGATGAACTCGGTCAACCGGTAGTAAAAACTTTAATCATCGAAATCATGGGTAAACACAGCAATATTATTTTGGTCGAAAACCTGCCGGATAAAAATTATAAAATTTTAGATGGCATCAAACGTTACTCGCACGCGGTAAGTCGTCACCGGGAAGTATTACCCGGCAGAACCTACTTAGCCCCACCCCGGCAAGATAAAGTAAGTCCTTTAAATCTAACGGAAGAGCGTTTTTTTGCATTAGTAACTTCAGCAGATATTGATACCAAGCTTACTGATATATTATTAAAAACCTTTACCGGATTTTCGCCCCGGATGTGCCGGGAAGTGCTCTACCGCTCCGGTTTGGCTTTGGATTTACCGTTAGACCATTGTGGCGAGTATGAACTGCGCTTATTATGGCAATATTTCAGCAATATTTGCAGTGATTTGCAACAGGGCAATTTCACCCCCATGTTAGTATATAATGCAGACCAGTCTGTTTTAGATTTTGCTGCTTTTAACTTAACCCAATATGCCGCATATCAAACGCTGAGCGGGGAAATGAATCCACTGTTAGACCGTTTTTACACCCAAAAAGATTACCAACAACAAATGCAGGCCAAATCTCAATCAATGTTAACTATTATTAAGCGGGCCAGCAGTAAGTTGAGAAAGAAGCTTGTTAAACACCAGCAAAGTTTGGCCACAGCCAACCGGGGAGATGACTGGCGTATTTACGGCGAGTTGCTTACCGCTAATATGTATCGCTTAAAACAAGGTCTGGATCAAATAGAGTTAGAAAATCTCTATCACCCGGAACAGGTCAAAATAACCATTACCTTAAACCCCCGGTTAACACCGGCTGAAAATGCGCAGGCTTATTTTAAAAAATATGTAAAATCTAAAAACACATTAAAAGCTGTAAATGAACAACTAATTCAAGCCCGGCAAGAGTTGGATTATTTAGAAGGGGTAGAAACAGCCTTGCACTTGGCTAAAAAGTTATCTGATTTAACAGAAATACAAACCGAACTAATCGCTCAAGCATATCTAAAACCACCGGCTGAAAAAAAACAGTCGCATAAATCAAAAAAGAAAGCCAGTTCACGGCCGGACAAACCACAGCCATTAGTGTACCGGTCTGACGAACAATTTAATATTTCAGTAGGCAAAAACAACCGCCAAAATGATTATTTAACCCAACGTCTTGCCCAACCGGATGACTTGTGGTTACACACTAAAGAAATACCGGGTTCGCACGTGGTTATTCATACCAATGGCAAAAAAATACCTGACAATATTATCAAAAGGGCCGCTCAACTGGCAGCCTTTCACAGTAAAGCCCGGCAATCTAGCAATGTGCCGGTAGATTACACTTATGTTAAATATGTGCGTAAACCTAAAGGAGCCAAGCCTGGTTTTGTTATTTACGACCATCAAAAAACGATTATTGTGAATCCTAGTGAACAGTAAATGATTTTTGGGAATTATTGCTAGACTTAATCTCTTTGTCTTGTATTCACATCCCCAGTTTTTGAGCTACATCTTCATAGCCGGGGTTTTTGGTATAAATCAAGTGGTAATCTTTTTTAGCCTTGGCTTTTTCGCCGGTTTCTGCATACATTTGCCCACGTAAATAACGAATATCCAGCATTAGTTCCAGTTTTTGCAAGTTGCCAGCAAGTTAAACTCAACTCCAAGAAGCCAGTTTTCAAATTCCTCATTACCCTTTTTAAATTTTTTAGGTTCAAAACTTGTTCCTATTATTTCATGAGTAACATCATCAATCCCCCACAATAAATATGCATATTTCTTTCCTTCGAGTGTAGCAGAATTACTTAATGCTGAAATATATTCACCTATCAGCTGTGGATTTTTATGGACAAACAAATTACTTTATCCGCACTAGGATAGTCCTTGCGTCCCAACGCTAAAAAACCACTCATAAAATCACCGCCTGCCTACAATGTACTTCAAACCGCAGGGACCAAAAGATACTGTCACCACTCACCCTAAATGTCGGCAAACAAGCGTTTTCCTCTTGCCAAAAGTGACGGTTATCCCTCATAATGATTGTCAGGTGACGTTAGCATTAATAGCGTCAATTAACATGAGAGGGAATATGCAAAAAAAGAGACAACCC
>JAJOKO010000038.1 GCA_021129825.1 Desulfotomaculum sp. | reverse complement strand
AAGGGTGCGGGGAGGGGGGTTTTTACCACAAACATACTTTTCGAACACGCACTTTTAGCATCTGTTTTATTTAATTAGTTTATATCTCATGCTTGCTTATGCGCTACAGCCATAAACTCTTCTACTTTACCAGTATCTTTGGTTAAATACGTCACTACTATCAACGCTATTACCGCAGCAGGCACACTATAGAGAGCAGGATTAATCAGTATCGGAATACCAATTATTGACTCTACGCCAAAGAACTGGGCAAAGGTAAAGAACAATGAACTGATTAAACCAACCGTCATGCCGGCAATAATACCTTGCTTGGTCAGCCTACGCCACCACAAAGTAAATAACAAAGCAGGGGCAAAAGTACTGGCGGCTATCCCAAAACACATTCCTACTAATATACCAACGTTAACATCTTTTAACCAAACAGCCATCACAATTGCCAATACAGCCAATGCTCCGGCACCAACCTTAGCAAAAAGCAACTGTTCTTTATCATTACTAGCCGGTTTAAGAATACCGGCATAAAGATCATGCGCTAAACTAGTTGTAGCCGAAATCAACAAACCAGTGGAGGTACTCAACATTGCTGCTAACGCACCGGCGGCAATAATTCCTAAAAATACCTGACCGCCCAATAAGTCACCCAACATCGGCACCGTCATATTAGTAGCCGTACCACGCTGCCCGGCATCTAACAGCTGAATAATCGTCGGGTACAATAAATACATGGCCGCTAAACCTACCAGTAAAACCATCGCATAAAAAGTACCTAAACCCCAAATAGTCAGTTCAGTACTCTTTTTAGCGGCAATAGCATCTTTCACGGTATAAAAACGAATTAGAATATGCGGCAAACCTAATACTCCTAAAAACAGACCCAAAACTAAACTCAGTTGGTTCATGATATCCCGTAAACCAACTCCAGGCGTTAAAGCTGTGGGGGCGTCTGGCATCGCTTCCCGGGTAGCAGTAATCAAAGCACCTGCATCTGTTATCCCAGTTTCGTTCATAATTTGGCTAGCTTCTGATACAGCCACGGTCGGTGGTACCATTTCATGACTGACATCAATAATATTAAAAGGATTACCACCAAAATGAGCAATAGTGGCCACTACCAAAAGTGCTGCTATCGCTCCCCAAAGCATCACCCCTTGAATAGCTTGATTGAAAGTGGTGCCCCGCATCCCCCCTAAAATTACAAATAAAGCCATTAATACCCCGGTAGCAATTACCGTTGGTAAAAAGTCCCATCCTAATAATAATTTAAATAAGTGTCCGGCACCTACTATTTGAGGTACTAAATACAAGGTACAAAGCACAATCGTGCTAATCATAGCCAATATTTTAATTTCACGACTTTCAAAGCGAGCTACCAAGGCATCGGCGATAGTAAATTTACCAGCACTTTTCAGCGGACCCGCTGCTACCAACAACACAGTAATCCAAGCTCCAAAAAAACCTAGTGCTATCCACCAACCGTCAATACCACTTAAAGCTATCGCCCCGGCTATTCCTAAAAAACTAGCCGCACTACTATAATCGCCCAACATCGCCAAGCCGTTAACTTTCCAAGGGATTTTACCGCCAGCCACGTAAAAAGAGGCGGTAGTGCGGGTATGTCTACGATTAAAATAACTGATATAAATAGTTACTAAAACACTGAACGCTACTATTGATAATGCTATTAGATTTTCCAATATTCTTTAGCTCCTCTTTAAGTTTTGGATAGGTATACCCGGGTAATTACTACCCCACTAATAATTAGCCCCCAACCGAGCCAAATAGCCAACGGTAAACCCATTACGATCATAGCAGCAGTTTCTTTCATGGGCGCAGATGTCAATAATACGGCCCCAAAATAAATGATGGCAAAAATAATAAAAAGACCAAATGAAAAATTAAACCTTTGTTTAAATACTGCCGGTTGAAACACCGGTCGCACTTCTTTTAACTTGGCGGATTCTGTTAAAGCAGGCAATAATGCCAGCATATCCGAAATATCCACCGCACCTTTTTTCATAATTAACACCGGGCTGTGGGCTCCTTCTGAAACCGCTTGCGCTACACTGCCAAAGTACCATTTATGCACTCCTTTACGACCAGAATCGCCAATAATGATTAAATCAACAGCATCATCTTCCGCTATTTTCAAAATACAGGCAGTAATGCCCCCTTTTTCCAGTCGAGCATCCACACTTACACCACGTTGCTGCCCGTATGCTACCACTAATTCTAACGGTTTGTCAGTAAGCGGTTTTTGTTGCGCTCCTTTCAAAGAAGCTTCTTCCATTTTTTGCTCCATATGCAGTAACGGGATCTCTTCTTCTACTTTTATCACAACTACTTGAGAACCATATTGAGCCGCTATTTCAATTGCTCTTTTGGCTGCTTCCAGTGACGGATCATAGCCATCTACCGCTACCAATATTTTTTTATACAAGGTTTCTCGCCTCCTTAGATTTTATTTTAAATGAAATCATTGATGCCATTCTCCCTTAAAATTTCCTTAGCTTTGTCAATATCTTTTTTACTGGCAGCAGCTACTCCTGCTAACCGGTATTCTAATCCCATTTTTTCCCACTTGCGAATCCCCATAGTGTGATATGGCAGCAATTCTAATGGTGGTCTGAATGGTAACTTTCTGATAAATTCCGCCAAACTACACAATTCCTGCTCAGTATCAGTATATCCCGGAATAAGCACATAACGAATCAACATCTTGATCTTGGCCCGGTTTAAATTAATGATGTTTTTCAGAATTATGGTATTATCTCGACCAGTAAGTTCTTGATGTAATGCCGCATCAATTGCTTTAATACTAACCATCCAAAGATCCACGCTAGGTATTAATTTTTCTAACCATTGCTGATCACAATAAAGAGCGGTATCAATGGTCACATGTACTTTATTTTCTTTTAGTAATTGCACACACTGGTAAACAAACTCTCCTTGTGCTAGAGGATCACCACCGGAAAAAGTAATCCCACCTTTTTGATAAAACAATCTGTTGCGGTTGTACTGATCCAATATTGCTTGCGGGGAATAAAGCTGTCCCTTAGTCCCCCGGGCAATTTCAGGATTATGACAAAATATACACCGCAACGGGCAACCTGTTAAAAATAACACCATCCGGATACCCGGTCCATCAACAGTACCAAAAGCTTCTATTGAATGTATTAACCCTTTCAATTGACTCACTCCAAAAACAATCAATGCTTTTCTTGTAACTCCCCCTCAGTTTATCATTTTTATTTAATTTTTTCAACTATTCAAAAGCACGTTCGGTATAAATAAAGCTATTTGCGGAAACGCAATTACTAAAATCAAACCTACTATTTGTAAAATAATAAAAGGTACTGCTGCCTTATAGATATCTACCGTGCTTATTTCCGGCGGGGCCACTCCCTTTAGGAAAAACAAGGCATAACCAAAAGGAGGCGTCAGAAAAGACAACTGCATACAGACATTAAAAACAATACCAAACCAAAGGGGATCAAATCCTAATGAAATCATTATCGGTAAAAAAATCGGCACTGTCAATAACATAATCCCTACCCAATCTAAGAACATGCCCAAAAAAATCAGAATAAGCATACAAAAAATCAAAGTGCCATATTTACCAAGCTCTAAACCCAAGATGCTATTAGTTATAAAATCGCCACCACCGATAGCCAAGTAAAAGGTCACAAAAATAGTAGCTCCAAAAATAGTCCATAAAACCATTGCGGAAACTTTTGCCGTTTGAAAACTAGCTATTTTCACATTTTCCCAAGTAAGCCGACCTTTGATAGCTGCAATAATCATCGCTCCAATGACACCAATACCGGCTGCTTCGGTAATACTGGCCGCCCCGGTAAAAATAGAACCCAAAATCAAAATAATCAATGCTGTAGGCATGATGATTTTATTCAAACTTTTTAGTTTACTACCCCAGGTGATTTTAGCCCGTTCTTCTTTAGATAGAGCCGGTCCATGCTGAGGATTAAAGTAACATTTAATGGTAATATAACCAATATAAAGACCTGCTAAAAGCAACCCTGGTAAAATACCGCCGGCAAATAACTTGCCGACTGATTCACCGGCTACCATAGCATAAACCAGCAACAATATACTGGGGGGAATAATCACTCCTAACGCCCCACCGGCCATAATTGAACCTAAAGCGATGTTCTTATCATATTTACGCTCCAACATAGATCCGAGTGAAACCAACCCCATCGTCACTACCGCTGCACCGATTACACCAACTATCGCTGCTAAAACGGTACTGGCCAGTACCGTTGCTGTTGCCAAGCCACCCCGCAATGCCCCAATCCATTCCAAAAACGCTGCGTACATTTCTTCAATTACACCGGCTCGTTGCAAAATATTAGCCAGAAAAATAAATAACGGGATAGGAAATAACAAGTACTGGTACATCGTGCCAAAAATACGGATAGATACAACCTCAATAGCCGCCGGGCTCCATAACAACGTAATAAATATTACTCCCAAACTACCGGTAGCAAAAGCAATGGGGATGCCCAGCATTAAAAGTACGATTAAAGAGCCAAACATCAGTAAGGTAATCCACTCAATACCCATAGTTTACTTTAGCTCCTTTCCGGTGATCACCAAATTGAGATCGCGGATAAATTTTGCTAATCCTTGTAGTAACAGTAATGTACCACCGATAAAAATAGTCCACTTCATGGGATAAATAGGCAAACGCAAGTGGGATTGGTCTATTTCCCAGATCCAACCAATATTTACTACCCACACTGAAAATAGGCCAAAATTCCACCCGGTATAAACTATTGCTCCCACAAAAATTAGAAAGAAAGGAAAAGTTATTAAATCTAAAGTAGCCTGACCACGCGCCGAAAACCGTGTGTATATCAAGTCTACTTTAACATGTTCCTGGCGGTAAAGAGCATATGCACCGGTCATCATAAAATAAGCACCAAAATAAGCGCACATGATATCGTGTACACCCATAATCGGTGAGTTAAATACATAACGCATTATTACTTCTGCCGTCATTAACAATGCCAATGCTAAAACCAAAAAACTGAAAAATTTGCCGGTGAATTCACTAATAGCATCAATAATAGCTAATAAGAATTTCATTAAACCAACCCCCTTCAAAAAACTATCCTCTACTAATTAATAAACAGAAAATGCAATAACACTGACAAGGGGTAACTTACTGATATTATAGCCGCTATTATCAAGCCAATTTTGCGCGCTGTGCTCATCGTGGCTCCTCCTTTATCAAAGCGGGTCAGGCAAGCAAGAAACCTCCCTGCTTGCCTGATCGCTGGTGCCTCAATCTTTACCTTGCCAACAAGCCAGGCCACTCAGTAGGTCTATCCAGTAAGCCCGGGAAGTGTTTCTCCACTTCTTCGCGCACTCCCGGGTAATCAAGTAAACCGGCATCACGCATAATCAAAATTTGTGTTTCTACTGCTTCTAAAGCAACATCATCTCTAGCCCATTCGCGCCACAATTCAATCGCTTTCAATCTAAATTTAGCCCGTTCTTCTGCCGACACTTCAATATAAACATTACCATGTTCATTAATCATCCAGTCTAATGCTTGTTGATTGCGAGCAGCAGTTTCGGTAAATAAATCCCAAGATAATTCCCTTACTCCCAGTTCCAGCATCACTTGCAAATCCGGTCCTAGTTCATTCCAAGCATCCATATTCATCCAAAGAGCAAAGTTTTCGCACGGCTGGTGCATTTTACCAGGACCAATAATATACTTGCCTACTTCATGCAAGCCTAATTCCTTGTTTACAGCATGACCCAAAAACTCACCCTTATCAATAACACCAGTCGCCATAGCCATATAAACCTCACCACCCGGCAACACAATTACCGAAGTGCCGGCTTTCTCATAAATATCAGCTACCATCCCGCCGGGATACCTTGCTTTTAAACCATCCCAGTCTTCTATCGTTTCTAGCGGTATTTTACTGTGCCCAAAACCAGGACCTTGTTGAATCGGTCCGATAAACTGCATATTAAATTTAGCATACTCTTCTCGCGCCAATTCTAAGCCACCTGCTTCATAAAACCAAACTTCCCACTGAAGCGGACAATCCATGCCATAAGGGAAGGAACTTAAATAAGTCGCTAGAGCGTGTTTGCCAGGCCAATACATCGGCAAGGAAATCATGCCATCAAGCACCCCTTTAGAAACAGCATCAAATTTATCAAAAGTAGCTACTACCGCCCCGGCAGGTAGCATTTCGATGTTCAATCGCCCGGCTGAAGCCTGCTCCATTTTTTTAGTCCAATCCACAAATAAGTCATGCCCGTAAAGTCCGGCATCATACAAACTTTGGATTCTGATAGTATGCACCTTATCTACATCAATCGCTCCGGCATCTCCTACCGGTTTAGTTTCCGCCCCGCAACCACTAATCATCAAGCTGGTCGCCATTAAGAGCGTAACCAACATTGCCAGTAACATTTTCGTTTTCATGCTTATCTTCCCCCTATTTTTTTTGATGAGCTTTGACACTTAAAATACGTGTTCGAATTATAAAGTGATTGGTGAAATTATCAATACCGGGGCTATAGAACGCCGCAATACTTTTTCAGCCACACTCCCCAGAGCCCAGCGTGAAATTCCTGTTCTGCCACGAGTACTCATAATCACTAAATCTACACTGTGATCACTTACATAGTCTATTATTCCATCAGCTGCTGCACCTCTGGTAACTGCAATTCTTATAGCTATCCCCTCGTCTTTAAAATTGCCTGCTACTTTATTTAGATAGTTTACTGCTTGAGCTTCAACTTTTTGTTCTACTTTATGCCGGTCTTCGTCAGACAGCTCCGGGGTTTGACGAATAGGATCTAACACCATCAATAAAATCACTTCTGAAACATGGCATCCAACCGCAATTTCTTGAACATGCTTTAAACTGCACTCTGCAAATTCCGATCCATCCAGCGGAGTTAATATTTTTTTATATAAACTCATTTTTAAGTCTTATCCCCCCATTTTTCAATCTTAAAAATCTAATTAATTCCCCCCTCTCCAGAATAAGCAAAAACTGTTTCTACTTGCTTATGCCTACACTTGTTTTTAGAAATAAAAAAATCCAACACTAAGATGTTGTTTTTTTTAAAACAACATCTTAGTGTTGGATCACATTATTAACTAGTATAAATACTACTTAACTGTCTTCCAACAATATTTTTTGAGACTATCCCTGAAATAATTTCTCGAAAGCAAAAAAAATTACTTCATAAAGACCTTCTCATATTATTTAGTTAGCTTAATAATAGCATGATTTTATCAATTTGACAACCCATTAAAAATTAAAAAGTTTTTGTTTAACCACTAAACCCTTGTTGGAAAATAGTACGACTAATTACTTCTTTTTGTTGCGCTTTGGTTAATTTAATAAAATTAACGGCATAACCAGATACCCGGATAGTCAGTTGCGGGTATTGCTCTGGGTTTTCCATCGCTTTTTCTAAAGTTTCCCGATTTAAAACATTTACATTGATATGCTGTCCTCCGGCACCAAATTGCCCATCTAGCAAAGAGGCTAAGTTTTTACGGCGATGCTCATCTGCCTTACCTAAACAAACCGGGGTAGCGGATAAAGTATATGAAACCCCATCTTTAGCATCTTGGTAATCAATTTTAGACACAGACTTTAATGAAGCTACTATCCCACTGGTATCCCGCTGGTGCATCGGATTAGCCCCCGGTGCAAAAGCTTCCCCTTTTTGACGACCGCACGGGGTAGTGCCCGTCTTTTTACCGTAAACTACATTAGAAGTAATCGTCAATATCGACATAGTATGCTCGGCGTTACGATGTAGCGGATACTGGCGCAATTTAGCAATAAAATCAGCCACAATTTCTTTTGCCAGATCATCAACCCGGTCATCATCATTACCAAAGCACGGAAATTCTCCTACTGTCTTAAAATCTGTAATTAAACCATCTTCATTGAATACCGGGGTTACTTGAGCATACTTAACAGCACTCAACGAGTCCGCAATCACCGATAAACCGGCTATGCCAAAAGCCATATAAGCATGCGGATTAACATCATGCAAGGCCATTTCTAAATGCTCATAAGCATATTTATCATGCATATAGTGAATTATATTCATCGTATTTACGTACTCTTCCGCCAACCAATCCAAAGTTTTGTCTAAAGCTACCCTGATCGTATCATAGTCAAGCACTTGCCCCGGTTGCGCTTTGTAAAATTCAGGCGCTACTTTTAATCCGGTTAGTTCATCTACCCCGGCGTTTAAAGTAAACAATAACGCTTTCGGTAAATTAGCCCGCGCTCCAAAATATTGCAAATCTTTACCCACTCGCATAGCCGATATGCAGCAAGAAATAGCATAATCATCACCATACACCGGACGCATTAAATCATCACTTTCGTATTGGATAGCGCAAGTTTCGATAGAAATTTGGGCGCAAAACTCTTTAAAGTTTTGCGGTAGTGCTTCCGACCATAAAACAGTTAAATTTGGTTCAGCAGCCGGTCCTAAGTTGCGTAAAGTTTGCAAAAAACGCAGTGATGTCTTAGTGACTAATGTGCGCCCATCTAGCCCCATGCCACCAGTAGATTCAGTAATCCACATCGGATCAGCAGCAAAAAGCGCATCATAGTCTTTAGTACGCAACTGGCGAGCTAAGCGTAATTTAATCACAAAATCATCAATTACTTCTTGAGTAGATTCTTCAGTAAGCACACCCGTTGCTAAATCTCTCTCGAAGTAAATATCTAAAAATGTGCTAACCCGACCTAAAGACATCGCCGCCCCGTTTTGTTCCTTAATAGCACCTAAATAGGCAAAATAAAGCCATTGCACCGCCTCTTTAGCAGTACCAGCCGGTCCGGAAATATCATAGCCATAGTTAGCTGCCATTACTTTTAAAGCTTTAAGCGCATTAATTTGGTCACTAACTTCTTCCCGCAACTGAATAGTTTGCGCATTGATTTCATTTAAGGTTACACCATCTAATTGTTCTTGACGTTCGGCAATCAAACGATCTACACCATACAAGGCCACTCGCCGGTAATCACCAATAACTCTTCCCCGACCATAAGCATCCGGCAAGCCGGTTAGAACACCGGTTTTACGCATTAATTTAATAGTTTTAGTATAAACTCTAAATACCCCTTCGTTATGGGTACGCCGGTATTTCGTAAAAATTTCTTTAACTTGATCATCAAGTTGATAGCCATGTTCTTGGCAAGCAACGTCTACTGTCCGGATACCGCCCCAAGGATTAATAGCTCGTTTTAACGGGGCATCCGTCTGCAAACCCACTATTATTTCGTTTTCTTGGTCCAAATATCCCGGAGCATGAGCAGTAATAGTAGTAACCGTTTTGGTATCTACATCATATACTCCACCTCGTTTGTATTCCTCCATCGCTAATTTACTGCATTTTTTCCAAAGACTTTTAGTGCGAAAAGTGGCACCTGCTAAAAACGAACCATCGCCATGGTATGGTGTATAATTAGCTTGAATAAAAGAGCGCACATCAATCGCTTGTTCCCAATCCCCAGTTTTAAACTCATAACACAAATCTTCTGATTTTAGACATATACTCATCAATATCACTTTCCCTTCTAAAAAAAATTAACAACCACTACTACTAAGCATTATATACTAATATAGTAGACTTTAGCAATAAAAATTATCATCCTTTATAATCTTTTTGAGCCGCAGCCATAAATTCTTTTACTTTACCGCAATCCTTGGTTAAATAACTGACCACTACCATTGTAATTACCGCCGCCGGCACACTATAAAGAGCCGGGTTAATCAATACTGGAATTCCCAAAAAATTCGGCATTTCAAAAAAACGGGCAAAAGTAAATATTAGCGAAGATACTAAGCCTACTAACATTCCATAAACTACTCCATGTTTAGTTAATTTTTTCCACCAAACAGTAAATACTAGCGCTGGCGCAAAAGTACTCGCTGCTATCCCCAAACTAATCACTACCAAAATTCCTACATTCATATCTTTCAACCAAATAGCCATTATCACTGCTAATACCGTTAAAATGATAGCACTGATTTTAGCAAATAATAATTGTTCCCGCTCATCACTTTCAGGGCGCAAAATACCAGCATAAAAATCATGTGCTAAACTAGTAATCGCAGACAACAGTAAACCAGTAGAAGTACTCAACATTGCCGCTAATGCCCCGGCAGCAATAAGCCCTAATAAAATTTGCCCGCCCAATACATCTGCCAGCATCGGCACAGCCATATTAGTAGCCACACCGCGTTCACCAGTAGCTAAAAGTTGCACTAATACCGGGTATAAAATATACATCGCCAACAAACCAACAAAAAGTGCCGCTATATAAAGGGTCACTAAACCCCAAATAGTTAATTCAATACTCTTTTGAGCTTCTCGAGCATCCCGTACCGTATAACAACGAATTAATAAATGTGGCAAACCAAATATCCCTAAAATTAAAGCTAATACAAAACTTAATTGATTCCAAATATCTCGCAACGCCACCCCTGGTGTTAGCGCATTGGCCGCATCCGGCATCAAATCCCGGGTAGTAGTAATTAATTCAGCCGAATCCCCTGCTGCTATCTGATGCTCTAAAGCTACCGCTTGGGTAACGGCCACACTTGGCGGTACCATTTCATGACTGGCTGCTATCACGCCAAAAAAATTGCCCCCAAAATAAACAATACTACCAATAATCATTAATAATACCATCGCTCCCCAAAGCATCACGCCTTGAATCGCTTGATTAAAAGTCGTACCCCGCATACCACCTAAAATTACAAATAAGGCCATTAATACCCCAGTCACTATTACTGTTGGCAGAAAATCCCATCCAAGCAACAATTTGAATAGATGCCCTGCTCCCACTATTTGCGGCACTAAATAAAGCGTACCAAGTACAATAGTACACACCATCGCCAGCAATTTGATCTCTTTGCCACTAAAACGAGCTGCCAATACATCACCGGCTGTAAATTTACCAGCACTTTTAAGTGGTCCGGCAATAACTAATAATAACATCACCCAACCGGCAAAAAAACCAGTGCCTACCCACCAACCATCAATACCGCTGATAGCAATAGCACCTGCTATTCCCAAAAAGCTAGCAGCACTGCAAAAATCACCAAACATCGCCAGTCCATTGACTTTCCATGATATTTTACCACCTGCTACATAAAACGCCGCCGTAGTTCTGGTGTGTCTTCTGTTAGCATAACTAATATAAAAAGTAATTAATACACTGGCGATTACAATCAAAAAAGCTATTGGATTTTCCATTTAATTTAACCTCCGCCACCTTTGACAATTTTCATTCTAATAATAATTAACCCACCGGCAAAAAGCAATAAACCAGCCCAAATCGCCAGTGGCAGACCCCAAATCATCAAAACAGCTATTTCTTTCAGTG
>JAJOKO010000122.1 GCA_021129825.1 Desulfotomaculum sp. | reverse complement strand
CCTCGTTTTTTATTTCGCTAGCCAAGGCACTCCAAGCGGGCAACGAGTTTTCAAGCATCGCTTGGTCAACACAATAAGCCAAGCGGAAGTAACCGGGTTTACCAAAGCCGGTGCCTGGTACTACTAAAATATTGTGTTTTAAAGCGATTTTAGCAAACTCGAGATCATCTGCTAACGGTGATTTAGGAAACAGGTAAAATGCTCCCTGAGGTTTAACTATTTCAAACCCTAAGGCTACCAAGTGATTATATAACAAATCTCGCTTTTGACGATAGGCTAATATATCTACACTTTCACGCTGCAATCCGGTTACCAAGTGTTGGGCTAAGGCCGGTGCATTAACAAAGCCCAAAGTGCGGTTGCAAAAGACCATCGCCGCTATTAATAATTTAACCTGATTGATTTTAGGACTGACAGCGATGTAACCGATCCGTTCGCCGGGTAAGGCTAAGTCTTTACTATGAGAAGTAACTAAGATAGCGTTGTCAATAGTTTTAAAAACATGAGGTACTGGCACATCATAAGTAATTTTAGCATAGGGTTCATCGGAAATTACATAAATTGGTCGCTCGAAGACCTGAGATTTTGCTGTTGCCAATTGACCTAAAGCAGCGATGATTTCCGCTGGGTAGACTACGCCGGTGGGATTGTTGGGCGAGTTGATGATGATTGCTCTGGTTTTTGAATTAATAGCAGCGGCAATAGCTGCTAGATTCGGCATAAAGTTGGTGGTGGTGTCTACCTCACGGATAACACCGTTGTGGTTATCGATATAAAAACGATATTCTACAAAATACGGTGCCAGCACAATCACTTCATCGCCGGGATTTAAAATGGATTTTAGAATGACATTCAACCCGCCGCCGGCCCCGGTGGTCATGATGATCTGTTCTGGACCGATGTTTAGCCCGCTATCTTCAGTAAGCACTGCTGCTACCGCCCGGCGAGTTTCCGGGTAACCGGCATTGTGCATGTAGCGGTGCATACCGGGGAGCGGATTTTCTGCTAATGCTTTCAGTTTCCGGTGAAATGCTGCCGGTGGTTCGGTTACCGGGTTGCCTAAAGTAAAATCATAGACCTGATCTGCCCCGTGAATTTGGCGCAGGCGGTCTCCTTCCTCGAACATTTTGCGAATCCAGGAGGCTTTATTTAAAAACAGGTCTATTTTATCAGCAATAACTTTCATTAAAAATCACTCCTCGAAATTGATAGTTAAAAACGAAAATGAAAAACGAAAAAATAATACAATCCCCAAAGTGAGCAGCTTTTTTTATAATCAGGTGTACAGCGAGTATTTATTGATGCTATTTTACCATAATTAACAAAAAAATTATATAGGATATGATATAATGAGGGTTTTTACGTATAATTCCATGTTGACAACATGTATGATATTACATATAATTATACGCATTAGAATAGGAGGATGAGCAGATGGTCACAACATTTAACATTGATCAATTTGTATCTATCACCGATGTACAACGAAAAATGGGTGAGGTTACTGTGCGTCTTAAAAAAGAAGATATTGTTGTTTTAAGAAACAATAAGCCCGATTTTGTTATGGTAAATATTGATGTTTATAAAATGATGAAAGAAGCTTTGGATTTTGCTGAACAACAAGATGTTTTTCAAACAGTCCAAAAACGTAAAAATAAGAAGGCAGAAATAATTGACTCTTCTCAGATGGCTGAAAAACTTTTAAGAAGGGTAGAAAAATTTAACACTGATTATGTATAGAAAGAAGAGGTTGTCAAATCAGTGAAAACACTCCTGGAATTTTTGACAAATGAGTTGCCAAGGTTTAATAATATATCTTTTCATGAAGAGGTTGAAGACAATTTATTTGAATTGGCTATCACAGTTGATGAAGTATGTTTATCAGAAATTATTGATGGGTTACGAAAACTAAATTCTAACCCTAATTTAGGTCGAAATCTGGAAAATAAATATGGTATGAATTTGACTGAATTTAGTAAATTTTATGTATGTGCTGCTAAAATCCGGATTGTATATATAAAAAAACATACCGAAGGTAAATTAATAGCTGAAATATGGGCTATAGCACCCCGGAAAGACTTTGATGCTTATATTAGAACAAATAGTCGTTACCTGACAAAGAAACGTTAGCATTAAATCTAACGTTTCTTTGTCATTAGAAAAGTAAATTTTTTTATAAAGGTAGCAGCAAAAATTTACTGTAAAGACCAAGTTAATGTGGTATAATGTCTAGTAACAGTATGATGATAAAATAATAGAATTAACCACCCTAAAGGAGTGTGCTTTTTTAAAATGATTATTGTGATGAATCATGATGCTAACCAGCAAGAAATTGATCATGTAGTGACTAGATTAAGACAAGTTGGTTTTAACATTAATTTATCTGAAGGGGTAGAGCGTACCATTATCGGGGCAGTAGGTGAGTGTGCCAAGCTAAATGACGTGGCGATAGCAGCGATGGCTGGGGTGGAGAAAGTATTGCCAATTACCCGGCCGTATAAAATGGTTTCACGGGAATTTAAAGACGAAGATACCGTGGTTAAAATAGGTGATATTGAAATTGGTGGCGGTGACTTGCAAGTAATGGCCGGACCTTGTGCAGTAGAAAGTCGGGAGCAGTTATTAACAGTAGCCAAGCAGGTGAAGAGTGCCGGGGCCGCTATTTTACGGGGCGGAGCATTTAAACCGCGCACCTCCCCTTATTCTTTTCAAGGGTTAGAAGAAGAAGGGCTGAAGTTTTTGGCTGAGGCCAGAGAGATTACCGGGTTGCCAATAGTGACCGAGGTGGTGGACGCCAGCACATTGCCGTTATTATGCAAGTATGCTGATATCTTGCAAGTTGGTGCCCGGAACATGCAAAACTTCTTTTTGCTGCGGGAAGTGGCTAAAACAGATAAACCGGTTTTGTTAAAGCGTTCTCCTGCCGCTACAGTGGAAGAATGGTTAATGGCAGCGGAGTATCTTTTGGCCGGTGGCAATCCCAATGTAATGTTATGTGAGCGGGGAATTAAGAGTTTTGATACTTATACCCGTAATACGCTAGATTTAACTGCTGTGCCGGTGGTGAAACACTTGTCGCACCTGCCGGTGGTGGTAGATCCCAGTCACGCTATTGGTAACTGGCGTTTTGTGCAAACCATGTCCCGGGCAGCGGTGGCTGCCGGCGCAGATGCTTTGATCATTGAAGTTCACCCCAATCCGGCAGAAGCTCTTTGTGACGGACCGCAGTCATTAACGCCTAAGAAATTTGACCGGGTAATGCGAGATTTGCAAGTTATTACTGCCGCTTTGAAAAATGGTCTTAACAGTAAATAAATAGCTATCAGCTATCAGCTAAAATATTAAAGAGCAAAAAAACTTTTGAACTTATTTTTTAGCTGACCGCCGAAAGCTGAAAGCTGACCGCTGACTAGAAAGGAATTTCAAATATGTTTCATCAAGTTACTATTATTGGCGTAGGGCTAATCGGAGGCTCTTTGGGGTTGGCTTTAAATCACCGTCATCTAGTGCCTAAAATTACCGGCTGGGATACTAACGCAGAAAATATGGACTTGGCTTTATCAGCCGGGGCGATCCACCAAAAAGCCGGTTCACTGGCTGAAGCGGTGACCGGTGCTGATTTGGTGATTTTAGCTACCCCGGTACTGGCTGCCGAAAAGTTGTTACCTCAATTGGCACCCTATCTAAAAGAGAATACTATTGTCACTGATGTCGGTAGTACTAAAAACAGCATTACTACCTTAGCAGCAACAGTGCTTCCTGCCGGGGTGCCCTTTGTTGGTGGGCATCCGATGGCCGGTTCAGAGGTAACCGGTATGCGGGGAGCGGATCCTTATTTATTTGAAAACGCTTATTATCTTTTAACCCCTACTGCTAAGACTAATCAACCGGGGTTAAAAAAAATACGCCAGCTATTAGAAGCGATAGGAGCCCGGGTAGTAGAAATAGCACCTGCTCAGCATGATCGCACTGTAGCAGTAGTGAGCCATTTACCCCACTTGGTAGCAGCGGCATTGGTGAATACTATGGCAGCAATGCCGGATTGTCAGCAAATGATGCCGTTGGCGGCCGGGGGGTTTCGGGATACTACCAGAATTGCTGCCGGTAGTCCGGTGATATGGCGAGATATATTCCGGTCTAATCGCCAGCCGGTATTGGATACCATAACCCGGTTTCGGGCAGTATTAGATGAATATCAAAATTTAATCACTGGGGATGACGGTGCCGGGTTGCTGGATAAATTGGAGCAAGCTCAGCAAACCAGATTAGCCCTGCCCACTCGCAGTAAAGGTTATTTACCGGTATTATTCGAGGTGTTACTTACCGTGCCGGATCAGCCGGGGATTATTGCTCATTTTGCTACTTTATTGGGTGAAAACAAAGTCAATATTACTGATTTAGAGATATTGCGAGTGCGTGAAGGTCAAGGCGGCACCATCCGTGTGGCTTTCGCCACGGCAGATGAGCAGAAACAGGCGGTGCAATTGTTGGTAAAAGCCGGTTACCAAGCCCATGTTTCCAAAGGTAATGATGAAAAGAGGAGCAGGTCATGAAACTAATTGTTAAACATTGCCAAAAACTAAGCGGCAGGATTAGTGTGCCGGGTGATAAATCTATTTCGCATCGCTCCATTATGTTTGGTGCTTTGGCCCAAGGAAAAACAGAAATTAGTAATTTTTTAATGGGAGCAGATTGTCTTTCTACCATGGCCTGTTTTAAAGCGATGGGTGTGGAAATTGACAATACTGCTGGTGTGATCACGGTATCTGGCAAGGGGTTGGATGGCTTACAAGAACCGGCAGAGGTATTAGACTGTGGCAACTCCGGTACTACCACCCGTCTGTTGCTGGGTATTTTAGCCGGACAACCTTTTTTTAGTGTAGTTACCGGTGATCACTCCTTACGTAGCCGACCGATGGGGCGGGTTACTAAGCCCTTAACTCAAATGGGAGCCCGGTTTGCCGGGCGAAAAAACTCCACGCTACTGCCGTTGGCAGTGCAAGGTATGCCATTCTTGAAAGCCATTCACTATCAAACGCCGGTAGCCAGCGCTCAAATTAAATCTTCCATACTACTGGCCGGGTTGTTTGCTGATGGAGTGACAGAAGTGACAGAGCCGGCTACTTCTCGTGATCATACCGAACGAATGCTGCAATATTTTGGGGCTAAGGTGGACACCCATCAGCACACGATAGCTATCAGCGGGCGACCGGTATTAACCGGGCGTAAAGTTACTGTGCCAGGCGATATTTCTTCAGCGGCATTTTTTCTAGTGGCAGCGGCGAGCATCCCTGATGCTGATGTTACCGTTACCGGTGTAGGTCTAAATCCTACCCGAGATGGTGTGTTAGAAGTATTGCAGAATATGGGTGCTAATCTAAAATTCTTTAACCGGCGGGTAGTAGCCGGAGAACCGGTGGGGGATGTACGAGTGCAAGGTGGCACTCTAAAGGGCACGGTGATTGGCGGCGATATGATTCCTCGCTTGATAGATGAAATACCGGTATTGGCAGTGGCGGCGGCAGTGGCTCAAGGTAAAACAACATTTAAAGATGCGGCCGAATTACGAGTAAAAGAAACTGACCGGATAGCCACAGTAGCCCGAGAACTGGCTAAATTTGGTGTCAGTATTCAAGAACAACCCGATGGCATGATTATTGCCGGTCAGCAATCTTTAACCGGGGCAGTGTGTACCAGTCATGGTGACCATCGCATAGCAATGGCGATGGCGGTTGCCGGCTTATTAGCTTCGGGGGAAACAGTGGTCACCGGTGCAGATAGTGTAGACATATCATTTCCGGGTTTTGAGCGGGTATTAAATTCGTTAATAATCAAATAATAAAAAAACTAAATTTATTTAGTTTTTTAATAAATAAAAAAAGGATATTGTGATAGTATGTCGAAGATAGTGTGTCGAAGATAAGTGTAAGTAGATTTAATAATGCGAGGTAACAGATGAACCCAAAGTTAAATATTGCCATAGATGGTCCGGCGGGAGCGGGAAAAAGCACTGTGGCAAAACAATTAGCCCGGAGACTAAAGCTCACATATGTAGATACAGGTAGTATGTACCGGGCAGTAACGCTACAAGCGTTAAGATCAAATACTGATTTTAACAATGCTGATGCTTTAGCTCAATTAGCAGTTAAAATTAAAATCGCACTTTTTTCTGGTGATGGTGATTTTAGAATAACGTTAGATGGTGAAGATATAACCCAAGCTATTCGTAGTCCCGAAGTATCTCGTCAGGTATCCTTGGTGGCCAAAGTGCCGGCAGTGAGAACAAATATGGTACACCGCCAGCAATTAATGGCTGTAGCCGGTGGGACAGTAATGGATGGGCGGGATATCGGCACTAGAGTGTTACCAAATGCCGGGGCAAAGTTTTTTTTAACAGCGACTATTGAAGCAAGAGCGGCCAGACGAAAGTTAGATTTGAGCCAACAAGGCTACCAGGTATCTTTGGCAGCATTAATTACTGAAATAGCGGCCAGAGATGCTCAGGATCAAAACCGGGCAGTCGACCCGCTGGTGCCGGCAGCAGATGCGATCACGATAGATTCTACTAATTTAACAGCAGGACAAGTTATCAAGCAAATGGAAAAACACATCAATGTTACCGGTAATGATGCTTGAGGTGATTATATTTTGAAAGTATTGGTAGCCCAAAAAGCCGGTTTTTGTTTTGGAGTAAAAAGAGCAATTGATATTGCTTGTAAGGCCATTGAAGACCACACTGGTTCAATATACACGCTGGGTCCGATAATCCATAACCCGCAGGTGATTGCAGAGCTGGCCCAAAAAGGCATTAATGAGATTGTCAATATCAATGATGGACTTCCCGGCAAACTGATTATCAGATCACACGGGGTAGGGCCGGAGATAATTGAAGCGGCCCGTGAATACGGCCATGAAATAATAGATGCTACTTGTCCTTTTGTGAGCAGGGCCCAGAAGTTAGCGGATGACCTGACCATGCAAGGATACCAAGTAGTGGTGGTGGGAGATATAGAACACCCGGAGGTAAAAGGGATTGTAGGCTGGGCCGGTGGTAAGGCGATAGTAGTTAAAAATGCTGTTGAAGCTGGGATGATCAGTAGTAACCGGTTAGCTATTTTAGCTCAAACTACCCAAAAGCTAGCGAACTTTAATGAGGTAGTGCGGGTTTTTCAACAAAAAAATCCTGAAATAAAGGTATGTAATACTATTTGTCACGCTACAGGTGAACGCCAACAAGCAACTTTAACACTGGCCAAAAGCGTGGATGTAATAGTGGTAGTGGGTGGGGTCAACAGTGCTAATACCGGTAAGTTGACCGAATTATGCCGAAACACCGGCGCCATCACTTACCAAGTGGAAGTAGCCAGTGAATTAAAAGAGACCTGGTTTGCCGGGGTAAAGCGAGCCGGTTTAACAGCAGGTGCTTCTACACCTGGCTGGATTATTGAGGAGGTTAAATGTAGGATGAGGGAGTTGGAAACAGAAATGATGATGGATGAAGAGCAAGTTAAAACAGAAAGCGGGCAAGAGGCAGTGATTCAAGAAGAGATGGCGCCAGAGGAAGTGGTAGCGGAAAAGAATGAGCAAGAAGAGGTTGTACAAGAAGAGGTTGTACAAGAAGAGGCTGCACAAAAAGAGGCTGTACAAGAAGAAGTTGCGCCAGAAGAGAGTGAACAAGAAGAAAACGAGCTGGAAGAGGGTATGCAAGACATTGTAGAGGTTAAAACCTTACATAAAGGCGAAATAGTATGTGGTACAGTCGTACAAGTAAATCACGATGAAGTTTTAGTAGATGTTGGTGCTAAATCTGAAGGGGTTATTTCTTTAAGGGAGTTAACAAGTTATAACGCTGACCCTCATGAAGTAGTGCAAGTTGGAGATGAAATAAATGTAATGGTATTAAAAACTGAAGATAACGAAGGTCGCATTATTCTTTCCAAAGAGCGAGTGGATGCTGAAAAAAATTGGACTGGCTTGGAAGAAGCTATGGAGAGTGGTACCGTTATGGAAGGGGTAGTGCGTGAGGTAGTCAAAGGCGGTTTATTAGTAGATGTAGGGGTACGGTCATTTTTGCCAGCATCTTTAGTAGATGTTGGTTATACAGAGGATTTGAATAAATATTTAAATGAAACGTTTAAAGTTAAAGTGATTGAAATGAATAAAAGCCGCCGGAAGGTTATTTTATCTCGCAAGGTGGTAATGGAAGAAGAATCTGCTAAAGCCCGGGAAGAGTTATTTAAAAATTTAGCAGTAGATCAAGTGATTAAAGGGGTAGTGCGTCGTTTAACCAACTTTGGCGCCTTTGTTGATATTGGTGGTGTGGATGGTTTACTGCATATCTCTGAAATGGCTTGGTATCGTATTGACCGCCCTTCAGAAGTGGTTAGTGTGGATGAAGAAATTGAAGTTAAAGTATTGAAAATAGATGAAGAAAAAGGAAAAATATCATTAGGATTAAAGCAAGTTTTGCCTAATCCATGGGATAATGTAGAGCAAACCTATCAAGTAGATACGATTATCAAGGCTAAAATAGTGCGGTTAGCTCCTTTTGGTGCTTTTGTGCAACTTGAACCGGGTGTAGAGGGATTAATACATATTTCTCATCTTGCTGAACATCATGTAGAAAAACCGGAAGATGTAGTTTCGGAAGGAGATACAGTAGAAGTAAAAATACTATCTGTTGATTCTCAGGAAAAACGAGTACGCCTTTCGATTAGTGAAGTAAATAAAGATAGTTCACAGCCTAGTGCTAAACCGAGAAAAAAACAAGCACCATCACAAGAACATTTGGCGACCGGTGTAGAGGTTAATAACGGTAATGACGATGAAGGGATGGCCTCTTTCGCAGATTCAATGTCTCCTGAACTAGCTGAAAAAATGGCTAAAATGGCCCAAGGGAGTTAAGTCTAAGAGAAGTTAAAAGTTAATTGCAAATATTTTTTTAAAAGCACGGTATGTGAAAACATACCGTGCTTTTTTTATTTATAAAGATGAATAAATCATCTCTATTTGGGTAGCATAATATTGATTTATGAGACAACTTTTGATTTTTAATTTCTAATTTCTAACTATCAATTTCCAGAACGGAGGGGTCTTAATGACAGAATTTCCTGCTGGTCTGATTGCTTTGATGGTGGTTTCGGTTTTAATTTATTTTGGACTGGCTCACCGGGTTTTAGATCGGATGCGGCTTAGTGACCGGGCGGCATTGGGTATTATTGTGTTACTCATTGTAGGCAGTTTTATTACCATTCCTTTACCAATTCCTGATGTTCGAGCATCCATTAATGTTGGCGGGGCGTTAATACCGGTAGCTGTAGCTATTTATTTACTACATAAAGCCGGTACTCGCCGGGAGTGGGTGCGGGCTTTGGTAGCCACTGTAATCACCGCTTTGGTAGTATATTTTATCGGTTCGCTGGTAATGACCGGGTTACCGGAACCGGGTGGACGATTTGCCTATATTGATGCGATGTACTTATATCCCTTAGTTGCCGGTATCACCGGCTATTTGGCCGGACGCTCCCGGCGTTCAGCATTTATTGCAGCTACTCTCGGGGTAGTGTTGGTGGACATTTTTCACTTCGCAGGGATGTTGCAAGCCGGTGTGGTTGGTGGCATAGTAGCTATTGGTGGTGCCGGGGTGTTTGATGTAGCGGTATTATCAGGCATTATAGCGGTATTATTAGCGGAGATTGTCGGCGAAGTGAGAGAACGGTTGCAAGGCGGACCGGCTACTAAGGGCCGCCCAAAAGAATTATTAGCCGGATTAAGAGAACCTAAAATTAAGCGCCCGGAATCAAATACAGCGATGGAAGCGGGCGATATTGAAATTAATGAAAAAGGGAGGGAGGAGTAATGCGGTATAAATTTAAGATTTACTGGGCAATAACAGTGTTTACACTGGGCATAATAGCAGCGGTAGGGGCTAATATCACTGTACCGGCAACTGCTAATTTGGAAAGTCGTGCTGAAGTCGGTCATACCAACACTATTTTTAATCAAAACGGCAACATGATCAGTAAAATGTCTCGAAAGATATATGTTGGTGATGAACTGATTAATGCTAAGGGTCAGCATTTTAGAGTGATAAAAGTAAATGGCAATAAAGCCACTGCCAAACTAATAGGGATGAATAAAGAGTATTTATCTTGGAGAGATTATTTTACTAATCTGGATCAAGTGCCGGTAACCACTAATAAAGACAAAAAACAACCGGTAGCTATTTACCATACTCATAGTGCCGAATCTTATGTACCTACAGATGGGGCCGCTTTTCATGCTTATAGTGGTGGTATTTTTAAAGTAGGTCAAGTTTTTGCGAATGAATTGGAACAACAAGGAGTTACAGTAGTATTAAATGATGCCCGGCATGACCCGCATGACAATATGGCTTATGTGCGTTCCCGGCGTACCGTGACTGAATTATTGCAGCAAAACCCGGTGGCTATGTTTGATGTCCACCGGGATGGCATCCCAGATCCGAATTTTTTTTATGATACAGTCAGTGGCGAGGATGTGGCCAGAGTTCGTTTTATAATCGGTCGTCAAAACCCTAATATGGCAGCCAATAAAGATTTTGCCAAAAGGCTGATGGCTTACAGCAACCAAAAACATCCTGATATTGTCAGGGAGATTTTTATGGCTAACGGCACTTATAACCAAGATTTACTACCCACGAACATCCTAATAGAAGCAGGCACCTATACCAACAGGCGTGAAAAAGCAGAAGATGGGATCGCTCTTCTGGCGGATGCCGTACCGGTTGTGGTCGGTCTTGGTCCGGCAGCAGTAGATAGCCCGGAGGCAGGGGTGAGCGGTTGGCAGGTTGCCGGTGGGCTATTAGCGGCGGCCTTGATAGGTGGTGCTTTATTTTTGCTAATCAGCACCGGCAGTGTGCGAAGATCTGGCGAAAAAATAAGGGGATTGGGTAAAGAATTTGGAGATTTATGGGCACCTCTGCGTAAAAAGAAAGTAACTTCTAAAGATAATTCAGACGAAACCAGCAATAAATAGCAGGAGGGAAAACACGTGGAATTGCAGAACTACATGCTCATAATTATCATCGGCACATTAGCCGGAAGCATTACCCGGATAGTTCTGCTACGGGTTGATTATCGCCAGTATCCCGGTTATCCGCACGGCTATATTGTACATTTAACGCTGGGTGTGATTGCTTCTGCTCTTGGTGCGGTAGCGATACCGGCCATCATTGAAAAAGATTTTACAGCGTTTACTTTTTTGGCTCTGGCTACCCAACAATTTCGTGAAATACGTAATCAAGAGCGCACTACCTTAGAAAGTCTGGAAGAAACAGAGTTAATAAAACGAGGTAAAGATTACATAGAAGGGATCGCCAAAACTTTTGAAGCCCGTAACTATTTAGTAATGAGTACTGCTTTTATAGCTGCATTAGCGACCCAATTGGGGGTATGCTGATCATTGTTAAACGCTAAACACTTGACTAAAGTTGTCAGGTAGTAGATAATTTACATAAAGGTAGAAGCTACTATTTAAGAGGATGTTCGAAAAGTATGTTTGTGGTAAATCCCCCCTCCCCCTAACCCCCTCCCCCTTGATGGGGGAGGGTAGGGTGGGGGTGTGCTTTAAGGTTAATGGGATTAATATGTAAATTTTAAATGTGCTAAATGGCACCCTTTTCGAACACGCACT
>JAJOKO010000075.1 GCA_021129825.1 Desulfotomaculum sp. | reverse complement strand
TGTGTGTAAAGGGTTTACGTTGTTTTTTTATGTTGTTCGCGCAGAATTCGGGTAACATAAGGGTCCTCCTTTCCAATAATAATATTATTAAAGCACGTCTGTATTATGTACCGGCTAAAGGTTTATTATGCAAAAAATAACATTATAAATCAACAAACTGATGACTGATATTGACGACTAGAATTGCGGGGGTGTAATGGTTTTGCGTCTTTCTAAATTATTAAAAGATGATCTTAAATTTGAAATTATCGGTATTTTTTTATTAGTATTGGCATTATTAGCATTAGCTAGCTTTTACAGTACTTCTCTAGGTGCTGTGGGTAATTTTATCGGGCGGGTGTTAAATAGTATTTGTGGTGAAGGGCGCATTATGGTGCCGGTAATACTAGCTATTTTGGGTCTTAGATTAATGTTCAAGCGAAATCGGGCTAGTGTAACGATGCGATTTTATGGTATTTTACTGATATTTATGATTATTTTAACGGTGATGCACTTGCAACACCCGGTAGAGCAAGCTTTTACTTTAGGTTATGCAGGTGCAGGTGGTGGTTTGACCGGGGCTTTGTTTAGTTGGTTGTTACAGAAAGCTTTTGGACAAACCGGTACTTATATCATTTTAACAGCGGCAGCTTTAATAGCCCTACTTTTACTAACTAACAAATCTTTGACTATTTTAGCTCGGGTAGTATTCGAACGCAGTAAAAATTGGATAATTAACTTTAAAGAAGTATTAATAAATTTTTTATTTACTGAAGTAGATGAAGAAAAAGAACCAGAATTATCGCCGCCGGTTTTTATTGATAATAGTAATGATCAAGATTTAAAAGCTGGTATTGATGAAAAGGTGATAGCGCCTGAAGCAATCACTGGTCCGATTAATTATACCCAAATGTCTATCGAGGATGTGATTTGCTATCAATTACCGCCATTGACGTTATTATCGCCTGCTAATCGTGGTAAAAGTAATAAAGGGCAGCAAGACTTGGCTGATCAAGCTAAAAAATTAGAAGAAACCATGGCCAGTTTTGGTATTAAAGCTAAAGTAACCCAAGTATCCCGTGGTCCGTCTGTTACCCGGTTTGAAATGCAACCGCCTGTCGGGGTGAAAGTAAGTAAAATTATTAACTTATCCACTGATATTTCTTTAGCGATGGCAGCACCGGATGTTAGAATAGAAGCACCGATACTGGGTAAAGCGGCTATTGGTATTGAAATACCGAATAAAAAAACTTTCACAGTTAATTTTAGATGTTTATTAGAAAACAGAAAATTTATTCAAGCCAAATCTTGTTTAACCATTGCTTTAGGGCAGGATATTGCGGGGACTACTATTGTTGCGGATTTAAGCAAAATGCCGCACTTGCTCATTGCCGGGGCTACCGGATCGGGAAAAAGTGTTTTTGTAAATACACTGATATTTAGCATTCTATTTAAGGCCAGCCCTGATGAAGTCAAATTATTGATGATAGATCCTAAAATGGTGGAATTAGCTAATTATAACGGCATTCCTCATTTGGTATCGCCGGTAGTTACCAATCCTAAAAAAGCAGCTATTTCATTACGTTGGGCAGTTAAAGAAATGGAACGGCGTTATAATTTATTTGCTACTGCTGAAGTGCGGGATATCACCAGATACAATAATCTTTTACAATCACAACCGGCGGATTCTGAACAAAAACAGCTACCATTAATAGTAGTAATTATTGATGAATTGGCAGATTTAATGATGGTCGCTCCTGCCGATGTAGAAGATGCGATCTGTCGTTTGGCCCAGATGGCTCGTGCTGCGGGCATTCATTTGGTGGTAGCTACCCAACGACCGTCGGTAGATGTAATTACTGGTTTAATTAAAGCTAATATCCCTTCAAGGGTATCTTTTGCAGTATCTTCTCAGATTGATTCGCGCACTATCTTAGATATGCCTGGAGCCGAGAAGTTATTAGGTAAAGGAGATATGTTATTTTACCCAGTGGGAGCATCTAAGCCAGTACGGGTACAAGGTGCTTATATCTCAGATCAGGAAGTAGCAGCAGTAATGATGTTTTTAAAAAAGCAGGCTAAACCGGATTATAGTAATGAAATAACGGTTGAAACACCGGAACAAGCTCCTAAATCAGCACCGGAAGATCAATTATTACCTCAAGCAACCAAAATTTTGATTGAACAAGGGCAGGCATCTATATCTATGTTGCAGCGGCGCTTGCATATTGGTTATGCGCGGGCGGCGCGCCTGATCGACATTATGGAACAACGGGGGATAGTGGGTGGTTATGAGGGTAGTAAACCGCGAGCAGTATTGATGACGTTAGAACAGTTTAACCAAACTTTTGAAAAAGACAGCAGTTCTAAATAATTTAAATAAAGTACTGATTTTTAGCAGGATTTTGTCGTATAATATTGAATATCAACTATAAAACACAAAAGAATACAAAAAATACAAAAAAGTTACTGGGAGGGAGCTTATTTGGAAACAGAAGTGAAAGTAGGTAACTCACTTAAAAAAACAAGATTAGAAAAGGGATATTCATTAACAGATATAGAGCAAGCCACAAAAATCCGCACCAAATATATCCAAGCTTTGGAAGAAGAACAATTTGATTTATTACCGGGGCGAGTTTATGAGATTGCTTTTATCAGAAATTACGCTAAATTTCTGGATTTGGATGATCAAGAATTAATACGCCAGTATAAAGAGTTGTCTGCTACTTCTAGTGTAGACAATACGCCTACTCCTGTTATCAGTACAGCTAATACAGCTAAGACTACAACTGATAATAAGCAGGGGATCAAAAGTAGCCGTTATATTCTTTATTTAGTGCCGGTAGTGCTAATTAGTGTGCTTATTGTAGCGGTGTTGGCATATCAATCAATGATCCCTTGGTGGGAGGATACTAAACTTATTGAACTACCCGGTATTGTTCAAGATAATCAACAACTAGAACCTACAGCACCGGATATAGATAACGAGCAGCAGCAAATTACTCCCGAATTGGAAGAGCAGGTAACAGTACATCTAAATATAGTAAATGACAGATGTTGGATCAAGGTAAAAATTGACGGTCAAGTAGAATTTACCGGGACGCTTTATGCTGGTGCAACTAAAGAATTTATTGGGAAAGAATCTGTATATTTAGAATTAGGCAATGCCGGAGTGGTAGAAGTCCAAGTTAACGGAGAAAAATTAGGTTTTTTAGCACCGCCGGGCCAGGTAATAAGGAAAGAATTTAAAAGTACACCGAACACTTATTAGCCCCGAAATGAAAAACTATTAAAGCTAGTCTTGTAAGCTAGTTTTACAATGAGGACAAAAATCCGGATTGCCGCTATAATAATGGCGGCAATTAGTGCAAGCGATAGTAGCCTCCCTGGTTATATTTCTAGTGGATGGAGTACGTTTATTAGGGATAGCAGCAGATAAAGAACGGATACTTTTGTTAATCAAGTTCCACGCAGTATATACGCCGATTGCAATTGACACAAAAACAACTAAATAATACATTTTAGATCACCCTTATACATTGTAATAAAAAAACAGACTTATGGCAAGAGCAACGACTATTGGTAATTTAAGGAGCTGAATTATGATAGTAGGGACATTAACGATAGAAATACTTATTTATCAATCCCAAACATTAAAAGATAAACGCCGGGTGTTAAAAAGCATCTTAGACCGGATCAGGTCTAAATTTAATGTTTCGATAGCAGAAGTAGATCAACAAGATATCTGGCAACGTTCTGTTTTAGGGATTGCCTGTGTCAGTAATCAAACAGTACATGTACATAGTATTTTGAATAACGTGATCAAGTTTATTGATACCCAAGAAAGCACAGAAATAATATCAGTAGAGACTGAAATATTGTAGAGGATTATGCTTGATAATAATTTTTAGGGAGGTTTTTTAAATGAGTTGTGCTATACTAAAGTCCGATAAAAAGTACACTTATGGCGACTATTTAAATTGGCCGGGTGATCAACGCTGGGAATTGATAGCCGGGGTAGCTTATAATATGAGCCCGGCTCCTGCTAGGAAGCATCAAGGTATATCTGGGGCATTATTCACACAACTTTATAATTATCTTAAAGGGAAGAATTGCAAAGTATATCACGCCCCCTTTGATGTGCGGTTGCCAGTAGGAAACGAAAAAGATGAGGATGTACAAACAGTTGTTCAGCCAGATATTACTGTGATTTGTGATCATTCTAAGTTAGACGACAAAGGGTGCCGGGGTAATCCGGATTTGGTGATAGAAATAATTTCACCTGCTACATTACGCAAAGATATTAAAGAGAAATTTAATTTATATGAGCAGGTGGGAGTAAAAGAATATTGGATTGTTTACCCGTTAGAAAAAACGGTGACAGTTTTTAAATTGGATAGCAGTGGTAAATATGGTCGGCCGGAAGTTTATGCGGAAGAAGAGCAAGTTAAGGTCGAGATTTTTGATGATTTAATTATAGATTTAGCAGTAGTTTTCGAAGATTAAATCAAACACATACTTTAGAGAAATGGGGTGAAACAATGGAGCAAAAGAAGAAAAATTTAATTGTAATTGCCATATTGGTAGTGGTAATGCTTTTGATCATTGCTAAACCAATGGTTTTTCCGGAACCGGAGCATCAATTTGAAGCTACTAATAATCCTAAGACTGTTTACCAGCAGGCTTTAAAAGACGGTCAACCGGTATTCCTAGAGTTTTTTTCACCTGGATGACGCAGTTGTGTATTAATGGGGCCCGTGATTATGGCTCTAAAGGAAAAATATGGACAAGAAATAGTATTTATTATAGCTGATTTAGGCAGTGGAGATCCTGAAAGTGAGCAATTGGCGCGAGAATTTAAAGTCTATACGATTCCGGCTTATTTTTTTATTGATGCTACCGGAGCACTAGTAGCAACAGAAACCGGTAGATTATCTTTGGAAGAATTAGAAGTAATTATTAAAGAAAAGTTATTGGCTGAATAATGAAGTACAAAGAAAGGTTGAACCGGTTTATGGAAACGTTTTTTTTAGAAACACTGCCGGCGGCTATAGCTGGTGAATTAATTATAGCGATAGCAATTGTTTTTTTAGCCGGTGTACTTACTAGTATTAGCCCGTGCATTTTAGCGATGATGCCGATGATGGTAGGCTATATAGGTGGCTATGGTAGCAATTCCCGGATTAAAGGTTTTGCTTTATCTACTGCATTTGTGGTTGGTTTAGCAACTACCTTTGCTTCTTTTGGTCTGCTGGCAGCGTTAGCTGGTCAAGCATTTAAATTCACTGGTGATGGTTGGTATTATTTATTAGCAGCGATAACTTTACTTATGGGGTTACAACTTTTGGGAGTTATTAATATTAGAATGCCAACGGGACTAAAAAAAATGCCGGTGCAATTTGGCGGTTATTTCGGTGCCTATGTAATGGGCTTATTTTTTGGTTTAGTAGCTTCCCCTTGTGCTACCCCAGTTTTAGCGGTGATTATTACTTATGTGGTGGCTACTCAAGGCGAGGTGACTGCCGGTAGTTTTTTATTATTTGTTTACGGTTTAGGTCATGGTTTGCCGTTAATAATTTTGGGTACATTTACTGCTTTAGTAAAAAATCTCCCCCGGATGCAGCGTTTATCTGGTTATGTTAATTATGTGAGCGGGGGAATTTTAGTTTTATTGGCCTTGTATCTTTTGATTTTGGCAACGTGGTGAAGGATTGGAAGTTAGCAATTTTCACTGCAAAAATTGAATCAAAAAATCCTTGACAAATAACGCTGTTTTTTATATACTAGTCTATGTCAGTAAACGCCGTTAATTATTTTAATGGTCAATGGAGCTGTGGTGTAGTGGTTAACATGCCGGCCTGTCAAGCCGGAGATCGCGGGTTCAAGTCCCGTCAGCTCCGCCAATAATATTGGAATTGAAGAGCCACGGTAGCTCAGTCGGTAGAGCAGAGGACTGAAAATCCTCGTGTCGGCGGTTCGATTCCGTCCCGTGGCACCATAATTTTTTTGCAATAAAAAGATATCTGCGGAAGTAGCTCAGTGGTAGAGCGTCGCCTTGCCAAGGCGGATGTCGCGGGTTCGAATCCCGTCTTCCGCTCCACAAGTATCTTAGCAAAAGCACCTTTCAAGGGTGCTTTTGCTAAGATATACTATATTTAAATTGATAGCTTATGCTGCCGGAGTGGCGGAATTGGCAGACGCACAGGACTTAAAATCCTGCGGTGAGTGATCACCGTACCGGTTCGATTCCGGTCTCCGGCACCAATAGATTGATGGGGCGATGTGGCCAAGAGGCTAAGGCAGAGGACTGCAAATCCTTTATCCCCGGTTCGAATCCGGGCATCGCCTCCAGATTAATCCCCGAAAGAAATGCCTATTTTCCTGGCAGCCATTACTACTCCATTGTCAGGGGCAACATTTCTAATGCCGCTAGCTGCTTCAGCTAATGGTACCGGTAAAATTTTATTATTACTACCTAGTGTCACTACATAACCATATTGTTTTTTAGCCGCCAAATCCATAGCGGATACACCGTAGATAGTAGATAAAATACGGTCGTAGGCGGTAGGGCTACCCCCTCTTTGCAAGTGACCTAAAACGGTAGATCTGGTTTCCCGTCCGGTCATTTGTTCTAATTTTTGGGCTACTATGTTCCCGATACCACCTAACCTAACCGGGTCAATACTTGCTACCACATGTTTTTGAATACTCATTTCCCCGTCTTTTGGTTTAGCACCTTCCGCTACTACTATTAAACTGAATTTTTTATTGGCAGCTAACCGGCGATCTATTTTAGCAATAATTTTTTCGTATTTAAAAGGTATTTCTGGGATTAAAATTACATCAGCCCCCCCGGCTAATCCGGAATACAAAGCAATCCAACCGGCATAACGTCCCATAACCTCTAAACAGATAATCCTATGGTGAGATTCAGCAGTAGTGTGTAGTCTGTCTAATGCTTCAGTAGCAAAAGAATAAGCTGATTCAAAACCGAAAGTTTGAGCATCGCCTACCCGTAAGTCGTTATCAATTGTTTTGGGGCAACCAATCACCGGTAAGCCTTTTTTAGACAATTCATAACTAAGCATTAAAGAACCATCTCCGCCAATAGATATTAAAGTTTCGGCGTATTTCAGAATAGTTTGAATACATTGATCGGACTTATCTTCAAATTTACCGTTACCCATTGGGAATTTGAAAGGGCTATCGCGGTTAGAAGTGCCTAAAATAGTCCCGCCCCGGGGTAAGATGCCGGAAACTTCTTTTTCAGTAAGATAAACAATATTCTCTTCTACTACCCCCCGGAAACCATCTCGGAAACCAATTACCTCGTAATCATACTCTCTGATTGCTGTTTTAGTAATCGCTCTGATTACAGCATTCAAGCCCGGTGCATCGCCACCGCCTGTTAATACAGCTATTTTTTTCTTCATCATAATCATTCCTTTCTTTATATTTAGGTGTTCTTCATTTTTGATTTTATATCCTGCTAATTATAGATTTTTTTTGGGGAATTGCTATTTTGGGGATATAGATAAAGGGATTTGTAAATCTTAGTAGAAGGTAATATATAATTATCAAAATTTAAATACTGTTTTCAAAGGAGCATAGCGAGAAGTGGATCAAGAAAAACTATGGCAGTGGCTAAGTTATATTCCGTGGAATTTGATGCTCGCAAAAGCAGGAATAATATTGCTGATTATCTTTGTGAGTTATATAATTCTGAAAGTAAGAACCACATTAATCAATAGGATATTTTCAATTACTACTATAGATCCCAGCAAAAAGCAATCTCTCATTAGTATTTTAATGTCATTAACTAGGTATGTTGTATATGTTATTGGGCTTTTGTTGATATTAAAACAATTTGTAGATATTACTCCCCTGATTGCTGGTGTGGGTATAGTGGGATTGGCTATTGGTTTTGGGGCCCAAAGTATTGTTAAAGATATTATTACCGGTTTTTTTGTGATGTTTGAAGAACAATTTTTGGTAGGGGACTTTGTCAGTATCAATGATGAAGTAGAAGGTACGGTAGAAGAAATGGGTTTGAGGATGACTACTATTAGAGAGTGGTCTGGCAAAAAGTTTTATATTGCTAACTCTGAAATTCGCACAGTACGTAATTACAATCGTCAAGAGTTGCGGGCGATTGTATCGGTAACGTTTCCATATGAAGAAGATCCGGTTAAAATCCGCAGATTATTGGAAGAAGTATGCGTGCGAGTGCAGCACGATTTTCATGACGAATTTCTTTTAGATAGCCAAGATAACTTGATAGAACCACCTCAAATATATGGTGTAACAGATATAGACAATAATGATAAAGGAGGCAAATTTACAATTATAGCCAAAACTAAACCGGCATCAATTTGGACCGTAGAAAAAATGTTGCGAGAATATATTTGGCAAGACTGTCACCGGCAAAATATTGATATTGCTTATCCCAGGCGAATTTATTTGCACTCGACCGGTTGTGAAGAAATGAAGAACTAAATTGTTGTTAATTATCAATAGTATGTTATAATTTCACTATAATAAAAGGGGTTGAAGAGCATGGAACGTGAACTAGCAATAGAAATCACCCGGGTGACTGAGGTAGCGGCTTTAGCCTCTGCCCGTTGGGTAGGGCGCGGTAAAAAAATACCAGCTGATCAGGCGGCTACCAGTGCGATGCGGATGATGTTTGATTCGGTTAACATGAGCGGCACGGTAGTGATTGGCGAAGGCGAGAAGGACGAAGCCCCGATGTTATATATTGGTGAAAAACTAGGTCGAGGAGCACCCTATCCGGAAGTAGATGTGGCTGTAGATCCATTAGAAGGTACTCGTTTGGTGGCTAAAGGCTATAGCAATGCTTTGGCGGTAGTAGCTGTTGCTGACCGGGGTAATTTACTGCACGCCCCGGATATGTATATGGATAAAATAGCTGTGGGTCCAAGAGCTAAAGGTAAAATCCATATTGATGATCCGGTTGAAAAAACTTTAAAAATAGTAGCTGAAGCTAACGGTAAACATGTTCAAGATTTAACGGTGATGATTTTGGAGCGGGAAAGACACCAGGAAAAAATAGCGGCATTGCGTCAAGCCGGAGTACGGGTGAGGTTGATTGGTGATGGTGATGTTGGAGCGGCCATTGCTACGGCATTGGATGAAACTGGGATTGATTTACTTATTGGTAGTGGGGGGGCACCGGAAGGGGTAATTGCCGCTGCTGCTCTTAAATGTTTGGGTGGCGATATGCAAGGGCGGTTGTTGCCGAAAAATGAAGCAGAATATCAGCGTTGTGTTCAGATGGGTCTCAAAGATCCGCACCAGGTGTTATATATGAATGACTTGGCAAAAGGTGATGATGCCATCTTTGCTGCTACCGGTGTAACTGACGGTGAGTTACTAAAAGGGGTGCGTTTTTTGAGTGGAGACCGGGCTGAAACTCACAGCATAGTAATGAGAGCTAAAACCGGTACTATCAGGCGTGTTCAGGCTATTCACTATTTACCGGGTAAGCCACATTTAATCATGGAATAAACTAGTTGGTTATAGACTATTAGGTGTTTATAATAATACCTTTTTCATAAGACGGTATTAGATTACAAATATTCAACTGAGCACAATGCAGCAAGTCATTAACCAGCCCCATTTGGGCTAATTTTTGCCCGTGCAGCGAATCATAAAGAGCAGTGATGATATCATCACCGTAATAGAGAGCTAAACGATAGGCTGTTACTGCCAAGTCATCAAGGATAACGGGATGGTTATGATTACGAGGAGATTCATCATTATAAATAAAAGTATTTTTTTCGAGTTTATTTATATTTAACTTTTGGTGATATTGTCCGATACCTTTTAATAATAGGATTTTTTTAATGATATAACCAGCGCCCAAAGTATCTTCCAGTGAAAACTTGCCTTTAGTGCCAGCGCAAGCAAACAAAATATTTTTGTTTAAAAGAACTAGATGGTTGGCTAAGGCAGTAGCATTCAACATACTGCCGATAAGCACTTGGGGTATTTTTTGGGCAACTACTTTGATGGTAGCGGTGCCGTTAGTGGTAGTGAGTGCCACTAGTTGGTCCTTAACATTTTCAATACTATATTCTAAAGGGGAATTTCCTAAATGAAAACCAGATAATTTAACGGCGTTGCGTTCCCCGCCAATTATTATTTTAGAATGGGTACTTGCTAAACGTTTAGTTTCTGCTACATGGATAACCGGAATTACACCTAGACAGCCATTTTTTAAGGCGGTGATAATATTAGTAGTAGCTCGTAGGACATCTAACACCACGGCAATCTGGTATTTAGCTAAATAATCGTCATTTTCAAATTCAATTGAATGCCTAGTCGGCATAACAGTAATCTTCATACTGATATTATAGGCAGTGATACTGGAATTTAGAACTTGCCGGATTATAGTTTATTATTGCCAAAAGGAATGAACAAGCAATGGGTAGAAAAAAAGTTCGAATAATAACAAGAGAAGATACCAGTGAACGTTGGTTATGGACCTATGCCAGCTTAATAACGATTATGTTACTGATTTTTATTCTGTTATATACTATGGCTAATATGGACGTGGAGCGTTTTGAAGCGGTAATGATGTCTTTACAAGAAACTATTGGTGCTGGAGATCAACCGTTGCTAGAAGGCGGTCGGGGGTTGGTGCCGGGTGTTGCTGAATTACCGGATTTAAAAGATGTAACAGAAGAACAACGAGAACTGCAAGAGCTTGAAGCGCAATTGGTAGAATATTTGCAGGCTTATGGTTTGCAAGATCGGGTGACGGTAAATATGCAGGAAAGAGGCTTGGTGGTAAGTTTTATGGATGCGGCTATGTTTGCTTCTGGTTGTGACCGGGTGTTGCCGGAGTATGCTGAAATAATTCAGCGTACAGGTGCTATTTTGCTTCAGGTAGAGAACTATATTAGAGTAGAGGGTCATACCGATAATGTGCCTATTAGAACAGCCCGTTTTCCAACCAACTGGGAATTATCAGCGGCTAGGGCTGCTCAGGTATTAAATAAATTACGCCAAGACAGCGAAATACCTCCAGAGCGCCTTTCTGCTTCAGCTTATGGAGAATACCGACCGTTAAGACCTAACGACACCCCGGAAAACCGGCGCTTTAACCGTCGAGTGGACTTAGTGGTATTGAAAGAGACTTTTGATTATACTGAACCAAGTCGCAAATTGGATCAATTAAATTGATGAGGATATTCTTTTTGTTAAACTTGATATGATATTGGCAGGAATTAAGCATGTTTAAAGAGTATAATGCTTTAAAGGGTCGGAATTTGCTTTATAAAAGCTAACCGGGAGTTGAGTATTTTAGATGAATTTTATTATGCCATTTGGAATAATTGTAGCTGTTGTTTCTTTAGTAGTCGGTTTTTTAATGATTGGCGGTGCCATGGGGATGTTGATCATGCCGGCAGCGGCATTGATTGTACTCGGGGGTACTTTTGGAGCGACTGTGGCAGCTTATAGTATGACAGAAATAAAGCTTATTCCGAAATTAGTGATGATGGTGCTTGCCAGAACAATACCTTCATATACGGATTCAATTAAGCAAATTGTAGATTTAGCGGATGTGGCTCGCCGGGAAGGCTTGCTTTATATAGATAATCAATTAGGTAGTATCAATGATCTGTTTTTACGTAAAGGGATGCAGCTTGTTGTAGATGGTACTGATCCAGAGATGGTGCGAGATATTTTAGAAACAGAGCTATATTCAGCCCGTGAACGCCATGAAGTAGGTGCAAATATCTTTGAAACAGCTGGTGCTTATGCTCCCGCCATGGGTATTATCGGTACGATCATGGGCTTAGTA
>JAJOKO010000142.1 GCA_021129825.1 Desulfotomaculum sp. | reverse complement strand
TAAGCTTTGATTTGCTCACTTTGACTTTTGCTTGCGTTTCTTGCTTTTATTTGTTTCTTCATCCATCTCTTACTGTTTAGTTTTCAAAGATCTTTTTGTTGTCGCAAGGAGTATCTTAACACAGCTCCAGATATCTGTCAACAATATTTTTTTGTTTTTTAGTACATATTTTATTCTTCGCTGGAACGCATTAACGGAAACAAGATTACATCTCTAATAGAAGCAGAGTTTGTCAGTAACATCACCAAGCGATCAATACCAATTCCTAAACCGCCGGCCGGTGGCATGCCGTATTCTAACGCCCGGACATAATCTTCATCCATCCGGTGAGCTTCATTATCTTCATTAGCAACACGCTTGTCCAGTTGATCCTGAAAGCGTTCTTTTTGTTCAAGCGGATCATTCAACTCTGAAAACGCATTAGCTATTTCACAGCCAAAAGCAAATAATTCAAAACGATAAGTAAACTCCGGTTGATCTTTTTTCCGTTTAGCCAAAGGTGAATTTTCAATGGGATAATCAATAATAAATGTTGGCTGGATTAATTTTGGTTCCACTGTTTCTTCAAATATTTTATTCAGGATATCGCCTTTAGATTCGTGATCCTCTACTGCTAATCCCAAAATCTTGGCTTGATCCCGGGCTACTAAATCTGAAGTACTCTTATTGAAATCTAGACCGCTATACTTTTTCACCGCATCTACCATTGATAAACGTTGCCAAGGCTTAGCCAATTTAATTTGATGCTCTTGATAGCGGACAGTAGTAGTGCCTAATACTTGCTGGGCTACTGTGCTGATTAAAGTTTCCGTTAAGTCCATCATATCTTCATAATCACCATAGGCCTGGTATAGCTCCAACATAGTAAACTCTGGATTATGCTTGGTAGAAATACCTTCATTACGAAAATTACGATTTATTTCGTATACTTTATCCAGTCCACCCACTAGCAATCGTTTTAAATATAACTCCGGGGCAATCCGTAAAAACAGTTCCATATCCAAGGTGTTATGATGGGTAACAAAAGGTCGCGCCACAGCTCCCCCGGCGATAGGCTGCATCATCGGGGTTTCTACTTCTAAAAAGCCGATTTTGTCTAAGTAATTACGGATTTCTCGCACTATCCGACTTCTAGTAATAAATGTATCCCGTACTGCCGGGTTAACTGTCAAATCAAGATGCCTTTGGCGGTAGCGTAAATCAACATCTTTTAACCCGTGCCATTTTTCCGGCAACGGGCGCAATGATTTAGCCAACATTGTAAAGCCGGTAAGTGATACCGTTATTTCTCCCCGGCGGGTTTTAAATACTGTGCCTTCAATCCCAATAATATCTCCAATATCTAATTTTTGAAACCAATTATAATTTGTTTCTCCCAAATCACTGAGCCGGCTATATATCTGAATAACACCGGAAGCATCTTGCAAGTTAGCAAAACAAGCCTTACCATGACCACGTTTAGCCATTATACGACCGGCCAGTAGCACTTTTTGATTTTCTTGGTTTTCAAAATCATCTATTATATTTTGAGCTAAATGGGTACTTTTAAACTTAGCACCGTAAGGCTCCAGTCCTGCTTGCTTCATCTCTGCCAGCTTTTGCCGGCGGACTCGCATTAGTTCGTTAAGTTCTTTAACGTTATTCACACCAAAACTCCTATCTAATCTTCATTATGCTTATAAAATATCTATAATTTCATATTGCAACTTACCCGCCGGCACATCCACTTCGATCACTTCACCTTTTTTCTTACCTAAAACTTCTTTACCAACCGGTGATTCGTTGGATATTTTGTTCGCAGTAGGATCAGCTTCCACAGAACCAACAATACTATATTGAAATTGATCACCGAATTCTAAATCTTTAATTAAAATAGTAGATCCTAGTGATACAATCTCTTTATCTAAATTTTCACTTTCAATCACTTTAGCATGCTGCAACATTTTTTTAATCGTCAGGATTCGACCTTCTATAAAAGCCTGTTCATTTTTAGCATCTTCGTACTCAGAATTTTCACTGAGATCACCAAAGTCAATAGCTTGCTTAATCCGTTGGGCAATTTCACGGCGTTTAACTGTCTTTAAGGTATTTAATTCTTCTTCTAATTGCTGAAGACCTTGAGAAGTCACAATAGTTTTTTTTATATCCACACATCATTGCTCCCGTCTATATCTAATCAAAATATTATAAATATTAAAATGAAATTTGTCAATAGCTACTTTTATATTCACCTTGCTTGTTTTACCCGGTTTACTTGTTCTTCCGATACTTCTTTTTCAAAACTACGAAATCCGGCCAGTTTAAACTGGTGTTTTTGAGCTATTACTGCGATATCTTCCACTTGTTTAACGGAAAGTTCCTGCCCTAATGAATAGCTCTGATATCGCCCTTCCAAGGCCAGCATCATGGTTTCAGCCATGCAGGCATAAGCCGTTCTTAGCGGAAAACCAAAATCAAAATTGAATTCTACCGCTCCGGGTACTGCCACCATCCCCCCTTCTATCACCAGCACATCATGGCGTTGCTCGGCCACTTGTTTAGAAATATCCCGCGGGCGGGCCACATCACAAATCACACTGCCGCTTTGCAAATCTTCGGGAGCTATAATGGCATCCAGACTACTGGTTGCTGTTAGAATAATGTTGGCAGTTTGAACCGCCTTACTAACATCCGTAGTTACCTTAGCGGCCAAACCAGTATTATATAAGATCTTAGCAGCCAAATTGTTGAGCCGGGAAATATCTTTACCCACCAATGTCAAATTTTTAACATCTTTAGCCATTACCAAAGCACAAATTTGACCAATAGCACCAGTAGCACCAATTACCGCTAAACTACTGTCAGATAGCTGGTGCCCTAACATTTTAGCTGCTTTTTTTGTCGCTTCCAGAGCGACCGCTACTGTATAGCTGTTACCGGTAGTTACCGCTATATTTAAATGCTGTGCTATCGTGATACCAGCATCACCCACCACTGAAGTAAATGCCCCCAAACCTACAATACCAGCTCCCAGCTTTTCAGCTAATTTTCCGGCTTGAATTATTTTTTTAAGTACTACTTGCTTAGGCAAGGATATCATCTGTTTAGCGGTAAGTGGACAAGCAATAAACCAGCCCTCTGCCGTATTATACGGCGATTTAATGCCAGTAATATGAGAAACAGTAAAAGGGGGCATAAATCGTAATGCTTTTTCTACCACTGTATCCGGAATATATTTTGCCACATTAAATTTTCTAGCAACATCAGCAACTGCCAAAGGGTGTACGATAAAAGCAAACCGCTCCATAGCAAGCTCCTTTCAGGCTATCAGCCTATTCAATATTATCGGGTTTACAGCTGAATTATGTCCAAAATTTAACCCGCAGACCTCTGAGCTTAATTTTAAGTGCGTGTTCGAAAAGTTTGATTTTTCAAAGCAGCACTGACAATAAAATTGTTTCCAATTCCAACGTAGTTTGGGATTGGTTAATACGCTGGCGCAAAGCTGCCGCCCCGCACAATCCTTTAGTATACCAAGCCGCATGCTTGCGCATTTCAGTCACACCGGTATATTCGCCTTTATCCGCCACCATTAGTTTAAGATGACGAATAGCCATTTGCACCCGTTCCAGCGGCCCCGGATCCGGCAGGATTGCTCCTGTTTCTAAATAATGTACTGTTTGTTTAAATATCCACGGGTTGCCTAACGCCGCCCGGGCAATCATAATCGCATCGCAACCGGTTGCTTGAAGCATCCGCCCGGCATCAACGGCACTCCCAATATCCCCGTTGCCAATTACCGGTATTTTAACCGCTTCTTTTACCTGGCGAATAATCTCCCAATCCGCTTTACCGCTATAAAATTGCCCCCGGGTACGTCCGTGGATCGCTACTGCGCTAGCCCCGGCTTGCTCTACACACAGTGCCAATTCAACTGCATTAACCTGCTCTTCATCCCAACCTTTACGCATTTTAACCGTTACTGGTATATTGACCTGTTTAACCACCGCCGCCACTATTTGAGCGGCCAACTGCACGTCTTTCATTAAAGCGCAGCCTTCGTTGTTTTTGACAATTTTAGGTGCCGGGCAACCCATATTAATATCTATGATCGCCGCTCCCCGGTCAGCTACTATTTCAGCGGCCCGGGCCATATATGCCGCATTAGAGCCAAATATTTGCACACTGAGCGGCAGCTGTTCATCTTTAAAATCCACCATCTGCAATGTTTTTTTATTGCCATATTGTAAAGCTTGGGCACTGATCATTTCAGTATATACCAGCCCACAGCCGGCTTCCCGGGCTAAAATACGAAAAGAACGATCACTCACCCCGGCTACTGGTGCTGCTATCACCCGGTTAACCAATTTTACTGTTCCGATATTCATTTATAAGTCACACCTGGTTGCGTTGGTAGATTAAGTGCAACCCGGTTAGGGTTAAAAACGGCTCTTCTTTAGTGATCGCCGCAGATACGCCGGCTATTAAACCGGCTAAACCGCCAGTGGCAATCACTTGGCCTGCTCCCAGTTCTTTTTGAATTCTTTTAATGATCTCATCTACTAAACCAGCATAACCAAAAATAATCCCGGATTGCATACTGTGGATAGTATTTTTACCGATAGCAGTGGCCGGGCATTTTAGTTCTACTCGGGGTAATTTTGCTGTTTGAGCAAAAAGAGCTTCGGTAGAAATACCAATACCAGGGGCAATCGCTCCGCCTAGATATTCCCCTTTTTGGTTGATGGCGCAAAAAGTGGTAGCAGTACCAAAATCAACAATAATCAACGGCCCGCCGTATAAACTGTACCCGGCTACAGCATTAACAATCCGGTCTGCTCCTACTTCACGCGGGTCATCCATTTTTATAGGCAAGCCGGTTTTAAGCCCCGGGCCGACTACCACTGGTTTTACGTTAAAATATTTTTGACTCATCTGCTCTAAGTTGCGCATCAACGGCGGTACTACCGATGAAACAATTACCGCTTCAATTTGGCTGATTGCTAATCCCGCGTATTGAAAAAGATTATGTAACATCATCCCGTATTGATCAGCAGTACGGTTATGTTCGGTGGAGATGCTCCAATTAGCAATTAAATCTTTTTTGTCAAAAACTCCTAAGATAGTGTTAGTATTGCCAACGTCAAAAACCAAAATCACGAATGTTTTCCCCCATTTTTCAAATTTCTTTAGCTAGCTCTTTTAATAATTCATCAAAAGCGGCAGCATTTTCTTTGATTATTGCATATACTTCCATCGCCGTTTCATTACTATAGGTATGCGTTGTTAGATTTCTGGCTTCGAGTAATTTTAACCATTGCTCTTCGCTTTTAATCCACCCCATCTTGTAAGCTAACTGCAAGCAGCCCTTAGGAGATTTACACTGATGACCAATTATTTTTGCTACCAGCTTTATTGATTTCCAAGCCAACTCAAAAGTAAATTCAAATCTCTGAATAGTAGCATCTAACGCGATGTCCATTGCCACCGGATCGTACTGTAAAGCAATTTTAAACTTTTCTGTGGCTTTTTTAAAATTTTTAAGTTGTAAATCTTTTTCCAACACAAATTTTCACCCCGCTTTGAAGTACAATTGTTTTAAATTCAGTACTCACCCGGTTTAAATCCACTATATCAATACTTTTAAGCGTCGGTAATTGCTCTACGGCGTCTTTTATTCTGGCGATAATATCCAACGGTATTTTAACACCATTATCAATCGCCAAATCAAAATCCGAGGTTTCTGTAGCTTGCTTTTTGGCCCGCGAACCAAAAAGTAAAATTTGAGCACCGGGAAGATAACCGGTTATTATTTCAGCAACAGCCGAGGGTATTTCTGCTGTATGTAAAACTTTTAAATCAGATATTCGCTGCATGATAATTCACCTCAACCTGATTTTATCAAATAATATTATTGATAGCAAGATTTAACTTTTGCTGGGCTTATAAATTTTAAATCTTCACTTCTATTCAAATAATAAAAAAAATTGATATTTTTAATATTTAATGATAAAATTTTCTTGTTGGGAAATAGCTAACAATTAATCATCAAAAGTGACCCAATTAGCGTGTCTACATCAAAGTTAGCTTCACAAAACTAAAAATAAGAAGGGGAAAAATAGGTAATAATACGCCCGTCTTCTTCCTGCGTGATCCCCTTAAGTTTCCTGACCTCAATCACGCGGTAAAACGCGATCCCAGAACAAATTTGCGTAGTGCTAAAAATAACTGGGACTTCTGGACATCATTACCAGAGGCTCTGCATCAGGTCACAATAACTATGAGCGATCGTGGTATTCCTTATTCCTATCGCCATATGCACGGTTTTGGTAGTCATACATTCAGTTTCATCAATACTCAAAATGAACGCTGCTGGGTTAAGTTCCATTTTGTCTGCCAGCAAGGTATTAAAAATCTCACAGATGCTGAAGCGGAGACCATAATAGGCAAGTGTCGTGAAAGCCACCAACGCGATCTATATGATAGCATTAAGAAAAAAGATTTTCCACAGTGGAAGCTTTTTATTCAGGTAATGCCAGAGAAAGAAGCTACTACTTACCAGTACAACCCTTTTGACCTGACAAAGGTATGGCTGCACAAGGACTATCCCTTAATTGAAGTCGGTATTATGGAGCTGAATAGTAACCCGAAAAATTATTTTGCCGAAGTTGAACAGGCCGCTTTCAACCCGGCTAACATTGTACCCGGCATTGGTTTTTCACATGATAAAATGTTACAGGGGCGCCTGTTCTCATACGGTGATGCCCAGCGTTACCGGCTTGGTGTGAACCACCACCTAATTCCGGTCAACGCAGCCCGCTGTCCTTTCCACAGTTATCACCGTGATGGGGCTATGCGAGTAGACGGTAACCATGGTAGTACTCTCGGCTACGAACCTAACAGTTATGGTGAGTGGAAACAGCAACCAGAGTTTTCAGATCCACCTCTCAGTTTGGATAAAGCTGTTGCTGATCATTGGGATCATCGTGAAGATGACGATTACTACTCCCAACCAGGCTTGCTTTTCCGACTGATGAGCCCTGAACAACAGGAAGTCCTCTTTACCAATACTGCCCGGGCTATGGGCGATGCTCCCATAGCGATTAAGGTGCGCCATATCGGTAACTGCATGAAAGCCGACCCCAACTATGGAAATGGCGTAGCCAATGCTTTGGGTATTTCGCTTGACAATTTACCAATAGAGGCATAAAGCAAGCGGGGACAAGCCCCGCTTGCTTTTTTAAACTCCCTAAAATCACCAAGACTTATACTACAATAGAGTAGATGGTTTTTCGCTTTTTCATCATCTATACGCCAATCGTTTTACTACCGAGCGGGCTACCGCTGCCGCTACCAATGCTTTAAGCACATCAAAAATCATAAAAGGAGCCATCCCCACCAATATTTTATAAAATGCTACCGCTTGACCCAAGTATAAATTAAGCATTAAATACAAATAAGGGAGACCACAGATATAAATAGCGGCCATGCCTGCCAGCATCGCTAGCACATAAGTTAATATACCAGCATCTGCTTTACGCTTAATAATCATACCGCTAACGTAAGCTGCTGCTATATAGCCGATTATAAAACCAAATGTTGGTTTTAAGACATAAACAATGCCGCCGTATGGTTCGGTAGCGAATACCGGTAACCCTACTAAACCCATCAACACATAGACCGTCATACTCCAAGCTCCCAAGCGCGCCCCTAGTATTCCGCCTGCCAGTACCGCAATAAAAGGTAAAAGACTAAACGGCACGGTGCCAAAAACTATCGGGTAAAATCTGAATATGATCGCCACCACCGCCATAATGGCAGCCATTGTGGCTACCATAGTCATTTCTCTGGTTGTAAATCTCATCCATAACAGCTCCTTTTTTTGAAAAATAGTTAACTTTGTTTTTGGAGTGGTTGACTAACGTTGCACAAAAGAACTCTGCACAGGGTAGGCGTACGCCTGTGTCACTCTGATAAGATGAAAACGGTTTACGGTGTTTTAATGATTACTCCAACGACCGACGACCGACTTCGGGTTCTTTTCGTAAAATAGTAACGATAAACCGGTTTCCGTCGCGATCATCCCTGAAATCAATAGCCGGGTATTCTTTCAATGCCCGGATAATACCACTGCCAATACCCCGGTACGGTAAGATTTTCGTAGCAAAAGATGCCAAAATCGGATTGCGGATATTGGAGTTTCCCATTTTAATATTCTCAATCGTCAGGTTATTGGGCAGGTGCCCCGGACTAATAATTTCTACCCGGTCCGAAAAAATAAATATTTTTACCGGTGCAGAGACAAAATAGTCCCGGTGAATCAAGGCATTGGCTATCAGTTCTTCCAGAACAACTCTGGGAATTTCCGGTTTACCCGGGGCATTGACACCCTGTTTTCTTTGAATATACCGGATATTACCAAGAATAAAACCCATGCTTTTTTGAAAAATATCGCCGATTTTCCCAGCAATATCCTGGCTGTCGAGATAATCTGTCCGGTGGATTTCTTTTCCCGGAAAAGCAATGGCCTTGACAATAAAAACTGGTAACTTGAGAGCGGGATTTTTAGCAAACAATAATGCCCCGCTAACATTAAAAATGCCGTCCTGCATTAAGTTCATGTTTTTCAATAAAGTCGGCAACGATAAACCATAATCAGTTAATGATTCACTGAAATTTCTTTTCCAGAAAACTTTGAAATAGTCTGTATCTAAATCAGCAATATTCAAGCCTGCCACCGGGATTTCATCCCCGTGGATCAACCCGGCACTTTGAAAAAGTCGCTGCATTTCTTCTCTGGAGGTGGCCTTGCGTTTGTCAGCGCCATTTTTAATCCAAATAGCACCATTCTTATCCATATAAGGTTTACTAATGCCTTTCGGTACACCGATTCGCATAACCAAACACCCATCCGGTGTGGCGATATTTTCGGTTTGGGGATTAACCGGTGGTAGCACCTGTTGGGAACCCGCATTAGAAACAAGTTGATTCAAACGCCCCATATCTGCCCGTGTTAATCCGGAAAACGTACCGTCATTACTCACACCAATAAAGATGGCACCACCCTCTGAATTACTAAACGCCACCATTTCCTGAGCCAGAGCAATCCCGTTGGTAACATTGGCCTTAAACTGGTGTTTGCTGTCTTCGTCCCTACCAATAATTTCTAAGAGTTCTGCGGTTTCCATATCTCGTACCTCCTTTTCCGCTGCCGGAAAGCTTCCTCGCCCCCCTCCATGATATCAACAATCGCCTGTTGTAATTTTTGGCGGTCAATGCTACCACTGATCACCTGAACCAAATCATCAGAATAAGCACAAGAAACAATTTGTTCCGCATCACCAAGTACCGGAAAATTAGCATTATGGGTAGCAAATATAAACTGCGTCTGGGGCTTCAGACTACGAACAAGCTTGATCACATCCTCGTAAATAGTCTGGTTATCCAAATCATCTTCCGGCTGGTCAATGATAAAAACATCGTTTTCTTGTTGGCTTAGGACAAATAAAATCAGAGCAGATGCCCGCTGCCCCAAAGAATGCTGCTTCAATTCCTTGCCACGATACTTAATGGTAAAGCGATTAGGAACCTGCCAAGTCAAAAGCGCAACCAGATTTTCTATAAAATATTTTTCAAAGGTCGGGACCAGAGTGCCGACTATCGTCCCCACTTTAGCAACATTATTGTCCATATCCCTAAAGTCAGAAAACTGCTCGACCAGTGCCGAAAAAGTATGCTCCCGGATACGGCTACCTCGAAAGTTATCTTTCATAAATACCATAAAAGCGGCTTTGTCTCCCTTAAATTCAACCGTAATTTCAAGAGAAGAGTGGTTTTTATTAACCTGATCCAGCTCGATTTGTATTTGCTTATATTCTTCGTGCCAAAGATCATTGAGTTGAGCGAGTTCCTTCGAAAGTTCCAGCTTCATGCTCTGGCGATTAAACTCCTGCTTATCAAGGACTTGGAGCATTTGACCGGCCTGATTCACCGTCCTCCGCAGTTGGCGAAATTCATCCGGACGAATAGCCTGTGCGCCAGACCGCTGTAATTGCTCAGACAATCTCCTTTCAATTTCGGCAAATTCTTCCTTGAGACCGTCCTTAAGTTTCTCAAATTCTCCAGTTTTCCCATTTAACCCAACCAGCACCTGCTTCCCATCTGAAAGCATTTTCTTGATTTGTCCAAAAGATGCCAGCAGTTTATCGTAAAGGGTAAAAAAATCCTCAAAAAAATCTTTATTCTGCATAGAAGTATAAACACGCTGGTTTTGCAGATCGTCCTCGTACTGACTAATAAAATCTGACAAAGCGGACAAATAAACTTGGACAAAAGAAACGACTTCAGAGCATTTCCGGGAATCCGTGTCAAAATCCAGTTGTTTTTGTAGTTTTTCTTCAACCCCGTGTTCTTTGTAAAACCGCAATCTGAATTCTGCATCCCGTTTTTTATCTGTATATTCCTTTTTTTGCTCCCCGGTATTTGAGAGTTTTTTCCACCGGCTAACAAGTTCAGAAACTTTTTGGCGTTGAACATCAATACGTGAGCGAACCCCAGCTAGTTTCTCCCCAACCAGTTTTTCCACGAGATCCTTTTCAAAACCCTCACCGGTAGCAGAAAGGTCTTTCTGACCAAAATAGACCGGCTTGTGCAAAATAGTTTCCCGGATAGAAATACCAGGTTGAAGTACATCGTCTATATACACATCAGGTGTTTCCTTGTTAATACGCCGGATTTCATAATGCTGTCCCCGCCGGTCAACAGCCCGGACCGTGATCTTACCACCGCTTCCCAGAACATAGTCCACAAGATGCTTTTTGTAGTCGGTATCCAGAGCTTTTTCTCCAAAGGGAATATCCAAAACATAGCGGATAGTTTCCAAAATTGATGATTTCCCACTACCCCGGATGCCAATCAATGTGTTCATTTCCGGCGATAGGTTGATTGTCTTACCATCTAATACACCCCCGTCAAAAGAAACGCTCTGGATATGGGAGTGGTTATATGTTTTAGGCTCAACGGCAATACGGTTACTATAATCCAAGAGGGCGTATTTGACTGCCTCAAAGGAAAACTCGCCAATTTTTAGATAGCAGGATTCCCCTCGCCCAATCTGGTCGATTGCTTTGCAGTCTGAACCTTCAACTTCTGCGGGATAGACATTTCCAAGCCATCCTTGCACTTTCACCCGACATTTACGTTCAGACACATCATGGGTTTTGACTTTTTGGAATGCCAAAGTTCTCCTGATGAAAAATTCACTTTTACCCATTTCCTGAAGACGACCGCCGTCCAGCTCGTGCCACAGCCCACTTTTGCCTTCCACATGGGCAAAAACCAGAAAAAAGTCCCTGTGATACCCTTCAAGTTTCTTGATAGTTTCGATCAATCCGAATGAACTACGACTATTTTTATTTTCGTATTGTTCCGGTGTCTTTCCTTCAAAAATAACACTCAAAAATTGGTTGATATAATCCTGCCCATTTACCAACCATTGCTCGCTAAACACAATAAGGGTATGAATTCCATTTGCTCCATCATTCACCGAGAGTTCAACACCAGGCAACAAAAAAATCTGCTTCGTTTTTGCAGTCTTGTGTAAAGCCATGTATTCTTTAAAATCAAACTTGTTATGATTTGTAATAACCCCTACAGCAATACCGGCTTTTTCCAAAGCATCCACATAATTCGATAAATAATAATCATCCTTACCGCTGTAAGAAAATTCTTTGTCAGCTTTCGTATGGAGATGAAAATCGGTCCGCAACCAGCGGCTACCGTAAGGAAAAACACCGTTATTATCAATCACCATTATTCGCTCCTTGATTTTTATCACCAAAACCCACTGTACAACTACTTATTTAAAAGTATATCTCTATTAAAACACACCCCCGATAAAGAGATCAAAAGGCAAAGAGGTAAATAAGTGCTATTTTTTATCTTAATCT
>JAJOKO010000068.1 GCA_021129825.1 Desulfotomaculum sp. | reverse complement strand
TAAGCGGTGGTTCGGGTACTAATACTTTAAATTTGAATTTACAAACCGGGGTAGCAGCAACAGGCACTAATGCTATGATTAATTTGGGTGATGCTCATCATTTAGAATTTAACACCAATACTTTTACTGTTAATGGTATTAATATTACCGCTAACCAAGTTATGACTACTGCCGGTACGATTACGGTAGCCAGTGATGTTGATACGGTAGTTGATTCGATCAAGTCATTTATAGAATTATATAATACCACCATTGGCAAAGTAAATCAGGAACTACTGGAAAACCGCGACCGGGACTACCGGCCGCTGACTGATGCCCAGCGCGAGCAGATGAGCGAAACCCAGCAAGAACAATGGGAAGAAATAGCCCGTAGTGGACTGTTGAGAAACGATGCTTTGTTAAGTAGTACGGTGCATAGAATGCGGGGTGCTATGTCAGCGATGGTATCTGGTTTAACCAATACCCTGTATGATACTTTATCTGAAATCGGGATTAACACCCAAAATTTTCAAGAGCGTGGTAAACTGCATATTGATGAAGACCGGCTTCGGGTTGCGCTAGAAGCAGATCCAGAAGCGATGACCGCATTATTCACTACCAGTTCAACAGATTATGCTCAAATGGGTATTGCCCAGCGCCTGCAACATGATTTGGATCACCATATCAATTTACTTACCGGTCGGGCCGGTACGGATGGTAGTTTTGTCCAGTTTGATTCCAGTGCGATGGGTAGGCGCATCAGTAATGTGAATGATGAGATAAACAGGTGGGAAGAACGTTTGATAGCCTTGGAAGACCGCCATTGGAGACAATTTTCGGCGATGGAAAGAGCTATTAACCAGATGAACCAGCAGAGCATGTGGTTAGCCCAACAATTTGGCGGGGGAATGTAGAAGAACAGTGATCAGTGGTCAGTGAAAGTAGCTATCAGCTATCAGCTATCAGCTAAAACATTAAAAACAAGAAAGCTTTTGAATTTATTCTTTAGCTGAACGCTGATTATACTTGAAGCGAAAGGGATGGTTATAATTATGTCGGTGGTAAATCCTTATATTCAATACCAGCAAAATGCGGTAACCAGTGCGGAACCGGGTCAACTAACCTTAATGCTTTATAACGGGGCTTTAAAGTTTAATACCTTGGCTATTAAGGAGTTAGAAGCTAAAAACATTGAACAAACTAACCATTATATTCAACGAGTACAGGCGATAATTTCTGAGTTGACGGTTACTTTAAACCAAGAATTCAAAGTTTCTCAAAATTTACTTAATTTATACCAATATCTGAACGAACGACTGGTAGAGGCTAATGTGAAAAAAAATAAGCAAATTTTATTGGAAGTACACAGTTTTTTAGAAGAATTACGTGATGCGTGGAATCAAGCTTTAAAGAAAATCAAGACTGAAAGTGCTGTTAATACTGGTACAACTCCAAAACAGGCTATAGATGCTGTGGCTGGCTAAACCACAAGAACCATCTCCCTTGTTTAAGGATTAATTGATAATCAGAGAAGGTATTTGAATTATGAATAAAAAATGTTATGTGCAAAAAATATTAGACCAGTTGCTGGTGGTATTGAAGCAGAAAGAAAAATTAATGCAACAGATATTGTTACTAAGTAAGCGTTTGGTTAACGAAACCGGAGACTGGGATGTGCTGGATAATTTATTAAATGCTAGGCAGGAATATATTCAAAAAATAGATGCTTTGGATCAGCAAGCACGGCTGTTGAGAAAAAAAATTACTAGTGACCAAAGTGTCGTTAACTGGGAGGATCTTAGCCGAATTTGTCCCCAAAGCTGGCAGCAGTTAGAAAATATTAGGGAACAAAATAAAAAAATAGCTTTGCAGTCTCAAAACTTAACCAAGCAAAGCTGCGATTTAGCTGTTACCAAGTTAAAAAGTTTAGAAAAAGACATCAATAAAATACAGTCATCTAAAAAAGTTTTGAATACTTATCAAAAGACACCGGCACAGCCGGATAGTTATTTTTTAGATAAAAAGAAGTAAGAAAAACCGTAAACCAAACTTAGGAGGTGTTTCAGATGTTATTGTCAAATATTGACCCGTTGGTGCGCAGTCAACCGTTGAAATCCCGGGAAGAAAGCAAACCACCTGCTGTAATGTTGGGCGAAAGAAAAGTTCTTGTTAAAGAACTGGAATTAACAGCACCAAATAAAGTCACCCGGGAAGCTTTAGAATCAGCTATTGAACAAGCTAATCAAATTTTGCAAATCTACCGGGTGAATTTAAATTTTCAGCTACATGAAGCAAGTGGCGAGTTTTTGGTGCAAGTGGTCAATTCTGAAAGTAAAGAGGTAATCAGAGAAATTCCTCCGGAATGGTTATTAGATATGGTAGCGCAAATTAGAGATGCGGTGGGGTTGCTAGTGGATGAAGTAGTTTAAAACCAGTAGTCGGTAATTACCGACTACTGGTTTTTTGTTTTGGTATTACTAGTTGATTTTATATTATCTTTTTTCATTTGGACACGAATAGTTTGCCACTGTTCCCGACCTTTTTTAACCATCACCGGGAATTTTTTGTTCTCCGGGTGAGTAACTAATTGACTGAACCATTTTACAGCTAGATGAGCTTCGCCTAATCTATGATATAATTCACCGATCATGTAAATTAACTGCAACTCATTTTTGGTAGCTAGTTTTTCTTCAGAAAATGCTGCTAAATAATTTTCCAGAGTTACTTGTAGATAGCGCTGTTCTGTTTTGGTATTATTTTGATACCGGTATAACCAAGCTAATCTTAAGTTTAGCCAAGCAATCAAGGACTTCTTGTTCTTAAAAGCAGTTTGACACATTAAAGCAGTCAGAAAAGTTTCTATAGCTAGTTGCAGATCACGCACCAGGCAGTAATCTTTTTTGGGTAAAGTAGCTAATACCGGCTTTAGTGTTGCTAAAGACTTAGAATCTAATTTATTAACCTTAGTACCGGTAAAGCCATAACTACATTTGGGACAAACTGATATTTCATAAAAAAGGGGATTAATGCCAGTATAATAATTACAAAAATCACTGTCGGTTTTATCCACAGTTACATATTTAGATAAAACTTTGGGAGAAGTAAATTTTTTGTGGCAAGCAGGGCAAACAAATTTATGATTATATAACATGTTTTTGTGGGACAATTCTTCTGATTCTGAAAGAGAAAAGCCTTTGTTAGCATTTAATGTTGCGGACATTGTTTTGGACAATATTGCTTTACTAGGGACGTTATTAACGTTGGTAACTTGGTCAGCAGTTTTTTTAGTTTTATTATTGTTCAAATTAGTTACTGTTGGACTAACTTTGTCAGCAGTTTTAGAGAAATATTGTTGTTGATTTGAACTCATAATTTGCATTAAATTATTGGTGAGTTTATTGCTTTGTTGCAGTAAAGTCAAAAAAATATGGGGTATTTTAAATAATACTGTTTGGGGATGGGCTTTGGCTGTAAATGACCGGCGTCCGGTTTGGTTAAAATAAGCCATTTCTCCAAAAATATGGTTGAATTCAAAAGTATGCACCGGTACATTTTTACCGGAGTTTGTTTTTTTAGATATAGTTACGTTTCCTTTGACGATAATGAAAAATGAATCTCCGTAGTCTCCCTGATGGTAAAGCACTGTTTCTTCATGGTAAGGTAATAATGTAACTACTTTAACGAGACTTTTTAAATCAAAATCACTAAATCCTTTAAATAACGGAAAATTTTTAAGTAATTGTAATTGGGCGGTTATATCCATGGGCAGTCTCCTTTTTGAACACACACTAATAAAATACTTATTTTATTATAATACCATATTTAATTTAATTTTAAAATAAGCAAAATTTATTTTTTGAAATATTTGCTAGGAAATTAGTCCTAATTACTAATATTACTACTTTTTATTTTGTATTATAGCAATATTTCTGTTAAAATGAAAGTAGTTTTTAAAAAACAGGAGGATTTTACCTTGACATTATATTCAAGAAGGTTTTCTGCCGAAAGCATTAAAGCTTTAATAGCTACTGTAGAAAATGGTAGTTTACATATGGGTAAACAAGTTGCTATTTTTGAAAAGCATTTTGCTGATTATTGTGGTGTTAAACATGCGGTAGCTGTATCCAGCGGGGCAGCTGGTTTGCATCTAGCGATGATGGCTGCGGGCATTGGTCATAAAGAAGAAGTAATAGTGTCACCGCTGGCACCGGTAGCAGGTCCTAATGCTGTTTTTCATCAAGGTGCTGTAAATATTTTTGCAGATATAGATGCCGCTACCGGCAATATAGACCCGCTGAAAATTGCTCCTAAAATTAATGCCAATACTAAAGCAATCGTCTTACATCATTATGCCGGTCAACCCTGTGATCTTCAACCGGTATTAGCTATGGTTAAAGATAAAGATATTACGATTATAGTTGACGCTACCAGTGCTTTGGGGGCTTGTTATCAAGGGCGACCGGTAGCCGCTTGGGGAGATATGGTGATATTTGATTTCGGACCGGGTGGTCATATTTATACCGGTGACGGGGGGATGATTACCACAGATTCTGATGAACTGGAGCAATGGTTGAGAATGTTTCGAGACGAAGGTTTTGTAAGCAGCCCGGATCTTTTAACCAAGGATGAAGGAGATTGGCATTTTGAAATGCAGGATTTGGGTTATGCTTACCGGATGACCGAGTTACAAGCGGCACTAGGTCTTTCGCAATTAAAGCAACTGGATCAAATACTGGTCGGGCGTCAAGCAGTAACTAAGCAATATCAAGCAGCCTTTTCAGATTTAGCACAAGTTAAACTACCGTTAGTCTTGCCAGGCACCATCCCTGCTAATGGTTTTTATGCTTTACAACTAAATATTGAACACCTGGCACCTAATCGCCGGAAAATTTTCACAGCCCTGAGATCTGCCGGTATTGCTGTAGATGTGCGCTACTATCCGGTGTTTTTACAACCATATTATTTGTGGGCGGGGCATCCGGAAGCATGTACACTGGAAGGTAGCCGGGCCCCTAAAGCAGAAGAATTTTACCAGCGGGTACTAATTTTACCGGTAGAAGAACAATTTTTGCAGGATAAAAATAATTTAGAGAGAAGTATTTTAGAGAGAAGTATTATTAAAGTAAAATCTGAAATTATGAAATATTAGTTAAAAAATAACTAGGACTAACTAGGACTAACTAGGACTAAGGTCACAAAAATAAAATATATAAAAAATATATATTTTTTTGCAGGATAATCTGGCGAAATATCGAAAGTAATAATTATCAAAAAGATTTTTGGTTTTTAATTTTTAGTTTTTAGTTATTTTTTTAAAGGGAGGGGTGCTAATTTTGTTTTTGTTAGAAAATACCAGTTTGGCAGCAATGAAAAATATACTGGATGCGTCATCATTAAGGCAACGAGTAATTGCTAATAACTTGGCTAATCTGAATACACCGGGATTTAAAAAATCAGTAGTTTCTTTTGAGGAACATTTTAAAACGGCATTAAATAAGCGCATTCCATTAATCACGGCGCATGCTAACCATATCGGTGGAGGCAGGGGCGTGCATGAAGTAAGACCGGAAGCAGTACCAGTAACCCATACCAGCATTACCCCTTGTGGCAATAATGTCAATTTAGATCAAGAAATGGTCAATTTAACTGCCAATCAAATTAGATATAATGCTACCATTCAGTTTATAGACGGTTTCTTTTCTGGTCGTCAAAGAGTGATTAGAGGAGGAAGATAAGCGATGAATTTTTTTGATTCTTTTGCTATTAGTGCTTCCGGCATGTCGGCAGAAAGGCTCCGCTTAGATATTATTGCTAATAATTTAGCGAACATTAATACTGCCGGTCGACCGGGTGATCCGGCAAATCAACCTTATCGCCGCCAAGTGCCATTATTTGCCCAACAATTTGAGCAAGCAATCAATAAACCAAGAAATGCGGCTAGTTGTTCCTTTGCTGGTGCCGGCGTTAAAGCGGTAGGCATTGTGCATGATCCTAATCCGCCGCGAATGGTACATGACCCGAACCATCCTTTGGCTGATGCCAGCGGTTATGTTGCTTATCCTAATATTAATGTATTGAACGAAATGATCGACATGATGACTGCTACCAGATCATACGAAGCGAATGTAGCCGCTTTTAATGCTTCTAAAGGAATGATCCTGAAAGCGTTAGAAATAGGTCGAAACTAGTGGAGAGGGGACACACCGTTTCACGGAATGTCCCCATCAATTAAGGGGGATTTAAATGCAAATCAAACCAATGGCGTTATCACCGGAATTAGCTAGTATTGGCCAATTACCATTGACTAAAAACACGGGGCAAAATAGCGGTGATAACATTTCTTTTGGAGATACGTTAAATAATGCTATTCAAAAAGTAAACGATGCTCAACTGCATTCCAGTGCTACGAGAATGCAGTTTTTGACCGGTGAAGTGCAGGATGTTCATCAAGTAATGATTGCTAGTCAAGAAGCGCGATTACTGATGACGTTATCAATTGAAGTGCGTAATAAATTGGTGGAAGCATATCGAAAAATATCGCGGATGCCGATATAGTTAAAATTGGTAACTAATAACCAGAAACTGATTTTCAGAGTAGGAAGTGTTTATTGTTGAATCCACGGGATTTATTGACCAAACTAAAAGAAAAATGGCAAAATGCTACTCAAACCAATAAAATAGCAATAATGCTGTTTGGTGTAGCTAGTTTAGTGGGTTTATTTTATTTGACCTCTTTTTTGATGCAAACCAATTATGCGCCTCTTTTTACTAACTTAGAAGTGCAAGAGGCTGGTGTAGTAACCGAAAAATTAACGGCGCTTAATGTTGATTACCGGATTAGTGATCAAGGGCGCACTATCGAAGTACCGGCAGAGCAAGTGTACCAGTTGCGAATGCAATTAGCCAGTGCCGGTGATTTACCCGGTGCCGGTCAGGGATTTGAATTATTTGACCAAACTAAGATGGCCCAAACTGATTTTGAACAGCAAGTAGTTTTTTCGGGCGTTACAAGAAGAATTGCGGCGTACTATTACCGCTATTGAAGCGATAGAGCAAGCCCGGGTACATTTAGTATTGCCCCGGGAAAGTGTTTTTATTCAACAACAAGGTACAGCGTCTGCTTCCGTATTGTTAAAGCTCTCACCGCTAACTCAACTGCAACCGGAACAAGTGCGCGGGATTAACAATTTGTTAATTGGTAGTGTGGCCGGGTTGACTGCGGAGCAGGTCCAGATCATTGATACCATGGGTAATGTATTGAACGATTTTTTGCAAGTGGGTACCGATGTAAATGTAGTGGCGGGCACGTTAATCCAGCAGCAACAGCAATTACGTGCTGACATCCAGAAAAATTTAGAAAGAAGACTAGAGCAGTTTTTAACCCCAGTCTATGGTCCGGGTAATACGGTAGCGATGGTTTCAGTAGAGTTGGATTTTAGTAAAATGCAAACTACTGTTACCGAAGTATTACCTGGTCAAATCTTAAGTGAACAAACTGAAGAATCCAGCGGCACTCACCCTGGTGGCGGTGGTGCCGCCGGCACAACAACCCAAATGCCTGGTGCTGATTTTCCGATAGTAGGCGGTGGTGGTGGGGAACATGAACACCAGTCGCGGATTACTAATTATGAATTAGGGCAAGAGGTGACTATTTTAGAACAACCACCCGGGGCCATTACCCGGATCTTCACCTCTGTAATTGTGAATAATCAAAAACGTGATCCGGAAACGGGTGAATGGGTGCTTGATGAGGCTGTTAACCAAGAGGATATTGAAGCGATTGTAGCGCAGGCGATTGGTTATCAACCCGGTCGTGGTGATGAGATAGTAGTGCAAATAATGCCTTTTGATACCGAATTGCGAGATGCTTTTGTAGCTGAACCGGTTGAACTATTGCCGTGGTGGGAGCAAAACTTATTATGGATTGGTATCGCTGTAGCGCTCTTGCTACTTTTGATTTTGATTTTATTTATCCGGGCCAAGCGCAAAGCCAAACAGCGCGAGCAAGAGCAAGAACGGTTAGCCCAATTACAACCAATGGGATTACCGCAAGATGATCAGCAAGGATTACCAGAAGTGCAGGTATCTGACACCGAAAAAACGGCTAATAACTTAAAAAAATTAGCGGAAGAAAAGCCGGAAGAGGTAGCCCAAGTATTGAAACTTTGGCTTAAGGAGTAGAAGTAGATGTTAGAAGATTTAAGCGGTGAACATAAAACAGCGGCAATCCTGATGAGTTTGGGCACTAATTTATCATCACAAGTATTAAAGCGGGGATTTTCAGATTTGGAAATTGAGCGGATCACCGGTGTAATCACTGATTTGGATAATATTTCTAATGAAGAGACTGCTGCAATTTTAAAAGAATTTTTTGAATTGTATCAAGCCCGCAATTACGTACTGGAAGGTGGTTTAGATTATGCCAGAGAACTATTAGAAAAAACCGTTGGTTCAGCAAAATCTCTGGAGATTTTAGATAAAATTACTCAAAATTTACGCCAAGTACCTTTTCAAAAATTACGTAAATCTGATCCCAAGCAAATCATTAGTTTTATACGAGATGAAAACCCGCAGACGATTGCTTTCGTAGTAGCGCACCTTAAACCAGACCAAGCTGCTGTGATTCTTTCGGAATTAGCGCCGGAAGAACAAGCAGACGTGGCCCGGCGGGTAGCAATATTAGATCGTACTTCACCGGAAGTGGCTCAAGAAATAGAACAAATTATAGCACGAAAGTTATCAGCAGTGATTACTAGTGATGATGTTGCTACCGGTGGGGTTAAAAGTTTAGTGGGTATTTTAAATAAAGTAGACCGCACTACGGAAAAATCGATTTTTGAAAATCTAGAAAAAACTGACCCGGGTTTGGCTGAAGAAGTGCGGGCGATGATGTTTATTTTTGAAGATGTGGTCAAGCTACACGATGCTTCTATTCAAAAAGTATTGCGAGAAGTAGATACCAAAGAGTTAGCTTTAGCGATGCGTGGTGCTAATGAAGAAGTTAACAATCGCATCTACAAAAATATGTCTAAGCGGGCTGCCGGGTTGCTTAAAGAAGAAATTGAATATATGGGACCGGTACGTTTAAGAGAAGTAGAGGAAGCGCAACAAAAAATAGTAAATGTAATTCGTAAGCTAGAAGAAAGTGGTGAAATAGTGATTTCGCGGGGTGGAGAGGATGCTTTAATTGTATAAAATAATAAAAAAAGCGGCTTTAGATACCACTCCCGTAATGTTAGAAATAAAAAATAAAGTAATCTTTTCTGAAAAGCAACAGTTGAAAAAAGCGAAGTCAGCGTTAGATGAAGCTAAACACCAAGCAGAAGCAATTATTAAGCTAGCTAAAGAACAAGCAGATGATCTCATCGCTATAGCCCGGACCGAGGGAGCAGAAATCAAAGATATGGCTGAAAAGCAAGGCTATCAAAGTGGGCTAGAGCGAGCCGAAACAGCAGCAACAGAGATTCGCCAGCAAGCGCAGGCAGTACTGCACCAAGCTGAAATTGTCAGGCGGGAAACGTTGGCTGAAATGGAATCGGAAATCATTTCCTTAGCAGTAGAAATTGCTGAAAAAGTGTTAGGTACCCAACTGGAATTAGATCAAGATTTAATTATTAAAGCGGCTTTGACCGCTATTAAACTGGTTAAAGAAAGGGAACGAGTTACTTTTTATGTTAATCCGGATGATATCGGTATTTATATAGCCCACAAACAAGAGTTGGAGAAAGTTTTATCGGAGCGGGCGTTATTGACATTTACGGCGGACGCCAATATTAAACCGGGTGGTTGTTTGGTAGATACCGAGCAAGGTTTGGTAGATGCTACTATTGATGAGCGTTGGAAGCAAGTGTTGCAGGCGGTAAAAGGCGAGGAACAAGGTTCAAGGAACGAGGATCAAGGTTAATAAAGGTTCGTAGCATAGTCCAACCAACGTTTGGTGAGTGCCGGCAAGGGTGCAGGTGGAGGTGAATGGTTTTGCCTATTACTGCTATAACTGACGAACAAATTTATAAGGTGGATTTACCGGCGGTGCATCAACGTATCCAACAAGCAGTGCCGATTAAATTACACGGGCGAGTTACTCAAGTAGTGGGTTTAACCATCGAAGCCCAAGGTATTAACGCTTGTATTGGAGAAGTTTGTACCATTACAGGTCCTACAGCAGAGCAATCAATTTATGCGGAAGTAGTTGGTTTTAAAGAACGCAATTCTATTTTGATGCCACTGGGAGAATTGCAAGGTATTTATCCCGGTTGTTTAGTACTCCCTACCGGGCAAGCACTATCTATCCCGGTAGGGACACACTTACTGGGAAAAGTACTGGATGGTCTGGGCATCCCTATTGATAGTACAGAAACTAAGGAACGAGGCACTAGGAACGAGGAACTAGCAAGGGTCAGTAAAAACCTTACCCAGAGGGGATTTTCTTGCCTAGAGGATACCGGGTTGCGTATTTCGGTAGAATCGCCGCCGTTAAACCCGTTAAAACGTAAGCGGATTAGTGAAGTACTACCCACCGGGGTACGGGCGATAGATGCTTTGTTAACTTGTGGGCGTGGTCAGCGTTTGGGGATTTTTGCCGGCAGCGGGGTCGGTAAAAGCACCCTGTTGGGGATGATCGCAAAATATGGTAACGCAGATGTCAATGTAATTGCTTTAATTGGGGAACGGGGCCGGGAAGTGCTGGATTTTATAGAAACCGATTTAGGACCGGCGGGTTTAGCTAAATCAGTGTTAGTCACGGTAACTTCTGATCAACCGGCACTGGTCCGTTTAAAAGGAGCCTTTGTAGCCACTGCCATAGCAGAATATTTTCGGGATCAAGGTCAAGATGTGATGCTGTTAATGGATTCGATAACCCGTTTTGCCATGGCCCAGCGGGAAGTAGGTTTAGCAGTGGGAGAACCGCCGACTACCCGGGGGTATACCCCTTCAGTATTTGCGTTATTACCTAAACTTTTAGAGCGTTCCGGAATGACCCAACGCGGTTCAATTACTGCTTTTTATACTGTGCTAGTAGACGGTGATGATATGAATGAACCGATTGCGGATGCAGTACGGGGCATTTTGGACGGTCATATAATTTTATCCCGCAAAATGGCTGCCAGTAATCATTATCCGGCCATTGATATTTTGCAAAGCACCAGCCGGTTGATGCCAGATTTAGCGGCAACACAACATCTTACCGCTGCCGGTCAAATTCGGGATATTTTAGCTACCTATCAGGAATCGGTAGACTTAATCAATATCGGTGCTTATGTAGCCGGTTCTAATCCTAAAATAGACTTAGCCCTTCGTAAGCACCGGGAGATTAATGATTTTTTAATCCAGTCTCCTATGGAACATAGTGAATATGAGCAAACGATAGCTAAACTACAGCAGTTAAGTGAAAACTAAAAAGCGAGAGGGTTGATTAAGACATGCAGAAGTTTCAATTTCGTTTAGAGCCGGTATTGAAACAGCGCAACACCAAAGAATGTGAAGCTTTATTAAAGCAAAGTCAGGCTGAAAAATTGTACCGGGAGCGATTAGCGGTTCAAGTGCAAGCGGAAAAATGTTTAAACGAATGCGCCGCTACTACTAGCGGATGCCAATCTTGTTCAAAACAAACTGCTCCGCCGGAACAGATTCAGGTAGGCAGTTGGCAGCAGTTGATGTATCAAGAAAATCTAAAGTTAAAAATCAATCAGCAAAAGCAGCAAGTGCAATTAGCGCAGCAGCAATTCCACCAAGCGTGCCAAGTGACGACTGAAGCCCGGCAGCAGCGGATGGTGCTGGAAAAACTGAAAGAAGGGCAGTTACAAACCCATCTTTGTCAAGCCCGGGTGTTAGAAGAAAAAAATATAGATGAATTAGCTACCGGCATGTATAATTATCAATGCCGGTTGAAGAAATAAGGACTTTTGTCCTATTGAAAAGGTATTGTCATGTTACCACTTAATGTTATAAAATGAAGTGGCAGAACCACAGAGAACACAGAGCATTTGAAGGGAGGTGATAAAATGATCGCAGCGAATACAAGTGCTGTCCAAATGCTTAATTATCAACCTGCTGGGAAACAAAAAGGCGATGCTAAAGCTGGTGGCGGGGATTTTTTGGCGATGCTGATGAATATGCAGTCGGATGTTGGTTGCCGGTTATCGGAAGCCGGTCGTCAGATATCGGATATTAAAGAAAACAGCGGTGCTAAGCAGCATCAAGAAGCATTGGTGACCATATCACCAAAACTGCAAAGTGTCCTGG
>JAJOKO010000151.1 GCA_021129825.1 Desulfotomaculum sp. | reverse complement strand
GGATTATTTATGTTGAAGTGGGGGTGTTACTGGTGGAAGCAGGATTAGTATGGTTAGCGTATGTTTTAGGATTACCGTTCATTGTAATGCTGGCTTTGAAGTTTGACCCTAATGAATCTTAGTGATTAGCATAGCTTCTCCTTTTGGGAGGAGCTATGAGTTATGGTGCGGTTATAAGTGTTTTTTTGGCAACCAGCTGATAAAGGTCATTATAATCAATATCATAATATAAATTTATAATAAAAATTTCAAGGAGGTTTTTTGGAAATGGGAAAAGCTATTTTAATTTATGGATCTACAACTGGTAACACTGAGCAAGTGGCGGATGTTGTATCTAAGGGTCTTAGCAGTGCAAGTTGGGATGTGACTGTGAAAAATGTAGCCGAGGTAGATATGGGTGAAATTGCAGATTATGAACTGGTAGTATTGGGTTGCCCGACTTGGGGTGATGGGGAGCTAGAAGAAAGTTTCATTGAATTTCACGCGAACATGGATGAAGCCACTTTTAAAGATAAGAAAGTTGCTGTTTTTGGACCGGGAGATAGTGAATTATATCCGGATACTTTTTGTGTGGCGGTTACTATGCTGGAAAGCAAACTTAATGAGTGTGGGGCAAAATTAGTGGCAGAAGGTTTGATGATTGACGGTGATGTAGGCGCAGCAGCAGATGAAGCAGAGTCATGGGCTGCTGATATTACTAAGTAAAATCAAATAAATGTTCTTTTAAACAGCAGATACCCCTTATCACTAAGGGATGTCTGCTGTTTTTTTTAGATGGCCTTATAAGGCTTGATTAATGAGTAGGGATTAGTATATAATCTTAGTTAACCACGAAAATAATAAAGTTGACAAAAATATTTTTTTATAAGGGAGTGTTAGCTATTGTCAGGATATTTCATAACCGGTACAGATACTGGGGTAGGTAAAACAATGGTAACGGCTTTATTAGCTAATTTATTGCAGGCTCAAGGGAGAAAAGTAGCGGCATATAAACCGGCTGAATCCGGGGGAAGGAAGGAGGGGGAGCAATACCGATCTTTGGATATGGAGTTTGTAAGCAAGTATACTGGTTTAAACCAACCGGCATCAGAAATGAACAGTTATTGCTTTAAAAATGCAGTATCGCCCCACTTGGCGGCAGAAATGGCTCAAGAACAGATAGATTTAGATTTAATCCAAAATCACTTTAATTATTTGAAAACTAAATATGATCTGGTTTTAGTGGAAGGTGCCGGTGGGATTTGTGTGCCTATTTGTGGGACAGAAGTATTAATTGCAGATTTAATCAAAATGCTGAATTTACCACTAATTGTAGTAACCAGGCCTGGTTTAGGTACTATTAATCACACTGTATTGACTGTTAAATATGCTCAAAATATGGGGTTGACAGTTAAAGGGGTAATTATTAATTATGCTCAAGATATTGTCGATACTATTGTGGAGAAAACCAATCCCAAATATATCGAACAGGTTGCCGGTGTACCTATTTTGGGGATAGTGCCTTATATAAATTTGCCGGAACAAGCTGCTAAATTGGCTACACCGGAATTATATCTCCGCTATGAAAAAATCCTTGGAAATGCTTAATGAGTAATTTTCACCAAGAACTAGCAAGAGAATTAGAAATATTAAAAGCGAATGCTTTATTCCGGAACATCATAGTTACAGAAACAAATGCTACTGCTTGGCTAGAAATTAACGGTCGAAAAACCTTGAACTTGGCAGGGAATAACTACCTTGGTTTGGCAAATCACCTCGCTTTAAAGCAAAGAGCGGCGTTAGCTTTACAAAAATATGGTACCGGAACGGCAGCTTCCAGATTGGTGACCGGAACTTTACCGCTACATGCAGAAGTAGAAAGTGCTTTGGCTGTTTTTCAGGGCAAAGAAAGTGCTATTTTACTGAATACGGGATATTCTGCTAACATTGGGGTTATTCCAGCTTTAGTAGGTCGGCATGATTTTGTTTTTAGTGATAAATTAAATCATGCCAGTATTATCGATGGTATTATTCTCAGCAGGGCTAAACTTAAAAGATACCGGCACCGGGATTTAAATCATCTGGAGCAGTTGCTTAAAACAACAACCGGGAGCGGGCGAAAATTGATTATTACTGACAGTATTTTCAGTATGGATGGTGACCGGGCGCCACTAAAGGAATTGGTACAGCTTAAGCAGCAATATGGTGTAGTTTTAATGCTGGATGAAGCCCACGCCGAGGGAGTTTTTGGCCCCGGGGGGCAGGGTTTGGCTACCAGCGAAAAAGTAACTGCCGGTATTGATGTGCATTTAGGCACTTTAGGCAAAGCATTTGGCTGTTTTGGAGCCTATGTTGCTGGTCAGAAAATACTTATTGATTACTTGCGCAATAAATGTCGTTCTTTTATTTACACTACTTCTTTACCACCGGCAGTATTGGGCAGTATTTTAGCATCTTTAGAAATAATCAGTAGCACAGCTGGGGCCGAATTAAGGAAAAGTTTACATTCGAAATTCAAGTGGATGATTACCGAATTGAACAGGGCAGGCTTTGCTACTTTAGATAGCGATAGCCAAATAATACCGGTGCTGGTTCCGGGTAATGACCACGTTCTTAATTTTAGCAAAAAACTACTGGAAAGAGGTATTTTAACCTTGCCGGTCAGGCAGCCTACTGTACCTAAAAACACCGAGCGGATCAGGCTGTCTTTAATGGCCACCCACAGTATGGAAGATTTGAAATTTGCTTTACACCAATTAACTAGCGTTAATGGGAGATGGGACACACCCGGCACTTAACGGTAATGAGTATTATTCGAGTTTAGTGAGTGCCGGGAATGTCCCAAATTTAAGGGGGGCAAAATGAGTTGCCGGAGCTATTTTTTTTGCCTGGTTGGGCTTGCGGACCGTCTATTTGGACCAAACAGGATTTTTTGGCCAAAAAACACCAGTGTTGTTTTGTAGATTTAAAAGCATTTTGGGATTTAGAAACTCGCACGCCGGATTTTGTCCCGGATTTTGCCGAGAACTTAACAGAATTGGTGACAAGATTTAAAAATCCGGTTTTAATTGCCTGGTCAATGGGCTCGCTTTTAGCACTGGAAGTGCTGCTAAAAAAGACCGCTAAAAATATTCAAGGCTTAATTTTAGTAGCGGCAACCGCTCGTTTTACTACTATCAGAGGTTATGCCGGGGGATTGCCGCCAGTGGTAGTAAAACGAATGCAAAAAAACTTGCATTTAGATCAAAGTAAAACTTTAGCTAAATTTTATAAACAGATGTTTACGGAGGATGAACTCACAGGTGGGTTCATTGAAAAATTAGCAGACTTGCACTATCAAAACAAGGTGCAGTTCAATAATGTTTTTTTGCAAGCCGGGCTGAATTACTTGTTAAATACAGACTTACGCCCAAATTTAGCCAATGGTTGTGCAAATAAAATGCCGGTATTACTTATTCACGGCAGTGCGGACCGGATTTGCCCCTTGAGCGGTGGAGAAACTTTAGCTACCCTTTTAACCTCGGCAGTAGGGGCTACCGAACTGGTTGTATTACCGCGTACCGGCCATGTTCCTTTTTTTACTGCTGCTGAAGAGTTTAATACTATAGTACAAAATTTTCTATCAAGACTGGATGATTAGATGACCGCCAAAACGATTAACAAAAAACTAGTCCAAAAACATTTTTCACAAGCAGCCTGTAGTTATGATGATTATGTTGTAATCCAAAAAAATCATGGCCGGGGAATTATTAAAATTAATGAAAAGAACAGGTCTTATCAATCAAGTTCAAAGTGTTTTAGAAATTGGTTGTGGTACCGGCTACTTAACTGAGTTGATATTACAGTTTTTAATTAGCCAAAACAAACTTATTACCAGCGAATTATTGATTACCGATATTTCCGCTGAGATGTTAAACATATGTCAAAATAAAATCAATGCAGCAGGTTATTTAAAGCATCAACTGAGTTTCAAACAAATGGATGGGGAGCAGATTATTTTAGATCACCCGGTAGATTTGATTGTGGCGAATGCAGTCTTTCAGTGGTTTCTGGATTTAAACAAGGCTTTAAGGCAGATAAATAAAGCTTTAAGTGCTAGGGGTAGCTTATTTTTTACTACTTTTGGCGAAACAACCTTTCAAGAGTTACACCAGACTTTTCAAAACACCGGCAACTCCAAAAAACAATTTCAGCCGGGGCAGCAGTTTATTACTGCCCCGGAACTGCAAGCGATAATGACAGCGCAAAATTTTACAGCAATAAAAATAATAAAAGTATTCCACCGGCAGTATTTTCCGCAAGTAAGAGATTTATTTAAAGCGATTAAAAAAATAGGGGCAGCTAATGCCTGCACACCTGCCAACGGTTCGATAGCATACCTAGGTAAAAAACGTTATCAAGAAATTCTTGACTATTACCAGACCAATTACTGCGATACGCAAGGGGTCTACTGTACCTACGAAATTTTGTACTGTTACGGGAGGAGATCATAAATTGTATACTAAAGAAATGCTGGAAAAGTGGGATTTAGAGTATGTTTGGCACCCGTTTACGCAAATGCAGCAATATCAAGAAACAGAGACATTAATGATAGCCAAAGGGGAGGGCAGCTATTTATATGATGTAGAGGGCAATAAATACTTAGATGCCGTTTCGTCTATTTGGTTAAATGCGCACGGGCATGCTCGCCCGGAAATTAATCAAGCTATTAAAAAACAACTGGATTTAGTGGCTCACTCTACGCTATTGGGTCAGGCCAATGTGCCTTCAACGGTACTGGCTAAAAAACTGGTGGATATTACCCCGGCAGGTTTAAATAAAGTATTCTACTCTGATGATGGGTCTACTGCCACCGAAGCGGCTCTTAAACTGGCCTTTCAATATTGGCAACAAAAAAGCTCGGAATACCAAAATAAGACTAAATTTATTTCTTTAAAAGAAGGTTATCACGGGGATACAATTGGTTCTTTATCAGTGGGGGGCGTAGATTCATTTCAAGCTATCTTCCGCCCGCTGCTTTTTCAAGGATATCAAGCGGAGGTGCCTTATTGTTATCGCTGTCCGTGGGGCTTAACCAGAGAAGGATGTGATTTAGCTTGTACTCAACAGGTAGAAAAGATAATGCAAGCTAATCATCAGGAAATAGCGGCCTTGATTATGGAACCGGAAGTGATTGCTGCCGGCGGTATGATTGCTGTTCCCAGAGGTTATTTGGCCAAAATACGTCAATTGTGTACTGAGTATCATATTTTATTAATTTTAGACGAAGTAGCGGTAGGATTTGGTCGCACTGGCAAAATGTTTGCTTGCCAGCACGAAAACGTTACTCCGGATTTACTGTGTTTGTCTAAAGCCATTACCGGTGGGTATTTACCTTTAGCAGCTACTTTAGCCACCAGTGATATTTACCAAGTTTTTTTAGGATCGGAAAACAAGAAATTTATCCATGGTCATTCCTATACCGGTAATCAACTGGGTTGTGCGGCAGCACTGGCAAATTTAGAAATTTTTGAAAGAGAAAACCTGCTTAAGAAGATGCAGTCTAAAATAGATTATTTAAGTCAATTACTGCAAGAATTTTGGCAGTTAGATCATGTGGGTGATATTAGGCAAAGAGGTTTTATGGTCGGTATTGAATTAGTAGCAGACCGGGAAACGAAAAAACCTTTTTCGCCGGAATACCGGGTCGGGCAGCGGGTAATTATGGCGGCACGTAAACGCGGACTTTTATTAAGACCAATTGTAGATGTGATTGAAATTGTGCCGATGCTATCAATATCAGAAACAGAATTGGAGTTTGCCTGTGAAAATACACTGGCTTCAATTGCAACGGTACTAAGGGATATTTAGAAAGGAACCATGATATGTCCATAATTAATGAATTGAGTGCAAAAGTTTTAGATGGTAAATTATTATCTTTTGATGAAACCGAAAAATTATTAACGATAGCCAAAGACGATATTTATGACCTGTTAGCAACCGCCAATAAAATCAGAAAAAAATTCACCGGCAATAAAGTGGAATTGTGTGCTATTACTGCCGGTATAGTGGGCAGGTGTTCAGAGGATTGCGCATTTTGTGCTCAATCAGGGCATCATCAAGCAGTAATTCCAGAAAAGTGCCACTTAGACCGGGCTGAAATAGTGAATAAAGCACTACAAGCGGAACAGCAGGGTATCATTCGCTATTCGCTGGTTAACAGTGGTTACCGCTCTACCGAAAAAGAATTCGCCGAAATACTGGCTATTTATGCTGAAATCAAGTCTAAAACTAAACTCGAATTATGCGCCTCGCTAGGGGTGCTAACTCCAGAAAAAGCCCGGCAATTGCTGACAGCAGGTGTAACCAGATATCATCACAACGTAGAGACCAGTCGCAGTTTTTACCCGCAAATTTGTACTACCCATAATTACGAAAAGAGGTTGCAAACTATTCAGGCAGCCAAGCAGGCTGGTATGCAGGTGTGTTGCGGGGGGATTATTTCTGTTGGTGAAACAGCCCGGCAGCGTTTGGAAATGGCTTTTGAAATCAGAAATTTAAATGTAGATGCTATCCCGATAAATATTTTAAGCCCTGTTCCGGGCACTCCTTTAGAAAGACAAATTATTTTATCTCCACTGGAAACACTAAAAACAATAGCAATTTTTCGCTTTGTGCTGCCTGCCAAGTCTATCCGGTTGGCGGGTGGCAGGGTAACCGGACTACGGGATTTACAAGTATTAGCTTTTTTGGCCGGGGCAAATGCCACTATCACTGGAGATTATCTAACTACTGATGGTCGCTCTACTAGTGACGATTGGCAAATGATTAAAGATTTGGGGTTTAGAGTTGGCAAACACTATTAGAATTTTAAAATAAATAAAAAACAAGGAAATGGGAGATGAAATCCAGAAGACTTTATATTTATGAATGATTTTTCATAATCATAAAGGCGTGCTTGAACAGGCATATTTATGTAGAATAAAGCGGGGGAGATATTTTTTGGATCAATTAGTGGAGATATTCCAAGAGTACGGGTCAATAGGATTGTTCATAATAGCTTTTTTTAGATTCTTTTTTGCCTATGCCCACAGAGCTTTTATTTATTCCTTTAGGTTTGGCAAATCCGGAGATGCTTTTGTGGTATGTATTTTTAACAGCGATAGCTTCTTCAATGGGAGCACCTGTAGGATATTTGCTGGGGCTTAAAGGTGGTCGACCGGTATTAAAGCGCATGTTTAAAGCTAAAGATATCGGCAAGGTAGAAAATTTATTTGCTAAACATGGGACGGTGGCTATTATTATTGCGGGATTTTCTCCTTTTCCGTATCAAGTGGCGACTGTCGCTTCGGGTGCTTTTAGAATTTCATTAAAAAAACTGATGTTTTGGACATTCATTAGCAGGGGAGCAAGGTTTTGCTTATTTGCTGTAATCATTGTAGTTTTTGGTGAAGAAGCTAGGGAATTTTTAATAAGCCCTGAATTTGTGTATTTAGTTATTATTATTACTACAGTGGGTTTGCTACTATATGGATTGTATTGGGTTGTAAAAATTAGAAAGTAAAAGCTTTTTCACAAAAGATAGGACTACTAATAGTGGGTAATAAAACAGGCATATTTTTTAGTGTGCTGGAATCTGATTTTTGAAGTTATTAAGTAGAAAAGCAGGAAGGGTGATCGCTTTTAGAGAATAATACGAATAACAATGGTATGAAGTATGGGGTGAGTTTATGATTAATAAAATGACAGAAGAACAAATATTGCTACTTGCAATCAAATATTTAAAAGAAATGAGACCAGCGCATTTTCAGGAAATCATGGAAGAGTTGCAACCTTACGACATTGCCAAAATGTATCAAGATATTTCCGCCAGACATCATCATAAATTTTTATTATTTTTAAAACCAGAGCAAATTGCGGATTTAATTCAGGAACTAGATGCTAAAATGCAAATAGACATATTGCAGCATTTAGGTGTTGATAAATCTTCTAAAGTGATGGATGCTATGGATAATGATGATTTGGCAGATTTGTTAAATGAGCTTTCTGTTGACAAAATAGAAGAATTTGTTAATAGATTAAAAGAAGAAAAATCTGAAACAGTGCAACATTTAATGGCTTATTCGCCGGAGACCGCCGGCGGTATTATGAATAACCGCTATGTTTGGATTCGCACTTATTATACAGTTAAAGAAGCGATAGCTAAAATTAAAGTTTTTGCTGAAATTGCTGAAAATATTTATTACCTATATGTACTGGATGAAGACAAAAAATTGGTGGGAGTAGTATCTTACCGGGATTTACTGTTGGCAGAAATGAATTTTAAAATTGAAAACATTATGTTTAGCCGGGTGATTTCAGTTCCGGTAGAGATGGATCAGGAAGAAGTAGCCCAGATATTCGAAAAATATGACTTTATTGCTATGCCGGTCGTGGATGAAAATAAGCAGATGGTGGGTATCGTTACTGTAGACGATATTATTGATGTTGTAATTCAGGAAGCGAATGAAGATATTGAAAAAATTTCTGCATCCGGTAAGTCAATTGATTTTCATACCGGTGCTTTTACAGCAGCCTACCGGCGTTTACCGTGGTTAATTTTATTATTGTTTATTGGATTAATATCTGGCAGTATTATCAGTCTTTTTGAAAACACTTTACATGCTGTAGTGGCGTTAGCTTTTTTTATGCCGATGATTGCTGGGATGACGGGGAATACCGGTACACAATCGTTGGCTATAGTAATCCGGGGTTTAGTCACGCATGATATTGATCGAAAAATAATAATAAAGTTAATTTGGCGTGAAGTTGGTGTGGGAATTATTATTGGTATTATTTGTTCCGTGCTGATTTCGATTACAGCATATTTATGGCAAGATAATATTATTTTAGGTTTAGTAGTAGGGGTTTCTTTATTTATTACTTTGATTATTGGCACCTTGTCCGGCACGGTTATTCCGCTAATATTGTACCGTTTCAAAGTTGATCCGGCAGTTGCTTCCGGACCGTTGATTACCACCCTAAATGATGTTTTTTCATTAACGGTTTATTTTAGCTTAGCATCTTTATTTATTTATTTATTTCACAATTAAAGTGCGTGTTCGAAAAGTAATAATTAACACCCTATATAGTGCTTTTAATTTTATTAGCTACAATATATAGTATAATATTAAACTTTTCGAACACGCTGTTAAAGTAATTAGCTATCAGCGGTCAGCAGTCAGCAAAAATCTTTTAAAGTTTTAGCTGATAGCTGATTGCTATTATAAAGCACCAATATTAGGATTGGTGCTTTATCTTTTTTTTACAAGGCATAGTTGTAACTTGTTTAGATTATACTGTTATTAAAGATAATATTGTGGAAATGAGAGAGGTGTAGGTTATTGAACCCCAATACTTTGCCGGTGATTGCTATCGGTACTTCGCGCTATCTTGATGAAATAAAATTTAGTTTAAACCGGCAGTTGCACTTGCTGGAAAATGAAGGTTTAAAATTAAAAATGCGTGAACTGCCTACAGGAAAATATACTTTCTTAGCTTGTAATATTGACAGTAATTATTTATTTAAAAAGAGTGATCCTAAATATACTATTTTCAAAAATTATATAGCCGGTGTGGTATCAGATATTATTATAGATCAATGGGAAAAAACAATCATATATGATATAATTTGCGAGGAATGCTATTATTATAATGATCAAGAAAAAAGAAAAATATATCAATTTGCCCAGCAATATAGTAATATTAAAAATAAACTGGGTGGTTTTTCGTTGTATAATTATAGGCGGAATCAAATCTTCTATCGATTAAGCGAATATTTGTCTGGCAGTCAGTACTTGGTGATAGATGGTTTTATCCGATTTCGTTTAAAAGAATATATCCATGAACTAAGAAGAATTATTGACAGTGCGGTAGATGATTTTTTGATGGAAAAGGAATATGATGAATTTATCATGTTATTGAAATGTTTTGTGGGGATCCAAGAACCGGGTCTAGATTTACTACATATAACGCTCAATACTAACCATGTTTTTGGGCTTTATGATCAAAATAAACAAAATATTAACAATGAATATACTGGGGATTTGTTTTTAAATAGGTGGCATGCTGAAATTAATCAAGACGATTTGCTTGTGAGCGCCCTTATTTCGATTGCTCCCCGGAAGATGATTATCCATTGTGCTGATGATTATAATCCTAAGCATATTTTAAAGACAATTCAAGATATATTTGGTGAGCAAGTAGAAATATGTAACGGTTGTGATCATTGGTGTAAACAAAAGGAGAATGACAATGATTAAGATCACTTTAAAAGATGGCTCGGTATGTTCATATCAACCGGCTATTACAGTGCGGGAAATAGCTCAGGATATTAGTGCTGGTTTGGCCCGGATGGCTTTGGTCGGTAAGGTAGACGGTAAAACGGTGGATTTAAACTACCCAATTAACCAAGATGCGCATATAGAAATAATTACATTTAATGATCCAGAGGGTCAAGAAGTATACCGGCATAGTACCGCTCATGTGTTGGCTATGGCAGTGCAGCGGTTATTTCCTAGTGCTAAATTAGCTATTGGTCCGGCTATTCAAGATGGATTTTATTATGACTTTGATGCGCCGAATTCGTTTACGCCGGTAGATTTAGAAAGAATAGAAGCAGAAATGAAAAAAATTATTAAAGAAGATCTGCCGTTTACAAGGTTGGAACTTTCCCGGACCGCAGCTATTGAAAAATTCAAACAGCTAGCAGAAAAATATAAAATAGAGTTAATTAATGACTTGCCTGAAGATGCAGTAATATCCTGTTATCATTTAGGAGATTGGTTAGATCTCTGTGCCGGACCTCATTTACCGTCTACCGGTAGATTAAAGTCAGTCAAGCTAATGAAATTGGCGGGTGCTTACTGGCGTGGTAATGAAAAAAATAAAATGTTGCAACGCATCTATGGTACCTCGTTTCCTAAAAAAGCAATGTTAGATGAATATTTGCAGCGCTTAGAGGAAGCCAAACGACGTGATCATCGTAAATTGGGTCAAGAATTAGATCTATTTAGTATTTTGGAAGAAGGACCGGGATTTCCGTTTTTTCATCCCAAGGGGATGATTTTAAGAAACGAGTTAGAAAACTTTTGGCGAGTGGAACATCAGAAACGGGGTTATCAAGAGATCCGGACCCCCTTGATTTTAAACCGGGAATTGTGGGAAAAATCCGGTCACTGGGTGCATTATAAAGAAAATATGTATTTCACTAAAATTGATCAGTGTGATTTTGCTATTAAGCCGATGAATTGCCCAGGTAGTATTTTGGTGTATAAAACTAAAATGCATAGCTACCGCAATTTGCCTGTGCGTATGGGTGAGTTGGGTTTAGTCCACCGCCATGAACTTTCCGGTACACTGCATGGCTTAATGAGAGTACGCTGTTTTACTCAGGATGATGCCCACATTTTTATGTTGCCCACCCAGGTTAAGCAAGAAATTATGGGCGTAATTGATTTATTTGATTATTTTTACAAAGCATTTAAATTAGCTTACCGGGTGGAGCTTTCTACCAAACCGGCTAAAGCAATGGGTTCTGATCAAACATGGGATGCGGCTACTGCTGCTTTAGAAGAAGCCTTAGCAGCAAAAAATATTAAATATATTATTAATGAAGGAGACGGTGCTTTTTACGGACCTAAAATTGATTTCCACTTAGAAGATAGCATTGGTCGTACTTGGCAGTGTGGTACTATTCAGTTAGATTTTTTAATGCCGGAAAAATTTGAACTTACTTATATTGGTGAAGACGGTCAAAAACACCGCCCGGTAATGATTCACCGGGTGGTATTGGGTAGCATTGAAAGATTTATCGGTATTTTAACGGAGCATTTTGCCGGGGCCTTTCCGGTTTGGTTAGCACCGGTACAAGCTGTGGTGATACCGATAACTGACCGGCATGCTGAATACGCTGCTCAAATAGTACAGCGGTTAGCCAACAAAAATATCCGGGTAGAATCAGACACCCGGCAAGAAAAAATAAATTATAAAATCAGGGAAGCTCAAATGCAAAAAATACCTTATATGTTGGTGGTAGGTGATCAAGAATTGGCGCAAAACACTGTTAGTGTCCGTCATCGTAGTGCGGGTAATTTAGGAGTAATATCTGTGGAAGCCTTTGAATTAAAAATTAAAGCAGATATTGATGCTAAGATATAATACGTGTTCGAAAAGGAGTACTAGTCAGCACCTTTAAAATTTACATATTAATCCAATTAATCTTAAAACACACCCCCACCTGCACCC
>JAJOKO010000014.1 GCA_021129825.1 Desulfotomaculum sp. | reverse complement strand
ACTTTCTTTGAAAGGTACAGAAATAGTGGGGTTAGACTTTCCGAGAGTACTCAGTAATGAAAAGGGGTGAACAATAATGCGTATTACTAATGTATATATGGCTAACCGGGTGATCAACAGCGTTCAAACTAATTTAAGTCAATTAGCACGTGACCAAGAACAATTGGCTACATCTAAGCGTTTGTTGCGCCTTAGTGATGATCCTAATGTGATGGGGCAACTTTTAGGTATTAGAGCGGCTTTATCTTATAATGAACAATATGCTAAAAATATTGATGATGGTTTGGCTTATTTGGATATGTTGGATACTTCGATGGGTAGTATCGGTAATATTTTACATCAAGCGACTGAATATACTATTCAAGCTGCTAATGACACTTATAATGCTGCGGACCGTGCGGCTATAGCTACCCAGATAGACAAAATGATTGACAGTGTAGTGGATTTGGCTAATTCCCCGGTAGGGCGCCGGCATATTTATGCCGGTATGGATAACAACCACCCCCCGTTTCAGAGAAACGGGGATGTAATTACGTATCATGGTGATTTAGGGGAAATAAAACGGGAAGTAGCCGTGGCCACTGATTACCGGGTGGATGCACCGGGGGTTACCGCTCCTTATGCTTCTGATCCAAACATGGGGATTTTTGGGAGAGTTCGTGAGGTGGATGCAGATGGTAATATAACAAATAATATAGTACATGATAACACTGCTGCTGATACCGGTATTTTCAAAGCATTATTCGACTTGCGTGATCGACTAAATAATAATGGTGTTGACCCTACAGATCCATCTAAAAATCTACAAAACAGCATCGGCGAACTGCAAGGTGAATTGGATGCTTTACTAAGACACCGGGTTGGGGTAGGCGCCCGGCACAGTCACTTTGAAGCTTTACAAGTACAATTATTAGATCAAGAAGTAAAACTGACTGATAACTTAAATAAAATAGAAGGTGCAGATATGGCTAGGCTTTCCATCGAGTATAGCCAGCAGCAACTGACCTACAACGCTTCATTAATGGTCGGGGCGCAAATAATGCAAACTAGTTTACTGCAATTCTTGCGTTAAAACTAAGGGTTAATCAGCGATCAGCGGTCAGCTAAAAAATAAGTTTAAAAACTTTCTTTGGCTTTTGATGTTTTAGCTGAAAGCTGACCGCTGACCGCTGAAAGCTAACAAAAAAAGGGTGATGTCGCATGAAAGTAGGTGCCGGTGGTTTGCAGTCGATGCTGGTGCATGATCATATCACTATTCGCCAGCTAGACCCGGGTCGTAAACTAGGAGCAGAACAACAACAGCAACAAGCACAAAGTTTGGCCAAAAAACCGGTAAACCTACCAACCCTTTTTAAAGCAGTAGACCGGTTAAATCAAGCGGCCCAAATGTTCAATTACCCCCTGTTATTCAAACTAGTGCGTGATAAAGATAATAAGCTGAAAGTACTGGTGCGAAACAAAAAAACTGGTGATGCTCAAGAATTGGAGCCGGAGCAGGCTATTGAATTTGCCAAGCAACGGGAAAATACGACCGGTAAAAAAGTAGATGGTTACGGTTGAAAACAAGCTTTCAGCAGTCGGCTGGTCAGCTATCAGCTAAAACATTAAAAAAGTTCTTGAACTTATTTTTAGCTGATCGCTGATCGCTAATTAGTAATTAAGGAGTCTAAAACTAATGCCTGAGAATGTAGTTACCTTTAAATCTGGGTTACCCGGTTTGCCGGCAGAACTAACAGAATTTCAATTACTGGCGGTGGAGCAAAATTCCCCGTTTTTTTTATTGAAATCGGTTGTTGAAGAAACAATTTGTTTTATTGTCATTAACCCGTTTAATTTTCTGCCGGAATATCAATTTGAATTACCGGCAGCAGAAAAAAACAAACTGAACTTAAATGATCAGCAAAACACCGCCAAAAAAGTAGCGATTTTTTGTATCGTTAATGTTAGTGAGGGGTTACCAAAAGCTACTGTTAATCTGATGGCCCCGCTAGTTGTGAATACCGAAACTAATCAGGCCAAACAAATTGTGCTATCTGGTGATCAATATGCTATTCGCCACCCGCTGCCGGTTGATGGTCTTCAGCAATCGGTAACAGCAGAACGGGAGGCAAAATAATCATGCTGGTACTATCACGCAAAAAAAATCAATCCATCAATATCGGTCATAATATCAAAATAACGGTACTGGATGTTAAAGGTGATAAGGTTAGTATCGGTATCGAAGCCCCGTTAGCAATAGATGTGCACCGGGCGGAAGTATACCAGGCTATTCAACAAGAGAACCGTAATGCGATAGTGCCGAACACATATTTTAATAAAATCCCCGAAAAAGGTAGGGGGAATAAGGATGACGTTCTTCCGTAAACATACCGGTAAAATGGGTGAAGATGCGGCAGTTAAGCAACTTAAAAAAGTTGGTTTGCGGATTGTATCCCGGAATTATAGTTGTAAGTTGGGTGAAATTGACATTATTGCCCGTGACGGTTCAGTACTGGTATTTGTGGAAGTACGCTCTCGCCGTACTGCCGGATATGGCTTGCCCCAAGAAACTATTGGTTTCAAAAAGATGGCCAAAGTGCGTCAGATAGCTCAATATTACTTGATGGTCAATAAAATAAAAGATGTAGCTTGCCGTTTTGATGTAGTAGCAGTGCAGTTAAATGGCGATGGAGCAGTAAAAAACTTGGAACATATCCAAAATGCTTTTTAAAACACACGTTCGAAACACAAATTGATGATCCCTATCATAGAATAACGAAGTGATGTAATGGTGGGAGATGGAATCAATTGACAAATTTCAAAATATTAATTGGTAGCACAGTACGGCAAAAGCCGGCTATCCTGGTTGAATTTTTACAATCATTGAATGAACTGGATATCATAGATTTAAAGGAGATAAATTCGGCCGGTACCAGTGTGACAAAAATATTCACCAGTGGCAAGAAACACTAATTTGGCAGGTAGCCGGCTACAAGAATAAAATAATTAAGTTTGCTCAAGATAATAATTACGATTTTCTTTTTTTGGTTGACTCTGATCTGGTACTGCACCCCCCTACTTTACTACACTTAATCTCTGCTCAAATTAATATTTTAGCCTTTGACAATATCAAGGAAATGCAATTTTTGATTAAAACTCAGTATAATAAGCGAGAGCAATTGTCCCCGGTCCAACGTGTAACCCGATTACCGGTCCGATAGAGCATACCGAAACCGGCTGATTAATTTTTTCTTCAATTATTTGAACCAATTTTTGGCTTTCTACTTCATTATCGATGTGGTGCACAACTACTTGTCCAACCCCTTTTTTAGTAATATCTTCAAAAAAAGTATCTAAGATATATTGTACGGCTTTCTTTTTAGTGCGTGCTTTGTTTAAAACGGTTGTTTTACCATCCACAACAGTTAAAATTGGTTTAATCTGCAAAATAGTGCCTAGCAGAGCTGCTGCCCCGCCGATACGACCACCTTGCTTGAGATATTTTAAGCTTTCCGGTACAAATAAAAACCGGCTTTTTTGCATCACAGCGTGGGTTTGATTTAAAACTTCTGCCATCGATTGCCCCTCTTTAGCAGCTTTAGCGGCAGCCAGCACCGCCAAGCCTAATTCCATGCAGTTAGAGCGAGAATCGACCAGTTCAATGACGGCATCGGGATATTTATCCATAATCATCTTCTTAGCGGTCAAAGCAGTAGAATAAGTGCCGCTCATTTCTGAAGAAATAAAAATGCCTACTATAGAATGATTAGCTTGGATATGTTTTTCAAAAGTAGTATAAAATTGATGTGGTGTTGGTTGAGAAGAAGTAGGTAAGTGTTTACTTTGAGCCATTTTATTATAAAAAAAAGCATTAGTTATTTCTGTTTCTACATAAGTTTCGGTATCAAAATTAACACTTAAAGCAACTATGGAAATATCAAATCCAGCTTTAAGGTTCGCAGGTAGATATGAAGTGCTATCGGTTACAATTTTTATTGACATTTTAGCTTATCCCTCCGGTTAGTTAATTTACTAATATTAATTATTCGCTATTATTTTTGAATTCCCTTTTTTAAAAAAGTGCGTGTTCGAAAAAGGGGTGAACCTATAGGTTCACCCCTACAAATAATTTTCAACATTTGCATTAAGGACATATAGTATCGTCTACGCAAATGATAGTTAAGGCACATAAATTTTTAAGACTAAAACTAAATATTACATGACCGGCAACGGTATTGGGACTTTGAGTGGTAGTAATGGATGCCGGGTTGCAGGTAATTGCAGAAGTAATAGTAAAAGCTTGCGGGCATTCGCAAAAAGTAATCCCGGAATCAAAAGTTATAGATCCAGATGCTCCCAAAACATTACAAAAATCTTCAAAAGTAGCACTTGATTGATGGCAAGCATATTTTAGCTGGGTATCATAGGAAAAAGAAATAGTTGGTATTGGAGCGATGGCAAAATCGACATTAAATAAACTAACATTGCATTCGCTTGGGAAGGCTGCCCCTATTGGTGTATGAGCCGGGGTGGTGCAGGTTACTGTTGTAGCCAGTGTTTCTTGGAAACTGGTAACTTCTTGCACACAAATTTTTCTGATAGCCATTTATTCAAATCTCCTCATAATGTATTTAATACATAATATTACAATCAATAAATGTCTAGAGTTTACTAAAGTTAGTCCTGACTATATTAGCACTAAAGGAGTAACCGGTTTTTTAGCTCATGAGCAACTGGCCGATATTTTTTATAATTCCCAAGAGTGGCAGCAGGCTATAGTCCAACAATTGCGAGCTGTGGAAACGGGAGCGGTGCCTTTTACTGCTGCGTTAAGGCTAGCACTAATGACCCGGCCCAACAGCTAAGCTTGGCTGCTGCCGCTACCGGCAAAAAAGGTTGTCTGCCGGAAAGTTTAGCATTATGGCAATCAGCAGTATCCAAGATTAAACTAGAGCATTATTTAGAGCATTATCAACAAGTTTACAGTGCCATGATGCAGATCTTAAAAAGCCACTACTAAAAACCACACACTCATACCAATACCAATAATCACCTTGATCACGGCACCACCGGCCAACCCTAGTACAGTACCGATACCGGCTTTTACAGCTTGAGCCGGTGGTCGTTTGGAAATTAACTCCCCGGTTATTGCTCCCAACAGCGGACCTAAAATAATGCCCAGCGGTCCCAGTGTAAATAACCCGACCACACCACCGATTACACAACCCCAAATAGCAGCTTTAGAACCACCATAATGTTTAGTACCCAGCATGCTGGCAATATAGTCAGTAGCGTATACCAGTACTAGCAATAATCCCTGACCGGTCCAAAAAAGCCAAGTAAAACTACAAAAACCATAGAACAAACCGAAAACAACCATCCCCAAGATAATTAACGGGGCACCGGGCAAAAGAGGTAACACAATCCCAGCTAAACCGACAAACATAATAGTCAAAGCTAAAGCAGTGCCTAACCAAGCTAATTCCATCTAAAATACCTCCCAGGATAAATATCTTTGGATCATTATAACATAAACTAGCTAGCAGATAATATCAAAATATTGTATAATCAATGTGAAAGATTAAATTATAAATATATTTCTAATGAAGGGAGTAATTTTAAATGAAACGGATGGGACTTTTTCTTTTGGTTAATCTATTGGTTTTAACTACCATCATAATTATGGTCACTGTTTTTGGTATTGGCAATTATTTGACGGCGCAAGGTATTGATTATGCTAGTTTGCTGGTGTTTTCAGCAATTGTCGGTTTTTCCGGTGCTTTTATTTCACTGGCGTTGTCCCGGTGGATGGCTAAAAAGATGATGAAGGTGCAGGTGCTTGATCCTAGTACTAATTTAACTGCTGGGGAGCGGCAATTGGTAGCTCTGGTGCATCAAATATCCAAAAAAGCAGGGTTAAAAGTAATGCCCCAAGTGGGGATTTATCCGGCTAATGAAGTTAATGCTTTTGCGACCGGACCAACTAAAAGTCGCTCGCTCATTGCTTTGTCCGGCGGATTATTAAACAACATGGATCAGCCCACTATAGAAGGGATTATTGCTCATGAAGTAGCTCATATTGCCAATGGTGACATGATCACGATGACATTGGTGCAGGGAGTGATCAATACTTTTGCGGTTTTTTTATCCCGGATTATTGCGTATGCCGTATCCACTATGGTGCGGGATCAGTTAGCCGGCGTGGTGCATTTTGCATGTGTGATCATTTTTCAAATTTTATTTACGATTTTGGGTAGTATTGCGGTCATGGCTTTTTCCCGTCATCGTGAATACCGTGCTGATGCCGGCGGCGCCAGTTTGGTGGGTCGGGCTAAAATGAAACATGCGCTGCAATCTTTAAAACAAACTGTGGCTACAGTAGATACGGAGCATGCTTCAATCCAGACTTTTAAAATCAGCGGCGGCAAGAAAAGTTGGTTGCGTTTATTTGCCAGTCACCCGGATTTAGATGACCGCATCAACCGCTTGCTCTGATTTTTTTTGCTCCAAGTAGATACTGGGTAACTTATCTTTAAATTGTTGGTTAAAGAGCACGTCTGCTTCTGCTAAAAAACTGTCTAAGTCTTCATTTCCATATCTTTTCAGCAATAAATTGATAAAAGCTTTTACCGCTACCGGGTGGAATTGCTTACTATTATGCAAATATAACTGATCTAAGACGATACTACTGCTTAACACTTGACGGTAGGGTCGCACGGTGGTCATCGCATCTAAAGCATCAGCCAAAGTGATAATAGCGGTGGGTAAATCTTTTTGTTCGATACCATTAGGATAACCTTGCCCATCGTAATGTTCGTGATGATTTTGTACCAGCGGGATTAATTTACTCAAAGACCCTCTGGTTTCGTGGAGCATTTCTACACCAATGTCTGGATGTTGTTTAATCACGGCGTATTCTGCTTTGGTTAACCGGCCCGGTTTTCTGAGGATTTCATCCGGGATAGCAATTTTACCGATGTCATGCAGTAAAGCAGCTTGAAAAATCTGTTTAATTTGGTTGTTGTTCAGCCCGGCTTGACCGGCGATTAAAGCGGCATAAATAGCAACATTGCGGGAGTGAAATCCGGTATAAACATCACGCATATCTACTGCCCGGGCGGCTAATAACAAGGTAGCATTAAAACTTTCTTCTAGTTCTTGGTAAAGTTTTTGGTTTGTGGCTGCTGCCCGGGCTACTCTTACCTTTAAAGTAGTGATTATTAAGAAAGAAAAATAGATACCACTAACGATTAAAAACAGTAACAAAGCCGGTACTTTCTGTAACCGGTTTAAATCCCGGTTTAAAGTCATGCCAAAATAAACACTATCCAGATAACTAAAAACCCCGTCCAAGCATAGACTAGTCAAGGTTTTATTTAAAATACTAAGCAAGATGGTGTTGTCCCGGTGTACCGCCATGGCGTAGTCTATTCCGGGAATATCTAAGCGAGTTATATTGAACTGATCAGTAACCTTATTTTTTTGTAAGGTAGCTTTTGCTGTAGGATATCCGACTACCCAGTAATAATGATCATTTGCTAATAATAACTGCATCGCATCACTACTATCTGTAACAGTAATAAATGGTTTTACTCCGCGACTTAAAAGCATTTGTTCAGAGGCTGAATCACTCTGTACTATTATTTTATGATTACGCAGGTTACTTGTAAGATGTACCGGGGGGCGGTTGATATTTTGTACCACACTGAAAACTATTTCGGCATAAGCTTTGGTAAAGCCAAAATATTCCCGGCGCGGTTCTGTAATCACCATCCCGGTAAGCACATCCGCTTTTTGAGCACGCACTTGTTGTTGGACTGTTGTCCAAGCATCTTGTTGAAAAGATACTCGGACATTTAAATCTGCAAATTTGCTGTTCATAAATCTAATTAAATTAGCTTCATAACCTGCGGGTTGTCCATTTTCCAAATAAGAAAACGGTGGATAATCACGATCTCCTAGAAAGCGGATTTCTTCGATGTTTTCCAAAAAGGCTCTTTCTTGGAAAGTGAGATTATACGGAAAAGGGATGACATCATCATAAAAGAAATACATAATAGTGGTGAGAGCAAGAACATAAAGGATGCTAGAAATAATTAATGGTTTTTTCATGGGTAACTCCTATCCGGAATAACTGCATCAGGGTTATTTATTGAATATTATTATCAAACTAATACTAGTAATTATTTCGACATTTTTTAAGATATTCCTGCTTTATTTATATTAATTTTTAGTTAAGAATAGGTTAAATTTTCATTATTTAACTTTCGCATTTTAAAAAAATAATTAGCCACGAAATAGCACGAAATAAAAAAAATAAATATTTGCCATTACCAAATATTTAGCAACAGAAATTTAAAATCTCTGTATTTTTTGGAATGGGGTTATCTTTTTAACCCCAAATTAGCACAAGTTAAGGCAGTATCATTTGCTTTATCAGATTAATCTGATAAAATTAACTGTATTGATAAAATTTTAAGTAACATTAATATCAAACCGAAGGGTAGGGGAAGCTATTTATAATGTACAAAATTGTTCATAAAGAAATATTATCGGAAGTAATTCTGTTGTTTGAAGTACAAGCACCGCAAATAGCAGCTAAAGCCCGACCGGGTCAATTTTTCATTTTGCGTTTAGATGAAAAAGGCGAGCGTATTCCACTGACTATTGCCGATACTAACCGGGATACCGGCACGATCACTACTATTTTTCAAGTAGTGGGGCGTACCACCCGGGAGATGAGCAAGTTGAATGTGGGCGATGGCATTCTGGATATGGTCGGCCCGCTGGGCGAGGCCAGCGAGATTGAAAACTTTGGCCGGGTAGTCTGTGTCGGCGGCGGTGTGGGCGTAGCACCTGTTTACCCAGTTGCCAAAGCTTTAAAAGAAGCTGGTAATGAAGTAATAGCAATTATCGGAGCGCGTAATAAAGAATTATTGTTTTGGGAAGATAAACTGGCTGCTGCCAGTAACCAGTTGATTATTTGTACCGATGACGGTAGTTACGGGCAAAAAGGTTTTGTAACCCAAGCGGTAGAGCAAGTGGCGGCAGCAGGGAAGATAGATTGTCTATGGGCTATCGGACCAATGCCGATGATGCGGGCTATGGCTGCTACCACTAAACCACTGGGGATTAAAACAATCGTTAGCTTAAACCCCATTATGCTGGATGGTACCGGCATGTGTGGGGCTTGCCGGGTCAGTGTCGGGGGCGAAACTAAGTTTGCTTGTGTGGATGGACCGGAGTTTGATGCTCATCAAGTAGATTTTGATTTAGCAATGCGGCGCCTGAGCTACTATAAAGAAGAAGAAAAGCGAGCAGAAGCGGTAGCAAACTGCCAGTGTGGGGGTGACGGCCAATGCCACGGCTAATCATGGAAAAATACGCCATGCCTCTGCAGCCAGCTGCGGAACGGGTGCAAAACTTCACCGAAGTAGCGTTGGGGTATGATCAAGAAACGGCGGTAGCAGAGGCTAAGCGCTGTTTGGAATGTAAAAAACCGAAGTGTATAGAGGGTTGTCCGGTAGAAGTACCGATACCGCAATTTATTAGTTTGATGAAAACAGGTGATTTCCAAGGAGCGATCCGGCAGATTAAAGCTAAAAATAGTTTACCGGCAGTTTGCGGTCGGGTCTGTCCGCAAGAAAGTCAGTGTGAGCAGCTTTGTATTTTAGGTAAAAAAGGGGAACCGGTGGCTATCGGGCGCCTGGAACGATTTGTAGCGGACTATCAGTTGGCTGGTAGCGGTGATGATGTTCAAAATCAGCTGGCGAAAAAAGTAATAACTAAATCTAAAAAAGTGGCGGTAGTTGGCGCCGGTCCGGCCGGGCTGACGGCAGCCGGCGATTTAGCTAAGATGGGCTATCAAGTAACAGTATTAGAAGCACTGCACGTAGCGGGGGGCGTGTTGATGTACGGTATTCCTGAATTTCGCTTGCCCAAAGCAATAGTACAGCAAGAAATTGAGGCTATTAAAAAGCTAGGTGTAGCAATAAAAACCAATTATGTGGTTGGTCAGCTGGCTACTGTGGATGAACTGTTAGCGGCAGGCTATGCTGCGGTATTTATCGGTACCGGTGCTGGATTACCGTATTTCATGAATGTGCCTGGTGAAAATTTGAATGGAGTGTACTCTGCCAATGAATTTTTAACCCGGGCTAATTTAATGAAAGCTTACCGTTTTCCGGAATACCTAACCCCGGTTAAAGCGGGGCAGCGTGTAGCGGTGATCGGTGCCGGTAATGTGGCTATGGATGCCGCCCGGGTTGCCTTACGTTTGGGAGCAGGAGAATCATCGATAGTCTACCGGCGTTCAGAAAAAGAAATGCCGGCCCGGCACGAAGAAATAGAACATGCTCTGGAAGAAGGGGTTAAATTAGCTTTGCTCACCAGTCCGGTAGAGTTTCATGGTGATCAAAAGGGGAATTTAACTGCCATGACCTGCATTAGATACGAATTATGCGAACCGGATCAATCTGGTCGTTGTCGCCCGGTGGCACTTAAAGGCTCGGAATATAAAATGCCAGTAGATAATGTGATTATGGCTTTGGGTCAAGGTCCCAACCCGTTAGTGGGTCGCACTACCCCAGATTTAGAATTAAACCGTTGGGGTAATATTGTGGCGAACGAAGCAAATGGGATTACATCTAAAGCGGCTGTATTTGCCGGTGGTGATATTGTCAGTGGTGCTGCCACCGTAATTCTAGCGATGGGTGCCGGTAAAAAAGCAGCCCAGGCGATTGATCAGTATTTAAAGCAAAAAATATAATCACATGCACAAAAAATATACACAATTTACTTACTTGTGTTATAATACACATAATATTTTCAAAAAAATATATACAGGAGGTTTTTTTTGTGAAATTATTGATTATGGGACCGCCGGGTGCTGGTAAAGGCACTCAAGCAGAAAGATTGGTTAAAGAACTAAATATTGTGCATATATCTACTGGAGATATGTTCCGGGCGGCTATTGCCAATAGTACTGAAATGGGATTAAAAGCTAAAGGATACATGGATAAAGGTGAATTAGTGCCAGATGCAGTAGTTATTGGGATGGTTAAAGATCGCTTGCAGCAAGATGATTGTCAATCAGGGTTCTTACTGGATGGTTTCCCGCGTACTGTAGAACAAGCCCAAGCATTAGATAAAAACTTGCAGGATTTAGGCATTAAACTAGATGCTGTCATTGACATTGAGGTGCCACTAGACAAACTAATGGCTCGTCTTACCGGTCGCCGGATATGTAAAGGTTGCGGTTCTTCTTACCATGTTATTTTCAATCCGCCGGTAGTAGCAGATAAATGCAATTCTGATTCCTGTGGCGGTCAACTATACCAGCGTGATGATGATAACGAAGCATCAGTAAGTACTCGTTTAAATGCTTACATGGAAAAAACTAAACCGTTGATTGACTATTACAAAGCCCAAGGGATCATGAAAGCGATTAATGGCGATCAAGATATCGATAAAGTCTTAGTAGATGTTTTAGCTGCAGTAAAATAATTATCCAAAAACAGGAAGAAGAGAGGGGACACACCGCACCCTTCCCGGCACTCAATTCAGACGCAAGAATATATCGTTAAACAAATCTTTGTTTCTGAATTGAGTGCTGGGTGGGTACCCGACAGGAATGTCCCCATCAAGCTACTTATGAACTTCTTAATTAGCGAGCAGACAGTTTTTACTTACCGGACTGTGCCAGGTAATTACTTTGGTTTGAAGAAAGATGATTAGCTATTGTGTTTTCAGAGCTGTTTATTAGGTGGCTGTATTTTTGCCCTAAATTAAATGAAATAAGGGAAAGGAGATACTGATTTAAACTAATATCTTCTTGTTCCGCTTGTTTGGCCAAAATTCCGTGCAGACTTTTAGGTATTCTGAGAGTGAATTTACCGCTAAACGCCGGTTGTTGATACATTTGCGGTTCGGGAATTTGCTGATTTCTGGCTTGTGCTACTTCTATCCAACCAGCGATAGCATCTTGAATATTATCTAAAGCTTCTTAGGGTGTTTCACCGTCAGAAATACACCCTGTCAATTCAGGCACTTCTGCCAACCAACCCCCGCCATCTTCTTCACTTAAACGAGTAAGCGTGACGCTGTACCCGGCTAAATTAAAAGTTTCTTTACTTGTCATCATTTAGAAAAACCTCCCTCCTGATATCATCTAACATTTTCAGTGCTTTTTTAGCGTAAATAGCCTTTATGGGGCGATCTTTTGGTATTAGGATTATTACGGATGGAGTTAAGTAATTTAGTTTTTTGGCTCAATTATTTTTCCCCCCAAAGAGATCTTTTGCACCACATATGATACCACTTATACATCTAATATGCAAGAAATATGTTTATTGAAAAATAGCAGAAAATAAAAAAACATTAATAATATCATTATATTAACAAAAAACTACCCCTACATTTCGCAGGGGTGGTTTTTATGTAATTAAAGTACGTGTTCGAAAAGGGTACCATTTAGCACATTTGAAATTTACATATTAATCCAATT
>JAJOKO010000140.1:416-12643 GCA_021129825.1 Desulfotomaculum sp. | reverse complement strand
AAAAAACGAAAACTTTCTTTGAAAGGTACAGAAATAGTGGGGTTAGACTTTCCGAAAGCACTCCACATTAATAGGGAGGGAACAGGATGTTTTTTACTTCAGACACAGTAGCCTTAGTCACGGGAGCATCCCGGGGTATTGGCCGGGCTATTGCCCGGGAATTGGCCGGGGAAGGGGCTATGGTGGTAGTTGGTTACAATAGCAATGCGGAAGAAGCGGCCCGTACGGTGGCCGGTATCGAAGCATCCGGCGGCCGGGCAGTAGCTTGGGCGGCCAATGTGGCCACAGAAAAAGAAGTAGTGGCTCTTTTTCGCAAAATACGCTCGGAACTGGGCAGATTAGATATTTTAGTTAACAATGCCGGTATTATTAAAGATGGCTGGTTAATAATGATGGGTGTCGCCAAATGGGATGAGGTCATTAACACCAACCTGCGAGGATGCTTTTTGTGTTCCCGGGAGGCCCTGAAAGTGATGGCTAATCAAAAGAGAGGAGTAGTAGTAAATATTGCTTCCACCAGTGGCGTAGCCGGGCAAGAGGGGCAGTTAAATTATTCTGCTTCTAAAGGAGGCATGATTGCCTTTACCAAAGGGCTGGCCAGAGAAGGAGCACCTTACGGCATCCGGGCCAATGTAGTAGCCCCCGGCTTTATTGAAACAGATATGGTGAAGCGGCTGGATTCATCCCGGCTCAAACAATATCTAGAGATGATCCCGTTGAAAAGGATGGGGAAACCGGAAGAAGTAGCTTATTTAGTCAGTTTTTTGGCTTCCGCACGAGCGGCCTATATTACTGGGAAGGTTTTTACTATTGACGGTGGTTTAATCAATAATTAACAGGAGGTCAATAAATTGGTAGAATTAAACAAAACATCGGCAAATATAGAGCAACTACAAAAAAGAGTGCGCGAGCGGCAAGAACTCTGCCAGCAACTGAAAAGTATGCTGGTGGAAAGACTGGACTTGCCGGTAGATGCAGCCTGGATTGATGATGACCAGCCTTTAATTGGCCGGGGTTTGGAACTGGACAGTGTAGATGCCTTGGAATTGGTAGTGGGGGTAGAAGCCCAGTTTGAGGTAGCGATTACTGATGAGCGGATGGATGCCTTCGGCTCTGTGAACCGGTTGGCAGATTTTATTGAAGAGCAACGCTCCCAGGAGACAAAAATATGATTGAGTTAAAAACACCTCTGTCTAGCGAAGACATCCGGCACTTGCTTCCTCACCGCTGGCCGTTTCTTCTGCTAGACAAAGTGACCGAATTAGACCCCGGCAAGCGAGCAGTGGGGATCAAAAATGTAACCATTAACGAACCCTATTTTGCCGGTCATTTTCCGGCTGAATCAATTATGCCCGGGGTGCTGATCATAGAGTGCTTGGCCCAGTTGACCGCTGTGGCTTATACTGCCGGTGCTCTGGCCCAAGTGGTAACCGGAGCAGATGCAGTACTGGAAGAGGTGGATATCGCCTCCCGGGTAGGTTACTTGGTAGCCATTAAAAACGTTAAGTTCCGGCGACCGGTGCGTCCCGGGGATCAACTGGTGCTGGAGGTCGTTATGGGTAGTTCGCTGGGGATGCTTACTAATGTACAGACCCGGGCCCGGGTAGACCGGGAAATAGTAACGGAGGGAACTATCGTGGTCTCTCAAAGACCGGAAGAAGGTGAAAAGAAATGAAAAAGTTCAATCTAGGTGGTCTTATTCTGGTGCTGCTGGGGGTATTATTTTTGGCAGAATCGCTGGAGTGGTTACCAAATAATATAGTCGGTTACTTATGGCCGTTGATTTTGATTGTGGTGGGCATTTATCTCTTTAGCTTGCACAATTGGAAAATGAATCCCGGCGGTGCAATTTTGATTTTATTGGGAAGCTTTTTCTTAATTGATACTGCCGGGTTACTGCCTTTTAGCATCGTAGGGCAGTTTTGGCCGTTGATTTTAGTAGCAGTAGGCATTTATCTTTTAGTCAAAAAGTAAGGTGGTGAGCAAATGGCGCAAGTTGAAATACGACCGTTGGAACAGCGCGATGCTGCCAGGATAGCTGAATTATATAACCGCTACGGGTTTGGACCGGGAGCTTACGGCTATCCCCTCACGGTAGCAGATATAGCAAGAGGTCTTATCGAAAAAGGGACTATTTTATTTTTGGTGGCTGTCCATGAAAATGACCGGATTGTAGCTACGATGTCTTTTAATGTTGTTTCCGGTCAAAAAGCGGTTTCGCCGGGAGTTATTTGGGGTGGCGGTTTTTTCATTCACCCGGAATTTCGACTGGCAGCTCAAATTCCGGCCCAGCTTTTTACTACTGCACTGAGATATCTTGTCGATGCCGGTTATTACCGTATTGACACCGAGATTTTACCCACTAACTCGTCGATTATCGCTCTCTATAAACGAGTAGGTTTTCACCGCACCACTTTATCGCAGGTTGACGGGGATGATTATTTAGAAATGGTAAATTATGTACCCTACTTAGCATATTACTTCAAAATGGCGCTTAAACTGACCAGTTGGGATGCCCACGGGCTGGATCAAGGCTGGAAAAAACTAATATCGGCTTTAACTGCTCGCTCTCAGGGAATTGATAGCAAGCACTGGCATGGCGGTGAAGTAGTGCAGTACCGGTTAACTATGGGATCAGCCCAGATAAACTGCTTAATTGATGTGCACATTGAAAAAATGACGAGCATCGACAGCAACATATTTTTATTTGAATGTTATCCCCTTGGAGACCGCCGCACGGGATGCCCGGGAGAGGAAATCAAGTTTTTTTATCGTTATACCAATACTTCTAACACCAATTATCGTTTGAGTATTACCAGAAAACAGGCTGGCGAACCGGAACAACAAGTGCTTGCCGGGATCGTTTTGAAACCAACCGGCCAGTGGCAGCAAGAACTCAGTTTTTCCCTGCCGGACGAGTGCGGCCGGTTAGTGATCGAAAACAATCTTTACCTAGAAGAAATTCTTCCCGACCGCACTAATCACTTTCATTTTCCCGTGTCGCTGTGGGTGGAAGTGAAGGAAAAAAGTAAGGAGTAAGGAGGGTGTAAAAGAGATGGTTAAAACCGAAACATGTCGGGCCGCAGCAACAGCTAGTTGCCAGCCGGTACCAGCTATTTTACCGGGGGAAGCCCGGGCTGAGGTGACCTCTTATGGTTGGGTGCTGAAAAATTTTTGGCTGGAAGTGCGGGTAGACGGGCAAACGGGCTGCTTAGATATTGTGGAACAGTCTACCGGAATCACTACCATCCGGGAAATATGGCCGGAACTAGGACCGCCTTATCCCGGGGGTTTCAAAAAACCGGCAACCCGTCCCTTACGCTTGGTGGCTTTGCGAGCAGTAGGGGCACAGGCAGAAATAGTTTTGGAAAGTCCGGCTAATATCTGGTGGTGGCGGGATGAGACTAACCTCAAACGACAATGGCCAGCGGGTAGTGTTTTAAGTTGCTATACTTTGCGGCGTCGTTATCTTCTGGGCAGTGACCGGTTGCTAGCGGTAGAGACCCAAGTAATCGCTCAGCATTTTAACCATGCCAAGACTGCTACGGAAACAATGGCTTACCAGGGTTTTCACCTGCGTACCTTTCCCTGGGCGGTAAATCGTTTACTGGATGTAACGGTACCTTTAAAGAGTGGTTTATTTCAAGCCCCGGTAATTTATGAAAAATTCCCTTTTATGGTACACGACTATGAGTTTTTGCGTTCCGGAGATTTGCCAGCGGATCCCGGTGACTACCAGGCTCCCTGGTCAGTTTTTACCAGTGAGGGGCAAGCGGTGGGGCTGATTTGGCCCGGAGCATCGGAAGTGCGTTTTGGGTTACACTGGATGCCATCTGTGTTTTACGCTTTGCCTGTGGTGCTTGCCCCGGAAGAAAAACACTCTTTCCCCGCCTATTATTTCTACTGTGGTTCTGGTGATTACCGGGCTGTGGCCGACTATGAGCAGGCTCTTTCTGCCCGGGGAAGAAACCCCGGTACCAGCGATGCTACAACTGTTGATCAATATACCGGGAACGGTATTGGGAACGGTTGGACGCCTGTCAGGTGCAAATGCCCCCCGGTGTTGGCAGTGGCCGGAAAACCGGCCGGTATTAAACTGCGCTTACTAACCGCCGGCACCCGGTTAACAACAGGACAGGTGGCACTTTCGGTACCGGCAGCATTTACCGGTAGGCAACCGGAACCGCAAGAAAAAACCTTAAAGAGTTTCATGAGTTGGGGGAGCGTGAGCGGATCGACAACTGCGCCACCGGCACACCGGGAAGTGCTCTTAAAAAAAGAAGTGGCAGTAAGCGGGTCTCAACCGGCAGTAATTAAGTACTCTTTAGATTGCAACGGCAAACCGGGTTTCCAACAACTGTCGCTAATTTGGCGAGCAGGCGAGCACGAAACACGTTGGCCGGTACCGGCGTTTATTCTGGGGCAGTCCGACCAGGCAGTGCAAGTAAAACAACAGCAAAAAAAATGGCAAGTGTATAATGGTTACCTGCAATTTACGCTAGCCCCAGATTTTGACGGTAGCTTGACCCAACTCCAAGTGAGCAAGAAACGGTGGTTGTATACCGGTTATCCCAAGCAGCACTCTATCGGCCATGCGCCTCATTCTACCGGCGGGGCCAAGTTTTTTGTGATGCCCGACAGTCGGGACTGGTTGGCTACTTTAAGCAACGAAGATGTTCCTTGGCATTATCAGGCCAGCCCGGCAAAGATTACTGACCGGGAACTGCCCTGGCAGGGCGTAGTGCTGGAAAGCGGTGCCGGTAGCGATAAATGGCAAAACATAGCAGTGCAGATTCAGTATCTAACCTTGCCCGGTAGTCCGGTGGTGTTGGCCCTGGCCGGGTATCATAACAAAGGTGATCAAACCGTAGTATTTGACAGTATTTTTAACCTGTATACCCGTTCCGGTCCAAAACAGTCTTTCTATTATTGCCGGGAAGACAAAATGATGGAATTACCTCATGATTTCAAGCATGCGCTGGCAGTAGGAGCAAGTTTCGGAGCGGTGACTGCCGAAGAAGGGGTGTTAGCCTTAGTTAATGCTCTGCCCGGGGGACATATCCGGGGTCGCTTTCACAAGGAGAAAGGTCTCTGGCAAATGACCGCCTTACAAAGAGTATCTTTGCGGGCCGGTGCCAGACAGCAAGTGGCAGTTTACTTAGTGACGGCCGCCGACAAAGCAGTGGCCTGGAATTACCGGTTTTTGACCGGAAATGAGGTGTATTAAAATGAAAGTTTTAATTTTATCCCTGAGCGAATACAGCTTGGGAGAACTGCACAATGCTATTTTCTTTGCCCGGCAAGTTCGGGATAGCGGTGGTGAGGTGTTTTTTATCGTGCCCCCTGGTCATGAAAAATACACCCGGGAAACCGGTTTTCAGGTGGTGATCTGGCAGAACAAAAGTACTGCCAATGAAGGGTTTGTCCGGCAGGTGATAGCGGAACATCGCCCTGATGTGGTGGTTTTAGCAGACTATTATAATCTTTTTCTGGAAAAACCAGTTATTAATCCGGAACTGGTGATTAAACTGGGGATACCGGTGGCTACCTTTGATTCCATGAACTTTGCTCCCGGTCCGACTCTTTTAGAGAAAGAAATTTTGCGCAAAAGTCGTTTTGGGCAGACTTTTGCTAAAGGGCTACAGTTTTGCACCCAACTGCCCGCTTTGCCCCCGGAGTTGGCGGTTTTACATACTTGCCCTGTTAATAAACCAGTCCAGCAAGCTGGTGCTTTAACAGTGACCCTTTATAAAGAACCCCTGTTTTTGTCTGCCGGGCGCCGGGCGGAGGTACGCAGTCGTTTCGGGTTGGCCCCGGGAGAAAAACTGGTCATGCTGGCTAAGGCGACTTGGGCGCACTTGGCGGTAAAAATACGGGCGATGGAGCAATCCAGAGCATTACGTTTTTCATACGGGCATTTTTTGCAGCAGTTATTACAACTATATATGCAGGAAATACCTAGCCCGGTAATGGTTTTGGGTGTAGGACCCCAAATGGAGTTTAACCGTGGTGAGGGTCAGTTACGTTTTGCTTCCTTGCCTTTTTTGGGATTAGAGGAATATCAAGAATTGCTTTTAGCGGCAGATCTTTTTATCAGCGATAATATTACCTCTTGTTCAGTGGCTAAAGCAATTATGGGTGGCATTCCAGCACTGGTACTGACCAGTGCTTTGATCAGTAACGGGGACGGAACCTACCAAGCGCCTTTTGACTTGCAGCAACCAGTGCAAAGCCTGCTACAAAAATGGGAAAAAGCGGTTCCCGGCAGTATCTTTCCCTTTTTAGTTTATCCCTTTGGCTGGCACCGGGAACTGGCTCCATTATTACAAGATAATCCTTACCGGGAAGCCCTAGTGGAGACAGAAATGTTTGATGCCCGGGGTACCGGAAAAATCATTGCCAGCATGCTATTGGATGAAGAAAGCAAAAAAGCTTTGGCCGACCGCCAAAGCCGGTATTGTCAAACAATTACTGCTTTACCCGGGGCAGTAGAAGCCCTGCAGTGGGTGATGCAGGAAAAAAAAAGGAGGTTATAAATATGACTTATCGTTCGCCATTGGCAAAAAAAGAAAATGCGCTGACCACTCAATTAATTGGCAAGCTAGAGGTGCCTTGGGAATTTACTTCCTTGACAGAAGAATACCGGGCTTTACGAGAGAAAGCCGGGCTTTTGGATTACTCTTACTTGGGACGGCTAGAAATCACCGGGGAAAATGCCCTAGATTTTTTACAAGCACAATTAGCCCGGGATATAGAATTTCTCATGCCTGAACAATCTATGCCTTGCCTTTTATTAACTGGGGAGGCGCGCCCTGTAGATATGGTGATGGTTTATAATCAAGAAGACCATTTTTTAGTAGAATCTTCTCCTGCCGGTCGGGATATAGTATCTAACCTGTTAAAGACGGCGGCACCGGACGGGGTAACAGTAAAAGATTTAAGCGCTACATTTGGCGTATTAGGTCTGGAAGGACCGTATGCTTGGCAGGTATTGGGGCAAGTGCTGGATTTTGAAGTCAGTGTGCTTGCTTACCAAGGATTTCTTGCTGTTAAGTGGGCCGGAGAGCAATTACTGATTAGTCGCAGTGGGTTTACTGCTGAATACGGTTATAAGATTTATGCCCCACCAGAGGTAATTGTAAAACTATGGCCAGTATTTAAAGAAAAATGCCGACCTGTTGGCTACCGGGTATTGGAAGTAGCAATGCTAGAAGTGCGCCAGCCGAATATTTACCGGGAATTGGCAGATGACGGCACGGTGATTCGTTGTGGTTTTAACTGGTTAGTAGACATTCAAAAGGAAAACTTTTGTGGAAAAAAAGCCTTACAGGCTCAAAGAGAGGCCGGTCAAGATTATTTAACAGTGGGCTTTACCATTTCCCGGGATGTAGAATTGGCAGTTGGCAATCCAGTGGCTGCTGTAGATACAGAGGTGGGGCGAGTGAGCTATTTCCTTTACAGTCCGGGGTTAGATAAAATTTTAGGCGTGGCTCGTTTAAAGCGGGAGTGGGTTGCTTCCGGCATTAGCTTACAAGTGCAAGATATCCACGGGCAGTGGCATTTAGCACCTACTTGCTCAGCCCCGTACATTACTCCTAAGAGTTGGAGCACAGTTATTGCTTGAGAAAAGTAAGGGAAGAAGCGGTTATCAGTTTTTACTGTTAACTGATAACCGGCAACCGGTAACTGCTTTTAAAGGAGTGTGTTTATTATGAAAAATTTGCGGGTAGTAATTACCGGTATAGGTATTATTTGTGCCCACGGGTTAAACCGGGAGGATTTTTGGTCTGGTGCAGTAGCCGGCAAATCCGGTATTGGGCCGTTGAAATCCCTAGATAGCAAGGGATTACGCACCAATGTAGCCGGAGAAATCACTAACTATCAGCCGGAGCAACACTTTTCTCCCCGGCAGTTGCGTCGCATGGACCGGGCCGGTCAGTATGCGGTGGTAGCGGCCAGAGAGGCCGTCGCTCAAGCGGCACTGAATTTAAAACAGTTGGATTGTTACCGGGCCGGTGTTATTTTAGGCACTTCCCTGGGGGGCATGCAGAGCGGAGATCACTTTCACCGCCAGTGGCTTACCCAGGGCTTGCGCCGGGCCAGACCAAGCTTATTATTATCATATCCTATTCATACCCCGGGTGATGAGATCGCCTATGATCTAGGGTTTAAGGGTCCGCGCAGCGTAATTTCTACGGCCTGCGCTGCCGGGGCTAATGCACTTGGTCTGGCCCGAGATTTGCTTTGCTCCGGCAGGGCCGATGTAATTTTGGCCGGGGGAGTAGATCCGCTATGTTTGCTTTCCTTTAGCGGGTTCAGCAGTTTGCAGGCCCTTTGTGCAGGGGCTTGTGCCCCGTACAGCCGTTCCGATGGCATCAGCATTGGCGAAGGGGCGGCGGTTTTAGTGATGGAACCCTTGGAAAAAGCATTAGAGCGGGAAGCCGGGGTGCTGGCCGAGTTCTTGGGTTACGGCCTTTCTGCGGATGCTTATCACCCGACTGCTCCCGACCCCGGGGGGCAGGGGGCTGCCAGAGCGATGCGGCAAGCACTGGGTATGTCCGGACTGTTACCGGAGCAGGTAAACTATATTAACGGTCATGGTACCGGCACACCGGCCAACGATTTATCGGAACCCAAGGCGATGCGCCGGGTTTTTGGTGAGCATTTACCGGCTATTCCGATCAGCAGCACTAAATCCATGCTCGGCCACACTTTAGGAGCCGCCGGGGCTATTGAAGCGGCTACCTGCGTTTTGGCAGTGCAAAGAGATTTGGTACCCCCGACAATTAATTTTCAACCGGACAGCAACAAGGCTACTGATTTAGATTTTGTACCCAATTGTTCCCGGCAGCATCAGGTCGATGTGGCTCTTTCTAATTCTTTTGCTTTTGGCGGGAACAATGCTTGTGTGGTCATAGGCAAGTACCGGGCTACAAGAAAACCTTCCCCGGGGCGAGAAACTGCCGGCGAAATTGTGATCACCGGTTTGGGTGCCGTAGGAGCGGCCGGTTTGGGTGTGGCAGAGTGGTGGCGTTGCTTTTCCAGTGGTGAAGCTAGTTGGGGGGCAATAAAAGAATTTGATGCTACTGCTTACCGCTGCCAGCAGGGAGCAGAGATGCCCGTTCTTTCACCCCGGGGTTATACTTCTCCCGGGGCGTGGCGGCGCATGGATACCCTTTCTCGCCAAGCTCTGGTAGCGTCTCGCTTGGCTTGGGATGATGCCGGCTTGCCCCGCACCCGGGAAACCGGTCCGGAAACAGCAGTGATTTTTGCTACCGGCAGTGGACCGACAGAAACAGTGGCGGCTTTCAACCGCAGTATTATTTTAAAAGGACCGGCAGCGGCTAATCCCAAGCTTTTTCCCAACACAGTGATGAATGCTGCCACCGGCCATATTTGCCTAGCCATGGGTTTTAAAGGACCTACTTCTACGATTACCACCGGGGGAGTTTCCGGTAGCACCGCCTTAATTTATGCCAGTGAAATATTGCGCCAAGGGATGGCCAACGTGGCTTTAGTGGTTTGTGCCGATGAGTTTAACGAAGTCCTTCTGGCCGGGCATGATTGTTTACCTGGTTTGTTGACTACTGAAAAGCCCCGTCCTTTTGACCAACGTAATTCCGGGGCTTTACTGGGAGCGGCCGGGATTGGCTTGGTACTGGAAAGGCGTGATCTGGCAGAGCAACGGCAGGCAAGGATTTACGCTCGCCTGTTGGGTTACGGCATGACGGGAGATAACTATAAAAAAGGGGGAGTTGACCCGCAGGGTCAGGAATGGACCCGGGCGATGAGCGATGCGCTAAAAAGTGCCGGTGTGCAACCGGAACAGCTTGGCTATTGTGCTGCCGCCGCCAGCGGGGTAGCAACGGCAGACCGGGCTGAAGCAGTAGCTTTGTCAGCGGTTTGCGGTCAATCCGTACCTGTAGGTGCCCCCAAGTCGCTTACCGGGGATTGCATGGGCAGTTCCGGGGCAGTAAATGTGCTAGCCGCCGTTTTAGCCCTCACTAAGGGCGAACTGACACCCAGCCTTAATTTAGCAGCACCACCGGCAGATTTGCCGTTAAATCACGTTACTACTGCCGGTACCCGGGCAGAAGTACCGTATGCGTTAGTGAATTCCTTTGCTTACGGGGGAAATTATGTTAGTTTGCTATTAGGGCAGTGAGGTGTAAGAAGGAAGGAGAAAAAAGATGAATTACCAATGGAAAAATTATAAATTTACGGCGGTGTGCCTACTTATTGTGGTATTTATTTTAAGCTTAATGTCACCGGCAGTAGCAACCGGGACGATGCAGACCGGTAATTTTGTACCGGGAGAGGTTATTGTTAAATTCAAGGATAGCGAACCGGTGCTCCAAGTAAAATCACAAGTGCAAGCTGAAAACCAAGCCCTTGGTTTGGTAGAAAAAAGAACTTTGCCCGGTAATGTCGTCTTGATGAAAACTACAGCTAACGTGCCCAAGGTAGTGCAAGTTTTAAATCGAGATCCACGAGTAGAGTATGCCCAGCCGAATTTCATCTTTCAAACAGCGGCAATACCAAACGACCAGCTGTGGGATCAGCAGTGGGGTGTAACTGGGGCAGTTTACGGCGGGGTGCAATTGCTGGATGCTTGGGAGCATACTCGAGGAACGTCAGCTATTATTGTAGCAGTGCTGGATACCGGTGTGTACTACCACCATGAAGATTTAACAGCTAATATCTGGCGGAACACTGCTGAAATAGCCGGTGATGGCCAAGATAATGACGGGAATGGTTATATTGATGATATCCGTGGGTGGGATTTTATCGGTGCGGATGTTAATAACCCGTCACCCGACAATAGCCCGTTGGATGTTGATGGTCACGGTACTCATGTAGCCGGCATTATAGCGGCCACGGCGGACAACAACAAAGGGATTGCCGGAGTAGCGCCCGGTGTGCGGATTATGGCTGTGAAAATACTGGATGATCAGGGTGGTGGAACTACTGTTTCACTTATAGGGGCTATTAATTATGCGGCTAATAATGGTGCTAAAGTAATCAATATGAGTTTTGGCAGTATACCGGTAACAACCGGAAATTCGACAGTGAACTTCTGCCAATTAACGTATTCAGCTATTAAAAGCTATCCTGATATTTTGTTTGTAGCTGCGGCCGGTAACGCAGGTAATAATAATGATCAGTTTCCGATTTACCCGGCCAACTATACTGTGAACAATCAGGTAGATACAGATGGTAATGGTACCATAGATACCAATTTTCCAGCCTTACCTAATATAATTAGCGTGGCAGCCCTTAATCAAAGCCAAGCCTTAGCTGGTTTCTCTAACTATGGTGCTAATTCAGTTGACTTGGCTGCTCCGGGTGAGCAAATAATCAGCACTACTGTCCCTATTAATGATTATATTAGTGAGTGTGGTACTTCTATGGCCGCACCGTTTGTAGCTGGCGGGGCTGGGTTGGCACTGTCTATCAACGCTAACTTGTCACCGGAGCAGTTGATTGACACCTTTAACCGGCAAGTTACTTCATTAACTATTCTTGGTCCTAAAGTAGTAGCTGGTGGTACACTTAACATCAAAAAAACACTTGACAATTTACCTGTTGCCCCGAAAAAAGGAGACCTAAATGGTGATGGGCGGGTGACAGCAGCTGATGCCACACTAGTCTTACGGGTGGCAGTGGGGTTGGATCAATTATCTCCCGGACAATTAATAATTGCCGATATCAACAGCGACGGACTGATCACAGCAGCCGATACGACTTTAGTATTAAGATCTGCTGTAGGACTTAGGTAAACATTTATCAGTTATCAGTTATCAGTTATCAGTTATCAGTTATCAGTTATCAGTTATCAGTTAGTGGTTATTACCGTTAACTGATAACTGGCAACCGGTAACTGTTTTTAAGATTTTTACCAGTAACTGCTTTTCAGTTATTCTTTTGCCAATTGCTCTATTTCATTTTGAGATAAGCCGGTTATTTGCTGAATAAGGACTGTACTCAAGCCTGATTTCAGCATATTTAAGACTATTTCTCTTTGTTTTTTGGTTGCGCCTCTTTTTTCACCTATCTCTATCCCTTCTTCTCTAGCCCCTGCCATGCCGGAAAGATAGTCTCGTTCGCCTTTTTCAAATATTTCATACAATCTTCTGGTTTCCGGGTCGTTGTTTATTTTCTCTAGTTCTGCCATCCCTTGTTTGATTGCCGGTTCAGTCATTTTTAATTCCTCCCTTATCTCTTCA
>JAJOKO010000140.1:0-406 GCA_021129825.1 Desulfotomaculum sp. | reverse complement strand
CTTTGGGCAGTTTTTTGTAATCGGCGCCTACCGGTTGATCACTGTACATTTTAGCCCAGTAAAACAAGGCGCGTTTTTGAATATTATACTGGTTGCGGTTTTGCATTTCTAAGTTTATTTGTTGTCCCGGTACAGTTAGTTTTACATCTAACCGGGCTGCTTTTTGACGCAATTTTTCCGGATTAAGACGGATATCCGAAAGGGTTATGTCGTCTAAAGAGTTTATTTTTTGTTTCAGCAAAGCGTTTAGAAAGTTCATTAATATCGACCGAGTTTCTTTTCTGCCGAATAACCAGTAAAATGCGAAATCATTTTTGGGATCTATCCAGCCAATTGATGTCGGTATTTGTTTTGATGGTATGGTGATCACTTCCTGACGGTCTAAGATTATAATTCTGACATAACT
>JAJOKO010000012.1 GCA_021129825.1 Desulfotomaculum sp. | reverse complement strand
GATTAATATGTAAATTTTAAATGTGCTAAATGGTACCCTTTTCGAACACGCACTATTAATACAAAAAAGTACACTGGTTTGTAAACCAGTGTACTTTTTTGTATTAAAGAAACAATTCACCTTTTATTTTTCTGGACGACCAGCATTAATATATTTTTCTAATGCTCTGTTGGCAGTGGTAACCGCTACTATTGTACCCGGACCGCTAATACAACCGGCATCACAAGCCATGCCCTCTACAATAGTAAAACCATCCCTTTTAACTGCTTTAGCTGCCTCTGATCTTAAAGTACTCAAACTTCCTTTGAGCGTGGTTGGATAAACTATTTTAGCCGGATATTTTTCTAAATCTAAAAGTGCTGCTACCGCACCGACCACACCACCGGAACGGGCAAACATTCTACCGATATTGGTAGCATCTTGCATTGCTACCGCAGTTTCTTTAGCTGGATCAATAGCCATTGCTTTAAAAATAGCGGCTAATTCTTCAAAAGTAAGTACTATGTCAATTTCATCGCCCCAGGAAAGCTCTGCCTTTTTAGCACTACAAGGACCGATAAAAACAGTAATCACTTTTTTGTCTTTATTCCTATCTCTAACCAATTGACCGGTAACGCGCATTGGTGATTTAGTATGCGAAATAGCGTTTACTAATTTAGGTAGTTTTTTCTTTATTGCCATTAAATAAGCCGGACAGCAAGAATTAGTCATTATCTTCTCGTCATAACGTTCGATTACTTCTTCCATTTCTTCTTGGGCTACCATATCCGCCCCCAAGGCCACTTCTACTATTTCATCAAAACCACTCTTAAATAATGCTGCTTTAAGATGATCCGGCGTAGCTTTAGGACCAAATTGACCGACCAATGCCGGGGCCGGCATAGCAATTACAGGTAAGTCTTTAGTACGGATTGCTTGAATTGTTTCCACTATTTGGGTGATATCATCAATAGCACCAAAGGGACAAACCGCCAGACAAGCCCCGCAAGATACACAGCTTTCTTCATCTATTATTATTTTATCATTTTCATCAAATTTCACGGCACCAACACCACATGCTTTTACGCAAGGGCGCACTGCCGGCAAAATAGCTTGGTAAGGACAACTTTGCGCACATCTACCGCAACCAATACAGGACTGACCGTCAATAAAAGCCTGGTTATCTACGATAGTAATAGATTTTTTAGGACAGTTATTGCGGCAAAGTTGACTGGTACAATTTTGGCAAATAGCAGTGACGAAATATTTACTCACACCAGCCAAACAGCTATAACAAGCTGCGGTAATGCCGTTTACAATTTGTTTGCCTGCCTTATTCACAGCCAAGCGTACTCGTTTTTCGGCAATTGCCAGTTCTTTTTCCAAACTGTAGCGACCAGCATAAAAATCACTGGGCACTAATTCTTTAGCTAAAGTTTTAATATCTTCATCGGTTACTTCAATAGGTAATGGTTGTTCTAATGCCCAACCGGCTACTTTTGTATAGACATCTTTTCTTATTTTAGTTATCGTTGAAGATGGATTCATTATATTGCCCCCGTTTAATATCACCTAAAAAACACTTTATTCTTTTGCATTATCTCAAACATTCTTTATATTGTCAATTTTCTAATAATGTTTTTAGCCTTTTCTTCTTTCAGCCAATTCAGCATAGAGTTGTTTCGTGGTTACCCCTTGCTCAGCCATCAAAACCAATAAATGATATAACAAATCTGCCGCTTCATTGGTTAATTCATTTTTATCGTTATTTTTAGCGGCAATAATTACCTCGGCGGCTTCTTCACCAATTTTTTTACCTATTTTATCTACACCTTGATCAAAAAGGTAGGTCGTATAAGCACCTGCTGGGCGCTGTTTTTGGCGTTGCTGGATTATTTGATATAATTCGTCAATGATCTGCGCACTTTGTTTGCCAGCATATATTTTACTAGGATCGAATTGTTGGTTTCCTTCTATTTTAACGATATAATTGATAGGGACGTTTTTTCCTTGATCCTCGCTCCCTGTTGCTCGTTCCTTAAATTCCGGTTGTACCCGGTAATGAAAACAACTATGGTAGCCTTGATGACAAGCACCTGCTCCTATTTGCTGGGCCAACACCAGTAAAGTATCTTGATCACAGTCATAATACACCGCCTGCACTTTTTGTACATGACCGCTGGTCTCGCCTTTATGCCACATTTTTTGCCGGCTGCGACTGTAAAACCAAGTTTCCCCGGTAGCTAATGTTTTTTGGATCGCTTCTTTATTCATCCAAGCCAGCATTAAAACTGTTTTGCTTTCTATATCCTGCACAATAGCCGGCATTAAACCTGCTTGATTAAATTTTAAATCATCTATGTTAAAGGCCATCTCTAAAAACACCCCCACTATCAGCTATCAGCTGAAAGCTATTATTTTTCAAATCCTTACTGGAATTCCTTGTTGTTGTAAGTATTCCTTGGTCTGCCGAATAGAATATGTTCTAAAATGAAATATAGATGCCGCCAATGCCGCACTAGCTTTACCTTTGGTCAGTCCTTCGGCAATATGCGCCAAATTACCGACACCACCAGAGGCAATCACCGGTATATGCACTGCTTCAGACACAGCACTGGTCAATTCAATATCAAAACCGTTTTTAGTACCATCACGATCCATGCTAGTCAGCAAGATTTCTCCCGCCCCTAATTTAGCTACCCGGCAAGCCCATTCCAGCACATCAATACCGGTTAGTTTACGTCCACCATGCGTGAATATCTCCCATTTTTTAGCGCCTACTTGTTTGGCATCAATGGCTACTACAATACACTGGCTACCAAATTTAGCCGCCCCATCCGCTACCAATTGGGGATTTTTGATAGCAGCAGTATTTATCGCTACTTTATCGGCCCCAGCCTTCAGCATTACTCGCATATCCTCTATAGTCCGGATGCCACCACCTACTGTAAAAGGAATAAATACTTTTTCGGCAGTTTGTTGCACCATATCCAACACCGTTTCTCGCCCGTCACTAGAAGCGGTGATATCTAAAAACACTAGTTCATCTGCACCTTCACGATCATATACAGTAGCCAGTTCCACTGGATCACCGGCATCTCGTAAATCAACAAAATTAGTCCCTTTTACTACTCGCCCACCGGTCACATCTAAGCAAGGGATGATTCGTTTTAATAGCACCCCTTCCACCACCTTTCATCTCAACATCTCAATTATTATAAGTGCGTGTTCCTCTATAAAATTCCCGGGCTAACTACATAATCAGGATGACAAATTTCTAAGGCGTCTTCAAAACTTATCGCCCTAGTGTATAAAGCCTGGCCCACAATGACCCCTTCTACACCGTCACCGGCCAGTTGTTTCACTTTACGTAAATCCTCTAAAGAGGAAACGCCACCGGAAGCAATTACTTTTAACCCGGTCTGGCGGGCTAACTCCCCGGTCGCTTCTAAATTGGGACCTTTTAACGTGCCGTCCCGGCGAATATCGGTAAATATCACTCGCTTTATGCCAATGGCTTTCATTTGATTAGCTAAATCTAGGACAGTAATATCAGATGCTACTGCCCAACCCTGCACAGCTACCATGCCATCACGGGCATCAATACCCAATACCACTTGTTCACCAAATTGCTGCACCGCCTGGCGTACTACTTCCGGTTGAGCAATAGCGGCGGTACCTAATATTACCCGTTGCACGCCTAAATCTAACAACATTTGAATCGTTTCTAAATCTCTGATACCACCACCTACTTGTACTGGTATCTTAAACCCGGTGACTATCTCTTTAATTACCGGTAGATTCTTAAGTGTACCGGCAAAAGCACCGTCTAAATCTACAATATGGAGGTATTTAGCCCCTGATTCTTGCCAATGTCTGGCCATTTCCACCGGTTGCTCTGAATAAATCGTTTCCCGGTCTAAACGTCCCTCTATTAGCCGGACACATTTACCGTTTCGCAAATCAATGGCTGGTATTACTAACATGCGTCCACCAACTTTCCAAAGTTTTTTAATATTTCTAAGCCCCACCGGCTACTTTTTTCAGGATGAAACTGAATGCCAAATGTATTTTTTTGGCCGACAATAGAAGCAAAATAGATACCATATTCAGTAGTAGTCAAAACTATTGCCTGATCTGCCGGCGCTACATAATAAGAGTGCACAAAATAAAAAGCGGTTCCATTCGGAATACCTACCAAAAGAGGACTGGGGCGTTGTAATTCTATTTGATTCCAACCAATATGCGGCACCTTTAACCCCGTCGAGGGCAACCGGCGCACTTGACCGGCAAAAATACCCAAACCTGGGGTTTCTCCCCATTCTTCACTGGATTCAAATAGCAACTGCTGTCCCAAACAGATGCCTAAAAACGGCCGGTTAGATGCTGTGATGTTTTGAATAGCCTCGACCATGCCCATTTGTTTTAAGTTTTTCATAGCATCAGCAAAAGCACCGACACCAGGCAACACCACCCCTTGGTAATCTGCCAGTCGCTCCGGTTTGGTTACTATTTCTGCTTGATAGCCCACTTTTTCAAAGCCCTTTTGCACACTACGCAAATTACCCATACCATAATCTATAATTGCAATCAATGGATTACTCTCACCTCGTTTATTAAGATTAAAAAACCTCTTTAAGATCAATTTTTAACTCCGGCAGCAAGGGTGAACTTAGTATCCCGGTTTGCTCATAAGTGGCAATTAACCCAAAACCCTTTTCCTCCAGTATAAATACTTCCGCTATTTTTATCTCCGGATCTACTAACCAATATTCTTTAGTGCCATGACGAGCATATAATTTGCTTTTATAGGTTCGATCTCTGCCGGCAGTAGCCGGGGAGAGAATTTCAATTACTAAATCCGGCGCCCCTTGAATCTCACTAGCAGTAATGATTCCGGCTCGTTCGTGAGAAATAAAAAAAATGTCTGGTTGTACTATTTCCCACTCTTTTCCTGCTCCTAGAATAACATCTAACGGGGCGTAGTAAACTCTACCCAGGTTATTTTCATGTACAAATTTCATTAATGCAAAGCCTAAATTACCGGAAATGTGCTGGTGGTATACTGTCGGTGATGGTACCATTACTAAATCCCCCCCTAAAAGTTCATACCGTCTCGTTTCACAATCCGGCAAATTCTTATAATCTTCATAGGTAAATTTAACATTGAGCATTGGCTCTGCCATTATCCTACACCTCCATTTACTATTTACTATTTACTATTTTACATGAATTTCAAAGTATACCTTTAGTAGACGGTACGCCTTGTATTTTACCATCCGGTGCTGCTGCCCAGCGCATCGCCCGCCCTAACGCTTTAAATATCGCTTCTATAATATGATGCGTGTTAGTACCGCTTACTACTCGCACATGTACCGTGAATTCTCCGTTGATCACCAATGCCCGCAAAAATTCTTCTACTAATTCGGTATCAAATGCTCCTACTTTTTGAGCCGGAAATTTTGCTTCCAATGCCAAGTAACCACGCCCACTATAATCTACTACAGCCAGTACTAAAGCTTCATCCATCGGTACAAAAACATGACCGTAGCGGCTAATGCCTGCTTTATTTCCTAAAGCTTGCTTAATAGCCTGACCTAGGCAGATGCCGATATCTTCCACGGTGTGGTGAGCATCAATCTCTAAATCTCCCTGGGCAGATAAATCTAAATCAAAACCACCATGTTTAGTCCATAAATTTAACATATGTTCAAAAAAACCCAAGCCGGTATCCAATTTACTGCTACCACTGCCATCAAGATTTAATTTCAACGCAATATCTGTTTCTGTTGTTTTACGTTCGATTTTCGCCGTCCGGCTCATTCATTTCACCTCTTTTTAATTAACCATAAATTATTTCTTGCATCGCTTGCATAAAAGCTTTATTTTCTGCCGGTGTACCTACATTTACCCTCAAATAACCCGGCATATCTTGACCTAAGTTTCTAATCAATATTTTCCGGGCTAATAATTCACGATGCACTACACCGGCATCTATAGCAGTGGTAAACAGGATATAGTTAGCATCTGTAGGGAAAATTTGTACCGCTGGCAATACAGCTAAGGCGCTTAATAACTGCTCCCGGTCAGCAATAATCTTTTGCCATTGGTTTTTAAATGCCGGTAAATATTTTAGGGCTATCCGGGCTGCTGCTTGTGAAAAACTATTTAAGTTATAGGGCTGTTTAACCCGCATCAGTTCCTTAATTATCTTAGGATCAGCCAATAAATAACCTACTCGCAAACCGGCTAAACCAAAAGCTTTAGAAAAAGTGCGCAAAATCACTAAGTTGGCATATTTATTAAGTAACGGCACGCAGTTTTCGCCGCCAAACTCCAAATAGGCTTGGTCTACTACTACCACTGCGTTGGTATTCCTCAATATTTCTTCTATTACTTGCAAGGGAGTAGCATTACCAGTAGGATTATTAGGACTGCATAGCACTACCAGTTTAGCCCCCGTTATTCGTGCAGCCTTAATAATCTCCCCGGCATTGATACTAAAATCCGGTTCCCGGGGCACTGCTACTGCTTCAGCACCGGCAATTTGACTATGAATACGATACATGGAAAAGGTGGGCGTAGCAAGCACTACTTTGCCACCACTACCAAAGGACAGCGCTAAATTAAAAATCAGCTCATCCGAACCATTGCCCACCAATACCTGCTCCGGTTGCATACCAACATAAGCGGCAATATCCCGGCGTAATGCTACTGCCAGCGGGTCGGGATAACGGGGAAAACAAACATCCTTCAACCCGGCAGAAATTTCATCTAGAGCCTGTGGCGGAAAAGGATACGGGTTTTCATTGGTATCCAATTTAATTGTCCCCGGATAATGATGCGGTTGGTATGGTTTTAAATCACGCAAATCTGCCCGCATCAACAGTGCCGGGTTGAACATTTTTTCGACGTCTTTTTTCACTTCTAACTGCACACCTCTTTCGCAGGATGAAAATAGTGCCTTTTCGTGTCTTTCGTGGCTATTTTTTTATTCTTTAAGTGCAAAATTGAAGTTATGATTTTTCACTCCTCACACGCACTGCGTTGGCGTGAGCTGTTAACCCTTCTGTTTCAGCCAAACGCACTACATGTTCACTCAGTCGTTCAAATGTTTTTTTAGAAAAAGAAATTACGGTAGTTTTTTTAATAAAAGCATCTACATTTAAACCAGAATAAAACCGGGCGGTACCACCGGTAGGTAGCACATGATTCGGACCGGCCAAATAGTCACCTACCGGCTCTGGGGAATACGGTCCCATAAACACAGAGCCGGCATGACGTACTTTACCTAACCAGCTAAAAGGATCGTCTATCAATAATTCTAAATGTTCCGGGGCGAAGCGGTTAGATATTTCAAAAGCTTCGGCCAAATCTTTAGTAAGCACAATAGCACCGTAGTTTTTTAAAGCTTGTTTAGCGATGCTATGCCGGGGTAAATTCACTATTTGTGCTTTTATTTGTTGTTGTACTTGGCTGACCAACACTTTATCCGGTGTTAACAATACTGCCGCCGCCAGCGGATCATGTTCTACTTGAGACAACATATCTGCTGCCACATATGCCGGGTTAGCGTGGTTGTCTGCAATCACCAGCACTTCACTGGGTCCGGCCAGCATATCAATATCTACCTGACCGTAAACTTGTTGTTTAGCCAGTGTAACATAGATGTTTCCCGGACCGGTTATTTTATCCACCGCTGCAATCGTTTTAGTGCCATAAGCCAAAGCGGCTATCGCTTGGGCCCCACCGACCCGGTATATTTCGCTTGCTCCTGCCAACCGGGCTGCCGCTAATACATAGGGGTTAATCTGGCCATCTGGTCCCGGTGGTGTCACCAACGCTACTTGTTCCACGCCGGCTACTTTGGCCGGAATTACGTTCATCAAAACAGAAGAAGGATAGGTTGCAGTGCCACCGGGTACATAAACCCCGACCCGGGATAACGGGCGTACTAACTGTCCCATGATGGTACCCTCAGCATCCGGTTCCAACCACGAGTTAACCCGCTGCCGCTGGTGAAAATCTTCAATACGTTGCCCGGCCAACTGCAACGATGCCAACACTTGCTCATCAACTAAAGTAGCGGCTCTTTCAATTTCATCAGCACTAACTTTTAAGGTTTCTAAATTCAGTTTCACTTGATCAAATTGCCAGGTGAAATCAAGTAGCGCTGCATCACCATCCCGGCGTACCCCGGCTATGATGTTAGCTACACTTTCAGCAATTACTCTACTACCGGGTTGCTGGCGATTGAGCAAGTTGGCTAAAACTAAATCACCGGATTTTAATATTTTAATCATCAAACAACCCTCCATCAATCACGGCCCGAAATTTTTCCACCAAAGGATTAAGCCGGTTAGCTTTATATTGATGACTGACCCGGTTAGCAATCAAGCGGGCAGTAGAATGCATTACTTCTGATAAAACCACCAGATTATTCTCTCGCAAAGTACGTCCGGTAGAAACAATATCCACAATCAGTTCTGCCATGCCGACCACCGGCGCTAATTCCACATTACCGTGCAATTTAATGATCTCTGCTTGCGACCCTTGGCGGCGGAAATATGCTTCCGTTACCCGGGGGAATTTTGTAGCCACCCGCACTTGGCCCCAATCTGCCGGTGGAGTGTTTTTGAATTTCTCCGGCAAACAAGCCGGTGCTGCTACCACAAAACGACAGCCACCATATTTTAAGTCTAAAAGCTCGTAAAGATCTTTTTGCTGCTCCATAATAGTATCTTTACCTACTAAGCCAAAATCTGCCGCACCACATTCTACAAAAGTCGGAATGTCCGTTGGGCGACAAATGATATAACGCACCGCTTGTTCCGCTATCGTAAATAATAGCTGGCGGGAATCATTTTTAAGCTCAGCACAGTTTAAACTCACCGCTTCTAAAAGTTTTAGCGTTGGTTTAAATAAAGTTCCTTTAGGAATAGCAAAGGTTATCAAATCAGCGGTTGCCACCAATTCCTCGTTCACCTCTTTTATTTAATTAGAGTACTCTCGGAAAGTCTAACCCCACTATTTCTGTACCTTTCAAAGAAAGTTTTCGTTTTTTCACCCCCACCTGCACCCTTCCCTTCGGGTGGGTACCCGCTCCCCCATCAAGGGGGAGGGAACTTGATTTCCCCTCCACTAGTGGGAGGGGGTTAGGGGGAGGGGGTGTTTGGAACTTTTTAACTGTTTCCGAGAGTGCTCTAATTAATGTAGTAATAATGCAAATCCTTTGCTTTAATGCTGCTCAAAATCCCTTGGCTTACAAATTATTTCCGTTATCTTGGTATCAAAAAAATAGTTAGAATGCGCTGGTATTAGAGATACTGCCGTATCCGCTCCATTACCACTACCAGCTACAGCAACTACTTCTTCGCCATAGGGAATTAACCCGGCATCCAAAGCCATGCCCGCTACCTCAATGCCTACTTTGGTTCCCTGCCCAAACATCCGCAACGTTGCCGCAATAATTTCTGCCGGATAGATACCGCTAAATTTCAACCGGCAGGCCCGGTCAAGCCCGGCCATCAAATGAGTAGTAGTAAGTACCTTTATCTCTTTTCGCTCTAATTCCAAGCGTCTTTGAGGGGTTAAAGTGTCTTCCCCCGGCTCGTAAAAACCAACATGGTAGGTCACACAAATGATTTTTAAATTATTACTTAATAATTTTTCAGCTGTACTACCTGTTTTTGATGCTACTACCACATGTTTAATATTATTCTTTTCGGTATAATTTGCAACTATCTTTATAACATCAGCTGTATTATGTCGCCCTGCTTTTTTAAAATACACCTTCAACTTCCCACCTTTCTTTATAATAAAATCATCATTTGATCTCGATCCAAGGTTCTTTTTATATTTCTAATTTTTTCTAACAACACCGAATTGTTTTCTTTTAAACTTACCGGACCACCCGCCATAATAGCCTTTTCTATTTGGCGCAACAAATCAATTTCCCGGCGAATAATAGAGATTATATCCCCTTCCTGCAAACTGGTGTTTTCTAATAAATGCGCAAAATCTTGACCCTGATACCAAGCAGAAACAATATAACCTGGTACCGGCGACCAAACTAAGTATTCTTGGGGTACTGATAATTTTGTTAATTCTGCTCGTAGTTGAGTAACCGGATCAATATTATAAACATGGTCTTTCACAAATTCCCGGCGTCCCGGCACATAATCAACCCCTGCTAAAATGCCGGCAACCACATCTGGGGGGGAGTTCTCAAGAATGCCAGAAAAAACTAATTCCGCAACAAATATCTCTTGGATATGCAAATGCAAAGCAAATTTCCCCCGCGAAAAAAGGACCCGACCGTCCACATAACCCAATCGTTCTAACAAACGGCGCATTTTATTAAAATCTGCGGTGTATCTTTGCGTTTCTTTGGCAGTTTTTTTCTTTTTAAGCTGTAAAGATAATAGCTTTTGATTAACTTTCCGCAAAGTTTCAACTGCCTCAAAACACTTTTCGGAATTACAGTGTTTTTGGTTTAAAATTTTTAATGTTTTTTTAATTTCTGTGATTCTGTTTGAAGAACCATGAATTTGACGATATTTACGACTTTTAAGTTTTTGTAACTCTCGTTTTAATTTTTTGCTAATTAATGGACAAGTATTATTTTCGCGATCTTCGCAAAAAACATTATTCTTTTCTTGAATTATTATCTGCGCTTCCGCTATATCTTTAGTAGTTTCTTTTAAATTACGACGCTTTTGAAATGCCGAAAAATTGCTTTTTAAAAAATGCTCTATTTCTTGATCTGATTTCCACATCAATAAATTTAATACCGTATTAGCTGATACCGTCAATCGCCCTTGCACTTTTTCAATCCCTGATTCTTTAAAAAATCCGGTCTCAGCAGGATAACTATCACTAATTTGGATAAAAACATGTCCATGCTGGTCAAATCCACGGCGACCAGCCCGGCCGGCCATTTGAAAGAATTCCCGGTTTAGCAATTGTCTAAATTCCCGACCATCCCATTTTCGACAGGACTCAAAAACAGTACTGGCAGCCGGGAAATTAACACCGGCAGCAAACGTTTCGGTACAGAAAAGCACCCAGATTAAACGTTCTTCATATAATCGTTCCACAATCCGTTTCAGTCCCATTGAAAGCCCGGCATGGTGATAACCAATACCTTGCACCAGCAATTTTTTTAATGTTGACCGGTCACGATGAACGAACATATCCGGATATTCTGCTTCAGCAGCAATAATAATTTGTTTTACTCGTTTTTTTTCATTAATATCTAAAAAATCCCACTGCATGCCTAATTCAACTGCTAAAGTTTCCGATTTAGCCCGGCCAAACACAAAGTATAGTGCCGGCAATTGATGTTGGATACTGTCAATTATTTCGGACGGATTTTTTAAGTTCCGCACTATGCAAACCCCCCAGTTCGGTCTTGGTCACCAATTACAGGACTAGTTACGAAAGTAGCGTGATTTTTCGCTTTTCTTTTCAATGAGCTTTTTCACTTGGTGTTTAGCTTGAGATTCATTTAATAAATAGTCATCCGCAGTAATCCAACAAAACTCCAACGGTACTGCTCGTTTCTGCTCAACTACTACCAACATCTTCGATTGACGTACTTCTGAGATCCAAGTAGCTACTTCTTCAATGTTGGGCACTGTGGCAGATAATCCTAGTATCTTGATGTGGGGAGGAGCAAAAAGGATCGCTTCTTCCCAAGCTGTACCCCGGTGCGGATCATCCAGATAGTGGATTTCATCAAATATAACATAAGCAACGTTTACTAATTGTTCGGGATCTTCAAAACACTTGTTTCTGAATATTTCGGTAGTCATCACTGTTAACGGGGCTTCACCGTTAATAGTAATATCCCCGGTAACTAACCCTACCTGTTCAACACCAAAAAGTTTTTTAAAATCAGCAAACTTTTGATTAGATAATGCTTTAAGCGGTGAAGTATAAACCACTTCCCTACCTTCACCCAACGCTTTTTCAGCTAATTTTTCTGCAATTAGTGTTTTACCAGTGCCGGTAGGAGCTGCTACTAACACATTTTGTCCAGACAAGACTGCTTCAATCGCTTTAACTTGAAATTCATCTAACTGCCACTGTTCCTCCGGCACTAACACCGGTTGCGCCATTTTGCTTGCCGGGTATTTTTTGGATTTGCTGCGTTTTTTAGTCTTTTTCTTTGATGTTTTTCTGATTTTATCCATATGCCTGACCTTTCTTTAATTAATGTCTATATCCCATGTATAATGCGAAATTTCAAGTTTTTTCTTCATACTTATTTTCGAAATACATACTTATTATTAACTTATCCAAAAAAATATATTTCCCTGCAAAAATACGAATTAATCGTGGAAAAATTTATTTCAACATAAATAACACAAAACAATACCAAACAGAACCTAAATTAACCTAAAAAGACTTGAATATAAAAAGTAGCCAATGGTATAATGGCACCAAGAATATTTTTTAAAAAAGGAGTGATGCTTAATGAATCCGCAAACGCTTAAAAAAATATCAGCAGAAGATGCTACCGGTGATACTAAAGCTGGTTGTAATTGGGCTGAAGTAACTTGGAACACAGAGATTGAAAAGCGTGTAAATGAGATTAAAAGCGGCAAAGCGAAGGGAAGAGCAGCAGAAGACATACTTGCAGAAATAAGAGCCAAATATTCATGAAACGCATCATTATTCACAGCGAGACAGAACTGGAATTGTGGGAAGCGGTAGAATACTATGAAACTAAATGCGTTGGATCAGGACTGGATCTTGAGCAAGAGATAAGTCGCACCCTTGTAAATATTCAGGAAGCACCGAAGAAGTGGCCTGAAAGAAGATACGGAGCAAGATGTCGTCTGCTACCTCAATTCCCATATGTTATTTACTATTTGGAGCTTCAGGATATTATTTGGGTAGTGGCTGTAGCACACACC
>JAJOKO010000029.1 GCA_021129825.1 Desulfotomaculum sp. | reverse complement strand
TTATGCTAATTTATGGTAGATGTAGATGTCTAATTTTGCCGACGCAGAATTTGGGATACACGCAACTCTCTACTCTTTGATCCAACAAGTACTCCAAGTCATTATAAAGCTTACTGAGTAAGTTTTTAGCTTCGCCACTCAATTGTAGTTTTATCCGGTTCAACGCTTCTTTTTTAAATTCCCGGACTTGCTCCGGCGTTAATTTGCCTTCTTTGTTGCGGTACTTGGCTGCTTCCACCAAGGGCATCAATGATTTAACGGCTCCGTCTACCACCATTTCCACTGCCGCTAAATAAATTTCAATCTTTGGCAACTGCCGTTTAGCTTTTAGATAACCGGCTAACTGGTGCACTAAATACACTAGCCACCCCCCCAGCACCGGCAGTACCGCTAAAATTAAATCAGCCAGTATTTTGTGATTAATTAATTCCACCTGAAATCCCCCCTCTTAAATAATCATACTTAATATCAGCAAAACCATCGAAGAAATCATGCCCCCCATTAACCCGATTAGCCAGCGATATATTTGCTCTACCCGTGTTTCTACCCGCAGCATCGATTGACGCAGGTTAGCTACTTCGTTTTCCAATATCCCCACTTGATGCCCCCAACGGGCTTGTTCAGTCATCATATCACCCCTTTTTTTAAACAAGCGATCAGCGCTCAGCTGACTGCCGTTCGCTGATCGCTTGTTTTTAACTACCCTAAATTAAAATCAGTAACTTGCCGGCTTACTATCCTAGCTCCGGCCACACTTGTCAATTCCCCACCATTGGAAGTAAAAGTGTTTTGGGCTAAAATTGCTTCCATCGCTGTTTTTACTTCAGCAGCAGTTAAAGTAGCCGAAGGGTCGACCACCCGCAATGTGGTTTTTTTACCTAACGCATTTACAAAAATCATCTCTAAATTAGTTTTAGTAGCCACTATCCATCCCTCCTTCCACTATAGAATATCTTTCTTCCTTACTGAACAACCAGTTGATTGGTATTAATCCGGTAAACATCTTGCAAAGTATGTTGCTGCAAACCGGCTAATACCAGCGCCGTATCATAAACTGCTTGCTCGCCGGCAGCTGCTTGGATATTGCGATAAGACATTTTACCTAATACCGGATTTCCTTCGGCATCCAGCCCCTTTTGTAGTTGTAATTGCAGAGTAGCCGCCACGATAGTTTTAATCACCGTCATGTTCATTCCTCCTTTCGTTTTTGGATTTTTGTCACCGGCAGTTTATTATTACCTTGCCCCTAGCGACAAGTTTATTTTACGATATTCCATTCTAAAACAAAAAAACCGACTATCAAGTAGTCGGTAGCCAGCCTATAGCTAGTTAAGTATATTTAAGTATTATTTTAATCCTGGGAATCAAAAAACAGACGCAAACGATCGGAAAGCATGGCATTGGTCACCGCTACTGCTGCCTGACCGGCCATTATCGAAAAAGCATGTAAATGTCCCCGGTCAAAACTGCGCGGGAACTTGCTGCCCAATACAATTACCCCGACCACGCCTTGCGATGACACCAAGGGTACTGCTGTCAACGAACGCATCCACTGCGGTAATCCGGGTTGGTTTTTTAATTGCGGCTCTGCTTGGACATCTTTTACTATTACCGGTTGCCGGCTTTCAGTAGCCAATCCGGCAAATCCCTCCCCCGGATATACCGGATCTTTAAGCAAGTGTTGCTCAAAATGACTTTTAATCACTACTGGCTCAAAGTAACCTTTTTCGTGTCGCCATAAGTAAAATATACCGGTATGATAATCACAGATTCGCAGCAGTTCTTTTAAAATTAAATTCATTAATTCATCCAAATCAGATATCGCTAACCTGCTGGATACCTGATAAAGAGCGGTTAGCTCCCGGTTGGCGAGTTCTAAATTCACATACATCCGCAACATAAACTGGGCCGCAATCACCAGTGCAAATATTAATACCGACCCGATAATACCGAGTTGATTATATAATAATACCATCAATAAACCAGCTGGAATGGCAAATAAATAGGTATAAGCATCCCATTTCAAAATATCCAGCCTACTTAACGTGGGGTAAATATCCCGCCGGGGTGCTTGGTGCAAACTGACTAACAGGTGATTAATCATATAATAACTAATCACAAATACTACCAACGGCAACAAATTTTCAATTGTAAGCCGACCCAACACTGCTCCGCCGGCGAAATTATACAGGTGAATAGCCCCGTAAACCGCTAACATATACTGGGCAACATTAAACAGAGTAGTCCGCAAGGGATTACCCCGGTTAGCAATCCCCTGTCCAATTAATATGGCTATCCCCACCACATAAACCGCTGCCGCACCGCCATATATCAAAAAAGTAGCAAAAATCACTGCAAAACCACCGGAAACTACCCCTTGGGGAAAAGTAACCGCAAACCATTCCGCTAATACTATCAGGGTAATCATAATCAATAGTTCTTGACTAACATCAAAATTCAAGTCAGGAAACAAGTCCACTAACACATAACCAGCTGCTCCAATTACTAACCAAGTATAAAGAACATTTCCTAATCCACGCCAGCGCACATTGCTACCCCCCTGTAACGGTCGTCAGACGTCGGAAGTCAGAAACACCCCTAGGAATCAACCTTTATTTTAAGGGATTCGACATTAACTACTGTTTTCCTTTTCTAAAAGTAAATTTTTATCAATAGACTTTTTTTCACACTATCCCCTTTTAGTTTTTAGTTTTTAATATTGCCTTATCCGTCCGCTCCCAAGGTAAATCTAAATCAGCACGACCAAAATGCCCGTAAGCCGCTACTTGACGGTAAATCGGGCGACACAAATCTAAATCCCGGATAATCGCCGCCGGACGTAAATCAAAGTGCTTTTGCACTAAGGCTATCAAATCTTCTTCCGGCATTTTACCGGTACCAAAAGTCTCTATTCTGATTGATACCGGACTGGCAACACCAATAGCATAGGCCAGTTGGATTTCGCAACGGTTAGCCAAACCGGCAGCCACAAGGTTTTTAGCTACATACCGGGCTGCATAAGCTGCCGAACGATCTACTTTAGTCGGATCTTTGCCAGAAAAAGCACCGCCACCGTGACGAGCATAGCCACCATAAGTATCTACTATAATTTTGCGTCCGGTAAGACCGGCATCCCCTTGCGGTCCACCAATTACAAATTTACCAGTGGGATTAATAAAATATTTTATTTGATCATCCACTAATTCCGGGGGTAACGCCGGCAGAATTACCTTGTTAATAAGATCATCCCGGATGTTAGCGTGGGTAATGTCCGGGTGGTGTTGGGCCGAAACAACTACGGTATCTACCCGCACCGGCTTGCCATTTTCATATTCCACCGTCACTTGCGTCTTGCCGTCAGGACGTAAGTAATCCAGTGCTTCGTTTTTGCGTACTGCGGTTAACTTACGGGCTATTTTATGCGCCAAAAATATCGGCATCGGCATTAATTCAGCAGTTTCATCAGTAGCAAAACCAAACATGATCCCCTGATCACCGGCACCAATAGCATTTAATTTTTGGTCATTAAGTTCCCCAGCCCGGGCCTCTAAAGCCTGGTCTACTCCTTGGGCAATATCCGGCGACTGTTCATCTATCGCCGTTAACACGGCGCATGTTTCAGCGTCAAAACCAAACTTGGCCCGGGTATAGCCAATCTCTAAAACGGTATTTCTGACAATTTTAGGAATGTCAACATAGCAATTAGTAGTGATCTCACCCCCCACCAACACCAGCCCGGTAGTAACAAAAGTTTCGCAAGCTACTCTGGCCAGGGGATCTTTCGCCAGAATGTGATCCAAGATCGCATCTGAAATTTGATCGGCCATCTTGTCCGGATGACCTTCAGTCACTGATTCTGAAGTAAATAATGTTTTTGGCAATTTTCGACATCCTCCTTGTGTAATGATATTTAAAATGAAAAAAGTCCCTCCTGCAAAAACTAAGGAGAGACTGGCACTAAAACTACTCCTCATCTTTAGCAGGTAAAAAACTGCACTGGAATTGGCACCTTGATTCAGGTTGCCGGGTTTCATCGGGCCGCTCCCTCCACCACTCTTGATGAGTTATTAAGTTTTTATTTTACAAAACAATAGAATCATATTAGCAAGTAATCCAGCTAATGTCAATAAAAACATTCCCTCTGAAAAACAAAAATCCTGCTTGACACAGGCATAACTGCAAATTATACTATGGATAGTATCTAATATTTATAGTATAATGTAGCTATTAGTATCGTTCAATGTCCAAAAGTAATGAGAGGGACTATCATTTATAAAAGTTGATTTGAGAATATCACCTCTCGTCCCTGACGGTTATAGGGTTAACTGCGGGCACGAGAGGTTTTTTGTTTTTATGAGGGGAGTTATTATTATGCGTAGTGACGTGATGAAAAAAGGTTTAGAGAAAGCGCCGCACCGTAGTTTACTAAAAGCATCCGGTTTAATAGATGCCGAAATAAATCGCCCGTTGATCGGGGTGGTTAATTCGCAAAATGATATTGCTCCCGGTCACCTGCATCTAGATGCCATATCCGAAGCAGTAAAGGCGGGTATTCGGATAGCGGGCGGAATGCCGTTGGAATTTAGCACCATCGGTGTTTGCGACGGGTTAGCTATGGGGCATGGTGGCATGAAATATTCACTGCCTAGCCGGGAGTTGGTCGCCGATTCTATTGAAATCATGGCTCAAGCACACCCGTTTGATGGTTTGGTGTTGATTCCCAATTGTGATAAATCAGTGCCGGGCATGTTGATGGCGATGGCCCGGATTAACATCCCGGCTATTGTGGTCAGCGGCGGGCCGATGCTGGCCGGTAAGTTTGCCGACCGGGCCGTTTCGCTAAGCAATGTGTTTGAAGCAGTGGGGTTAGTACGCGCCGGCAAAATGGACGAACAGCAGTTGGCAGAAATGGAAGATCAAGCTTGCCCCGGTTGTGGTTCCTGTTCCGGTATGTTCACCGCTAATTCTATGAACTGCTTAACTGAAGCGTTAGGAGTAGCCTTGCCAGGTAACGGTACTAGGTTAGCTGTTTCAGCAGCGCGGATAAGAGTGGCCAAAGAAACCGGCAGGAAAATCATGGAGTTAGTAGAAAAGAATATTAAACCACGGGATATTATTAATGAACAAGCTATCGATAATGCTTTGACGGTAGACATGGCCTTAGGCTGTTCTACTAATACTGTCCTGCATATCCTGGCTATTGCTAGGGAAGCCGGGGTAACATTAAAATTAGACCGATTTAATGAAATCAGCGCCCGCACACCTAACCTTTGCCGCTTGGCCCCGGCCGGTAATCATCATATTGAAGATTTAGATGCCGCCGGCGGTGTGCCGGCAGTAATGGCGGAGTTAGCCGGTCAAGGGTTGATAGTAGCGGATGCGCTCACTGCTAGCGGCTGTACAGTTGGTGAAAATATTGCCGGCTGTAAGATAGTCGCTCCTGAAATTATTCGGCGGGCGGCAGATCCTTATTCTACCATGGGCGGTATTGCTATTTTGAAGGGCAATTTAGCGCCAAACGGGGCCGTGGTGAAACGTTCGGCGGTAGCGGCAGAAATGATGCAACACCGGGGACCGGCTAAAGTATTTGACTCTGAAGAATTGGCTTATCAAGCTTTAATCCAGAGGCAAATTAAAAAAGGGGATGTCGTAGTAATTCGCTATGAAGGTCCTAAAGGTGGCGGGGGGATGCGCGAGATGCTTTTATTTACCGCTACTATAGCTGGTTTAGGCTTAGATAAAGATGTGGCCTTGTTGACAGACGGGCGCTTTTCCGGTGCTACTCGTGGTGCCTCTATCGGTCATGTAGCCCCGGAAGCAGCCAGCGGCGGACCGATTGCCATTGTGCGTGACGGGGATATTATTGATATGGATATTACCAATTATAAATTAAATTTAGTCTTAAGTGACCAAGAAATAGCCCAACGTCTAGCTGCTTTTCAACCACCGGAGTCAAGATTCAAAACCGGTTATTTAGCCCGGTATGTTAAAACGGTATCATCAGCAGACACCGGGGCAGTGCTTATAACGTAGCAAGTTAAAAACTAAAAAAGGAGTGATCTGTTTAATGAAACTTTCTGGGGCGCAAATTTTAATAAACTCCTTGCTAGATGAGGGTGTAGACACTATTTTTGGTTATCCGGGCGGGGCGGTGTTACCGATATATGACGCTCTTTATGATTCAAAATTAAACCATATTTTAGCCCGTCACGAGCAAGGGGCGATTCATGCAGCAGACGGCTATGTCCGGGCTACCGGTAAACCGGGGGTCTGTTTTGCTACTTCTGGACCGGGAGCGACCAACTTAGTGACCGGTCTTGCCAATGCTCACATGGATTCGGTGCCGCTGGTAGCTTTTACCGGTCAAGTGATTAGCACTCTTTTAGGGCGAGATTCTTTTCAAGAAGCTGATATTACCGGCATTACGTTACCGGTAACCAAGCATAATTATTTGTTAACAGATCCGGCAGATATGGCTAAAACAGTGCGAGAGGCCTTTCATATTGCTACTACCGGTCGGCCCGGTCCGGTATTGGTAGATATCCCTAAAGATGTTTCGGCCGGCGAAACAACCTATCAAAAACCCGGCGTACCGCAGTTGCGGGGGTACCGTCCCACTGTGCGTGGCAATGCCAGCATGGTCAACCGGGCTGCTACCGCTATTATGCAGAGTGAACGGCCGGTAATTTATGCCGGGGGCGGGGTAATCAATGCTAATGCCGCTCCGGAATTAAAACAACTGGCTGAATTGACAGTAGCCCCGGTAACCACTACTTTGATGGGCTTAGGCGGTTTCCCGGAAGATCACCCGCTGTCACTGGGGATGCTGGGCATGCACGGTTGCCGCACTGCTAATTATGCGGTATGTGAATGTGATTTACTAATTGCGGTAGGTGCCCGTTTTGACGACCGGGTGACCGGTAAAATTGAGAGTTTTGCTCCGGATGCTAAAATCATCCATATTGATGTTGACCCCGCTGAAATTGGTAAAAATGTGCGGGTAAACGTACCGGTAGTGGGTGATGTTAAAGTAGTCCTGGGACAGCTGTTAGAGCGATTGCAAGCTAAATTACCCGGCGCTTGGCATGATCGGATTAAACAATGGCAGCAAGAACACCCGCTAACCTTTGAAGCCGGTAACGCCACTATTAAACCGCAACAGGTAATTCAAGAAATAAGCAACTTAACCGGCGGACAAGCGCGTATTGCTACCGAAGTAGGTCAGCACCAAATGTGGGCCGCTCAATACTACACTTACACCAAACCCCGTTCCTTTATTTCATCCGGCGGACTGGGTACGATGGGTTATGGCATGCCGGCAGCTATCGGAGCGCAAGTGGGTTGCCCGGACGAAGTAGTATTTAATATCGCCGGTGATGGTAGTATTCAAATGAATATTCAAGAACTGGCCACTGCGGTAGACTATCAATTACCGGTTAATATCGCCATTATGAATAATGGTTATTTGGGCATGGTGCGCCAGTGGCAAGAGCTGTTTTACAACCGCCGTTATGCGCACACGCCAATAACCGCCCCGGATTTTGTGAAATTAGCTGAAGCCTATGCTGCCGAAGGGTACCGTATCGAAAAAACAGCGGATATCAAGCCAGTATTAGAACAAGCGATAGCCAGTAGCAAGCCGGTAATGATGGACTTTATCGTAGAGCGGGAAGAAAATGTAGTACCGATGGTGCCACCCGGCGAAGCTTTGAATAAAATGTTGGGTTAAGGAAGGGGTGGCTTATTATGTCAAATATTCAAACGTTGACCGGCATAAAGGGATTACTAAAAACACACGAAAAGGAATTGTACGAAAAACATGGTATTAAACAAATCGGTATTTTTGGCTCTTATTTAAGAGGTGAAGCCACAGAAATTAGCGATGTTGATATTTTAATTGAGTTCAAAAAAGATGCTGGTGCTGGCCTTTTAAAATTTATAAAGATAGAAAACTATCTAAGTGACTTGCTTGGTATTAAAGTAGATCTGGTAGAAAAGGCGTCTTTAAAACCTAACATAGGTACCCGGATACTCAAAGAAGTGACTTATATATGAAAAGAGAAATTGCGGATTACATTCAAGATATCATTAATGCTATGAATATAGGAATAAAATTCATTGAAAATATGGAGTATAAAGATTTTATTACCGATGATAAAACAATATTTGCAGTAATAAGAACAATAGAAATTATCGGAGAAGCTGTTAAAAAAATTCCTAATGATGTAAGAGAAACATATCCACGCATTCCTTGGAGAGAGATAGCAGGAATGAGAGATAAACTTATTCATGACTATTTTGAAGTTAGTTTTTCAATAGTATGGAGGACGATCAAAGAAGAAATACCTTCTTTGAAACCTTTATTCGAAGAAATACTGAAAGATTTAAAAGAAAAAATATGATTAAGGAGGGGATTCTAGTGTTACATATTCTGGCGGTTTTAGTAGAAAATAATCCGGGAGTATTAGCCCGGGTAGCCGGTTTATTCAGCCGGCGAGGATTTAACATTGACAGTTTGGCGGTAGGGAAAACCGATGACCCGTCTGTTTCCCGGATGACTATTGTGGTTGAAGGAGATCAGCGTGTTTTAGAGCAAGTAACTAAACAGTTGCATAAATTAATAGATGTAATTAAAATCAGTGATATTACCGAAGAAGCTCATGTAGAGCGAGAATTAGTATTGATAAAAGTGCATGCTGAAAAATCCAGCCGGGTGGAAGTAATGCAAATTGCTGAAATTTTCCGGGCTAAAATTATTGATTATGGTGCTAAGTCTTTGATTATTGAGGCTACCGGCACCGAAGATAAACTGGCTGCTTTAATTGATGCCCTGCGCCCGTATGTAATCAGCGAACTGGTGCGCACCGGTAAAGTAGCCACCGTTAGAGGTACTAAAAAAATCACAATTAAAAACCAAGGAGGTTCATAATTAATGGCTAAAATTTTTTATGATCAAGATGCAAATTTAGAGGTACTGAAAGGCAAAAAAATTGCGGTGCTGGGTTATGGCAGTCAAGGACATGCTCAAGCTTTAAATCTTAAAGACAGCGGGCTGGATGTATTAGTAGGCTTACGCCAAGAAAGCAGCAGTTGGGCTACAGCAGTAGATGCCGGTTTGACTGTAGGTACAGTACCGGAAGTGTGCGCTAAAGCGGCTGTAATTCAAGTATTGCTGCCGGATGAAGTGCAGGGACCGGTATATGCCGCTGAAATTGAACCGCATCTAAGTGCAGGTAAAGCGTTAATGTTTTCGCACGGGTTTAATATTCACTTCAATCAAATTGTAGCCCCTAAAGATGTAGACGTGTTGTTAGTGGCACCCAAAAGCCCGGGGCATTTAGTGCGCCGGATGTACCAAGAAGGTAACGGGGTACCAGGATTATTGGCAGTAGATCAAGATGCTAGCGGTCAAGCAACAGAGCTGGGGTTAGCCTATGCCAAAGGCATTGGTTGCACCAAAGCAGGCGTTTTTGCCACTACATTTAAGGAAGAAACAGAGACGGATTTGTTTGGGGAACAAGTGGTACTGGCCGGCGGTTTAAGTGCCTTAATCAAAGCCGGTTTTGATACTTTAGTAGAAGCAGGGTATGAACCGGAAATGGCTTATTTTGAGTGCTTACACGAAGTGAAATTGATTGTAGATTTAATCTATGAAGGCGGGTTGGCTAACATGCGTAATTCCGTCAGTAACACTTGCGAATTTGGTGATTATACGCGGGGTCCCCGGATTATCACTGAAGACACCCGCAAAGAAATGAAAAAGATTCTGCATGAAATTCAAAACGGGCAATTTGCTAAAGAATGGATGTTAGAAAACCAAGCTAATCAGCCGATGTTTAACGCCATGAGAAAGCGCGAGCGGGATTTACCGGTAGAAAAATTAGGTAAAGAGTTGCGCCAAATGATGCCTTGGTTAAAGAAAACTAAAAGTTAAAAACTAGCCACGAAAGACACGAAATAGCACGAAATTACTGGTAACTTAAAAAAGGGATTGGTGATTATTGTGAGTAACCAAGTCTATTTATTTGATACTACTTTGCGGGACGGGGAGCAATCCCCCGGAGTAAATCTTAATGCTGCTGAAAAAGTGCAGATTGCCAAACAACTAGCGATCCTGGGGATTGATGTGTTAGAGGCCGGTTTTCCGATTACTTCACCAGGGGATTTTGCAGCAGTACAAGCAGTAGCGCGAGAAGTGAAAGGGGCTACCGTAGCAGCCTTAGCCCGGGCTAGTTTCAAAGATATTGATACTGCTTGGGAAGCGATTAAAGAAGCGGAGCAGCCCCGTATTCACACCTTTATCGCTACTTCTGATATTCATTTAAAGTATAAACTGAACAAAGACCGCCGGCAAGTACTAGAAATAGCGGTGGCAGCGGTAAAACATGCCGGTAAATATACTAATGATATCGAATTTTCGGCAGAAGATGCTTCCCGCTCAGATTTAGCATATTTATGCCAAGTGTTAGAGGCGGTAATTACTGCCGGGGCTAAAGTAGTGAACATCCCTGATACTGTAGGCTATACTACGCCAGAAGAATATCATAATTTGGTAACCGAAATTATCAAACGGGTACCTAATATTGACCAGGCCATCATCAGCGTCCACTGTCATGATGATTTGGGTTTAGCGGTAGCCAACTCGTTAGCAGCAGTAAGCGCCGGGGCCCGGCAAGTAGAAGGTACTGTGAACGGTATTGGCGAACGGGCCGGTAATGCCGCACTGGAAGAAGTAATTATGGCTTTACAAACCCGGCGGGATATTTACCATTTGACGACCAATACTAACACTAAAGAAATTTACCGCACCAGTCGTTTGATCGCCGGGCTGACCGGGATGCCGGTACAGGCTAACAAAGCGATCATAGGCAAAAATGCTTTTGCGCATGAATCCGGCATCCATCAAGATGGCATGCTGAAAGAACGTACTACTTATGAAATTATGAACCCGGCTATGGTCGGGGTAGCTAAAAGCAACTTGGTGCTAGGCAAACATTCCGGTCGCCATGCTTTTAAAGAACGCTTGATTGAATTGGGTTACCAGCTAGCTGAAGACGAACTGAATAAAGCTTTTGGGCGGTTTAAAGAACTGACCGGCAAGAAAAAAGAAATCAGTGATTATGACTTGGAAGCGATCGTAGCAGAAGAAGCGCGGGAAACCACCAAAAAATATAATTTAGACTACCTGCATATTTCCAGCGGTACTACCGTGGTGCCCACCGCCACAGTAGGCATTACCATTGAAGGGGAAAAGACAGCCATGGCTGCTTGTGGTGACGGGCCAATAGATGCTATTTATAAGGCTATTGATAAAATTACCAATCTACATTTAGTGCTGGAGGAATATGTAATTAACGCCGTTACTGGTGGTAAAGATGCCTTAGGCGAAGTAACAGTAAAATTACGCCAAGCGGCTAACGGTAAAATTTATATTGGTCGGGGTGTCAGCACCGATATATTAGAAGCCAGTGCCAAAGCTTATATCAATGCTACTAATAAAGTAGCGGTTAGTGATTAGTGGTCAGTGATTGGTGAAAAATACTTAGAGCTAAAAAAGTTTGTAGCGCAGGCAAGATGCCTGCGCTACATTATCAGTGCAGTGCAACCGGGTGTATTATTAGCTACCGATTCGCAAATAAATCTTCAGATAAATACCTCTCACCGCTGTCTGGTAGTAGCACTACTACTAACTTACCGCTGTTTTCCGGTCGTTTAGCTATCTCACCGGCCGCATATACTGCTGCCCCGGAAGATATACCTACTAACAACCCCTCTGCTTGGACCAATTTGCGTACTGTTTCCATAGCCTGCTTATCGGTAACTGGATATATTTCATCCAATAGGGTCACGTCTAATATATCCGGTACAAAACCAGCACCGATGCCTTGAATATTATGGCTACCGGGCTGACCACCAGATAACATCGGGGATGTTGCCGGTTCAACCGCAATGGTGATTAAATGCGGGTTTTTCTTTTTAAGGGCGGTAGCTACACCGGTAACTGTCCCGCCGGTACCCACACCAGCAATAAAAATATCTATTTTACCATTAGTATCCCGCCAAATTTCTGCCGCTGTAGTACTTTGATGCACCGCTGGATTAGCCGGATTTTTAAATTGCTGGGGCATAAAAGCTTTCGGGTATTTTTGAAGCAGTTCATCAGCTTTGGCAACCGCCCCGCTCATTCCTGCATCTCCCGGTGTCAGCACTATTTCCGCACCATATGCTTGGAGTAACCGTCGCCGCTCTAAACTCATGGTTTCGGGCATAGTCAGGATTAAACGATAACCTTTAATAGCGCATACCAACGCCAAACCAATACCGGTATTACCACTGGTCGGCTCAATAATTAGCGTATTATGCTCCAATAGACCACGCTGCTCAGCATCTTCAATCATCGCCAAAGCAATGCGATCTTTAACACTGCCACCGGGATTAAAATATTCTAGTTTGACCACTATCTGGGCTGATGTAGATAATGATATCTGATTTAAACACACCAGCGGGGTATTGCCGATCAATGTTAGCAAATTTTTTTTTATGTTCATGATAAGCAACTCCTACAGTTTTTTTATTAAATGCGTGCTCTTAAATTATAACATAAATACCCGTTGCAGTAATCAAAGGTAAAAAAGCTTGACACAACGGATATTGTATATTATATTGATGTCAACATAGCATGAGACTCAAGCACACATTAAACATTGCCCTTGTTAGGCGTAGAAAAAGAAGAGAGGTGAATCATGACAAGATTACTGGAGGAAGCATTTAAGGATGCTTCAAAGCTTCCAGACATTGAGCAAAATGCGTTGGCAAAGTGGCTGTTGGAAGAACTCAAAGCTGAAAGGAAATGGGACCGAGCGTTTGCTGGATCTGAAGACATACTTAGCCAACTTGCCGATGAGGCGATTGAGGCTCATAGGCAAGGGAAGACCACACCATTGGATATTGACAAGCTATGAAATCAACAACGACAGATCGTTTTTGGAAATGCTATGCCGAATTACCTGCAGCAACCAAGAAACAGGCGAAACAGGCATATAAGCTATTTCTTCGTGATCCATACTATCCAAGTCTGCATTTTAAGCGGGTACATTCAACTCGTCCAATA
>JAJOKO010000152.1 GCA_021129825.1 Desulfotomaculum sp. | reverse complement strand
AAGCTTATTCAACATCCCCCGTCGTGTCCAGTGTTTTTTTTGGGTAAAGACTAGCTTGATGGGGGAGGGTTAGGGTGGGGGTGTGTTTTAAGATTAATTGGATTAATATGTAAATTTTAAATGTGCTACATGGTACCCTTTTCGAACACGCACATTAAAGAAAAGAAAACAACAAAGTAGGCACAAGAATAAATACCGGTGCCTACTTTGTTGTTTTTGGCTAACATTAAATATTACTATTTTTGATTTTGTTGAGTTTGGTTTTGCTGATTTTGCTGGTTTTTATTTTTTTGTTGATTCTGTTGTTGATTTTGCTGTTGATTCTGTTGTTGATTTTGCTGTGGACTTAATTCTTTACCAAATTCAAATTGCTTATTCTGTTGTTTTTGATCCTTATTTTGGTTTTGACCTTGTTTTTGTTGTTTCACCATGCTTACCCCCTTTGATAAGATATTTTTTTTTGGAGACCAATAATATTTTGTCCATTAAATTTAAAATTTATAAGTCAAAATTATAAAAAAATATTTATTAAACAGGAAATATAATATTTTTTGTAGAATAAAATAATATTAACAATAATTTAACAAACCATCTTTAAATATATGCTATAATTTATGTAGGTAGGAGGGAGGGAGGGAGCATATGTCTAAAAAGGTTGCTATTATAGATTTAGGGTCGAATTCAGCCCGACTGGCGTTGATGCAAATAGCGGAAGACGGTTCTTATCAATTATTAGATGAAATTCAAGAAGTAGTTAGAATAGCAGAAAAAACCGGACCGGAAAAAATGATCCAACCTTCGGCAATTGAAAGAGCGGTTCAAGCTGTTAAAACCTTTAGCAAATTTTGTGATGCCAATAAAGTGGCAGAAATTTATAGTGTCGCTACGGCAGCTATCCGTAATGCTCATAATGGTCAAGCTGTTTTAGAAACGATCCATCAAGAAACCGGCATATTATTTCGGGTACTTTCGGGAGAAGAAGAAGCCCGGTATGAATATTTAGGTGTAGTAAATAATTTGAGTTTTGATAATGCTTTAATTGTAGATATCGGTGGTGGCAGTACAGAATTAATATTATGTCAGAATCGAAAAATGGTGCGATGTACCAGCCTTTCATTTGGTGCCGTTACTATTACAGATAATTTTATTGCTAATCCTGTAATTAATCCAGATGAAATCAAAAAACTAAATACGTTTCTTTATGCCCAATATGCAAATGTTTCTTGGTTAAAAGAGGCCCAAGGCTTAGAAGTAATCGGCGTTGGTGGTACTATGCGGAATTTGGGGCGTATTGACAGAAAAAAGCTTAAATATAGTTTTGATATTTTGCGTAATTATATCCTACCCAGCGCCCGGGCAGTAGCTATTTATTTTAAATTACAAAATACTTCTTTGGCAGAACGTAAAACTATTCCGGGAATATCTAAGGGACGGGTAGATATTATTGTTGGTGGTGTAGCTATAGCGGCAACATTGCTCAACCACACTAAAGCACCCAATATCAGGGTTAGTGGATCCGGTTTGAGAGAAGGATTATTTTATGAAAATCTTTTTAAGGATCAAGCTGTACCTATTGTAGATGATGTGGTTGAACATAGTATTCAAAATTTAATTAATGGTTACCAAGTTAGAAAAACCCATGTTGAACATGTAGCCAAGCTCTCTCTTTTTTTGTTCGACCAACTTTGTTCATGTTATGGTTATGGTGCGGCAGAGCGCAAACTATTACGAATAGCAGCTTTATTGCATAATTTAGGTGCTATGATTTGTTATTATGACTATCATAGACATACCATGTATATTTTATTAAATGCCAGAATTAATGGGCTAACCCACCGGGAGCAAATTTTGATTGCCTTTATTACTGCTTGTCATAGCAAAGTATGTTTAAAATCTCAATTTAAACAATATGCAGATATCTTGTTGCCAAATGATGAAAACATTGTGCGCAGGTTAGGTTCCTTACTTAAAATGGGCAAAAAATTTAATAAGCATGGTGCTGGCATGATCGAAGATGTGATTTGTGCTATGAAAAAGGGTGCAATAAAAATCAGCTAGTTTTATAAAAAAGTTTTATGGAGGGGAAAAAATGATTACAACAAACAATAATGGCTCTACCAAGCACAAAGGCAAATTGATTATTGTCGAAGGCTGTGACGGATCAGGCAAAAGCACCCAATTGCATTTACTGAAATGCTGGTTAGAGCAACAACATTACCCCGTTTTTTTTACTGAATGGAATTCGTCAGAATTAGTAAAAAAATCGACCAAAAGGGCTAAAAAACGGAATTTATTAACGCCGACTACGTTTTCGTTGATTCATGCCAGCGATTTTGCCGACCGGTATGAAAAAATGATTTGGCCCCACCTGAAAGCAGGTTATTTGGTGTTAGCCGACCGCTATGTTTATACCGCTTATGCCCGGGATATTGCCCGGGGATGTGACCCTAAGTGGGTTCGTAATGTGTATGACTTTGCTATTCGCCCGGATTTAGCTTTATACTTTCAAGCCCCGTTAGAAGTATCCATAGATCGTATTATCTCGGGACGGGCTGAATTAAAATATTATGAAGCGGGGATGGATTTGGGTTTAAATCCAGATCCAGTAGAAAGCTTTAAATTATTTCAAGGAATTATTAAACAGCAATATGATCGGATGATCGATTTAGAAGGCCTTCAAGTGATGGATGCTACTGAGAATATCGAAGTTCAACAGCGACAACTTAGAGCAATGGTTAGCCAGCAAATTTCAAAAGACTTTCACCCGCCAATTCATAAAAAATATCTCAGTTGTACGTTAGGAGGTAATAATAATGGAACGACAGTTTAAATATTACGGGCAAGGAATACCTTATTTTAAAGGAAAAACTTATACTGGCACCTTGATTGTAATAGAGGGAGCAGATTGCTCCGGCAGATCAATGCAGGTGTATCTTTTGCGTAATTGGTTAGAGGCTCAAGGGCATGCTGTTTCTGATATTGGGTTAAGTCGTTCTAATCTCATTGGAGACGCTATTCAAACAGCTAAAGAAGGCAATACTTTAGAAAAAAAGACTTTGAGCTTACTTTATGCTACTGATTTTGCTGATCAACTGGAAAATAAAATATTACCTGCTTTAAAAGCCGGTTTTGTGGTATTGGCTGACCGCTATATTTTTACTTTGATGGCCAGAGATATGGCCCGGGGAGCATCACAAGCATGGTTGAAAAAACTTTTTGGTTTTGCACCGGTACCGGATTTGATTTTTTACTTACAGGTAGACCCCCAAGTTTTGCTGTATCGCGCTCTTGAAAAATACGGTACTTTAGATTATTGGGAATCAGGCATGGATTTATCTTTATCTAATGATATGTTTGAAAGTTTTCAAATTTATCAAAGTTTAATAGCGAAGCACTTTGATGCTATGGCAGCAGATTATGGTTTTAAAATACTGGACGGAGATGAAAATCCGGTAAGTATTCAAGAGCAGATGCGCCAAGATATTAAACAGTATTTAGATGAAAGCAGGTTGATGGTCGGTGCTACTAAATAACACCCAACATTTAAATATGGTTTTAGCCTTAGGTAATAAGTACCATCATAATCAACTACATGCTAAAACTGTCGAGCGTTCGGCAGTAACTATATTTAAACTACTCCAAGAATTTCACGGGTTAGGAGAAAGTGAATTAAACTTACTTAGACACGGGGCGTTACTGCATGATTTAGGCACCTATATCTCGGTGAAAAGACACCATAGGCATTCGGCTTACTTAGTATTGCATGATCAAGATTTTGATGTTTATCCACCAAAAGCAAGAGAGTTATTAGCTATACTGGTCAAAAATCATCGCCGACCGGTAAAATTAGAGGCGAAACTAGCATATTCTGAGCAAGTAATATTATCTAAATTAATAGCGATTTTAAGAATTGCTGACGCTTTAGATTATCTACACTATGGTAATGTACAGATAACCAGTATTAATATTGAAGCTAACCAGTGTACCTTTAAAGTTGAAAATGCTGGGTTAGAAATCATTCATGAAAAGGTAGTCAGTAAAGCGGAGTATTTTACAGAAGCCTTTAAAATGCAAGCAATTTTCACCAAATCTACTTAGTACGTTAAATAGGGGGGTTCTACAGTGAAGTTACACTATTTACAACATGTTCCTTTTGAAGATTTGGCTAATATTGCAGGCTGGGCCCAAGAAAAAGGGGCTATTATTTCTAAAACATTGCTCTTTAAAAATGAGGATTTTCCGCAGATGAGTGACTTTGACTGGTTAGTAATTATGGGTGGTCCGATGAATATCTATCAAGAGCAAGAACACCCTTGGTTGATTAAAGAAAAACGTTTCATTGCAGAGGCTATCAACAACAATAAAATAGTTTTAGGAATTTGTTTAGGAGCCCAACTGATTGCTGATATTCTGGGTGGTGCTGTTTATAAAAATAACCACCAAGAAATTGGTTGGTTTCCGGTTTCATTAACTAAGGAGACCCAAAAATCTCCTATATTTAATAGCTTGCCGGACCGTTTTATTGGTTTTCATTGGCATGGCGATACCTTTGACTTACCTGCCGGGTGTGTCAGAATAGCGGCAAGTGAGGGTTGTTCCAATCAAGCTTTTGAATACCAAGGGCGGGTTATTGGGTTACAATTTCATCTGGAATCCTCGACTGAAAGCATTAAGCAGCTAGTTCAAAATTGTGGTCACGAAATCACAGGGGGCAAATATGTACAATCTGCTAAAGCAATATTAGCACAAGATAGCTATTTGCCAGAATTAAATAAGACCATGAATTTATTATTGGATAATATATACAACAAAACATACTTAACAATCTAGACAAATTAAAGCAGATATCGTATGATATGACAATAGTATAAAAATTAATAGACCAGCACTCTAGGGGAGCTTTCATAGCTGAGAGAAGATCAATCTTCGACCCTTACACCTGATTCGGATAATGCCGGCGTAGGGAAGAGTGGCAGCATCAAAAACTGCCGTGATTCACTATGTTGTGGATTACGGTTTTTTTATTATTAAGTTATAAAATTAATAGAAAGGTTGATTAATAATGACCCAATTAGAATATGCCATTCAAGGAACAGTAACTGAAGAAATGAAGGTAGCAGCAGCCAGCGAAGGGATAGATGCTGCTATTTTGAGAGCGGGCATTGCCCGGGGAGAAATTGTATTACCCTGTAATATAAATCACATCAACTGCCAACCAATAGCGGTAGGCAAGGGGCTATCCACTAAAGTTAATGCTAACATCGGCACTTCAGATGCCTTTCCAGAACTGGCAAAAGAACTGGAAAAATTAGAGGTTGCTCTTAAGGCCGGCATCCACTCGGTGATGGATTTAAGTACCGGTGGGGATATTGATGAAACCAGAAGACAAATTATCAGTGCCAGCCCGGTGATGGTAGGAACTGTCCCCCTGTATCAAGCACTAGTTGATGCTGCCAAAACAGGCCGAAGCATGGTCGAGTTAACCGCTGATGATATTTTTGCTGCTATTGAAAAACATTGTGCTGATGGCGTTGATTTTATCACAGTACATTGCGGCGTCACTAAAGCGGTAATAGCTGAACTGCAAGCAACAGGGCGGGTGATGGATATAGTATCCCGGGGAGGGTCATTTATAACCGCTTGGATATTACATAACCAGAGCGAAAATCCTCTATACGAACAATTTGACCGCTTATTGGCAATCACCAAAAAATATGACGTGACTTTAAGTCTTGGTGACGGCTTAAGACCAGGGTGTATAGAAGATGCTACCGATGCCCCGCAAATAAAAGAATTGATGCTATTAGGCGGTTTAGTTAAAAAAGCCCGCTCTGCCGGTGTCCAAGTAATGGTGGAAGGACCGGGTCACGTGCCGCTGGACCAAATAGAAGCTAATATGAAAATCGAAAAAACCCTCTGTCACAATGCCCCGTTTTATGTATTAGGACCTATTGTAACAGATGTAGCACCGGGATATGATCATATTACTTCAGCTATCGGTGGCGCTTTAGCGGCCTCTTCAGGAGCGGATTTTCTATGTTATGTTACCCCGGCAGAACATTTAGGATTACCTAGCGTAGCGGATGTCAAAGAAGGGGTAATTGCTGCCCGTATTGCCGCTCATGCAGCAGATATAGTAAAAGGAGTAAAAGGGGCTAAAGAATGGGATTTAGCCATGTCTAAAGCCAGAAAAAAACTAGACTGGCAGCGGCAAATAGAGTTAGCGATTGACCCGGATAAAGCCCGGGCTATGCGTAAAGATAAAAATGAGGACGATCAGGAATGTTGTACTATGTGTGGCAGCTTTTGCGCTTATAAAATAGTCAGTCAATATTTAGGTAACCCGGTAAAGGGTAGTTGTTGAAGGAAAAAGATTTTTTTATGCAGTATAAAAATAAGAGCGATTAGTAAATCGCTCTTATTTTTGTTTAAAGTTTTAATTATTAGTGCGTGTTCGAAAAGTATGTTTGTGGTAACCCCCCTCCCCTTAATCCCCTCCCACGAGGGGAGGGGAAATCAAGTCTCCTCCCCCTTGATGGGGGAGGGTAGGGTGGGGGTGTGCTTTAAGGTTAATTGGATTAATATGTAAATTTCAAATATGCTAAATGGTACCCTTTTCGAACACGCACTATTAGAAATAATATGATTACTAAATAAACAAAAAACACAAGGGAGGTTGATTATGCGGGTTCTAATGCTTTCATGGGAATATCCACCCCAAAACGTAGGTGGCTTAGCCCAACATGTTTATGATCTTACCAAGGCTATGTCTAAACAACAGCATCAAATTCATATTATCACCATCGGCGCACCCGGAATTCCTAGCTATGAAAAGATTTATGGCGTTCATGTTTACAGAGTAACCCCTTATAAATTATCCTCTCCGGATTTTATTACCTGGGTGATGCAATTAAATATTGCTATGCTGGAAAAATGCTTATCTTTGGTTAACAACACTAAGAAACCCTTTGATGTCATCCATGCTCATGATTGGCTGGTGGCTTATTACAGCCCGGGCGTTGAAACACGCTTTACAAATACCCTTAATTGCTACTATTCACGCTACTGAGTACGGTCGCAATAATGGGTTGCACAATGACATGCAACGTCATATTAGTGACATAGAGTGGTGGCTTACTTATGAGGCTTGGCGGGTGATCGTATGCAGTCGCTACATGTATGATCAACAAAAACAAGTGTTCCAAATCCCGGCAGATAAGTTGCTAATTATCCCCAATGGTGTTGAATCAAGAAATTGCACTGAATATCCGGCAAGTGAAACCGGTCTACAAGTACTAAAAAGGGATCACTATGCTACTCCGGATGAAAAAATCGTATTTTATATTGGCAGGTTAGTGCGGGAAAAAGGCGTTCAAGTATTGCTGGAATCAGCTTCCAAAATATTACATCATCAGGCTAATACTAAATTTATAATTGCCGGTAAGGGTCCCTACTTGGTAGAATTGAAAAGACAAGCCCGGCGGATGCAGCTAGAGTCGCAAGTATATTTTACTGGTTATGTAGATAACGATACCAAAAATACTATTTATAATTTTGCTGATGTAGCGGTTTTCCCTAGTTTATATGAGCCTTTTGGCATTGTAGCTTTGGAGGCTATGGCAGCCAGAACGCCGATAGTAGTTTCGGATACCGGGGGACTGGCAGAAATAATCACTCACGGGGTGAACGGTTTAAAAGTATATACCAGTAATGCTAACTCCTTGGCTGATAATGTGTTGCATAATATGTTAATGCACCCGCAATCTGCCACTAGAATGGCAGAACGGGCTTACCAAGAAGTACTTGAAAAATATAACTGGTCCAATATTGCTAGGCAAACGGTGAAGTTGTATAAAGATTTAAAGGATAATTAAAAATACTTATAGAAGTTAATTATTTAAGTGTAAAATGTACAACTACTAAATTATAAATATATGGAGGCGGGAATTTGTGAGTGGAAAAATGCTTTCTCAGGAAGAAATAGATGCGCTGTTTAATCGTTATGAAGAAAAACCTATTCATGAAGAAGCGAAAGAACTTTTAACCTTACAAGAATTAGATACTATCGGTGAAGTGGGAAATATTTGTATGGGTACAGCTGCTACTACCCTGTCTGAACTGTTAAACCACCGTATAACTATCGGCTATCCTAAAACTATTGTTTGTAATCAAGAAGAGGTTTTTAAGAGTTTTTTAACTCCTTATTTAACTATTAAAGTACAGTTCGAGAAAGGACTAAGTGGGTTCAATGTATTAATAATAAGTGCAAAAGAAGTGGCTATAATTGCAGACATTATGATGGGCGGAACCGGTGAGGTATCAAAACCTATTGAGATCGGTGAAATGGAGCTAAGCGCTACTACCGAAGCCATGAATCAGATGATTGGCGCTTCCGCCACTGCTATGTCAGAACTTTTTGGGGTAACAATAGATATTGCGCCACCTGAATCGAACATGGTGGCAGATTTAATTAATGCCAATCATACGCCATTACCGACAGAACAACCGGTAGTAGTATCCCGTTTTGAAATTACTATTGGTGAGTTAATCAAAACTACTTTTATGCAAATTACCAACGTTGACGCAGCCCGGGAACAAGCTAATTTTCTTTTGATGCAAGAAGAAGCATTTGAAGATTCAGTAGCTGAAACCGGTGGCGATGTTTTAATCAAGCAGCAGCAAACTGTTGATTTGCCGGAATATTCCTCAACTAACTGGTCATTATCAAATTTACCGAATCTTACAGGTGCTTTGGGTGTGCCGCTGGAACTGGTATTTTCGCTCGGGAAGACCATTTGTACTGCTGGTGATTTGGCTAAATTACAAGTAGGCGATGAAATTGCACTACCTAGTGATGCGAAACAAGTGGAGATTTTGATTGGCGGTGTATCGGTAATCCGGGGGGGATTGCAAGCAACTGGGGAAACAGCTCATGTTAAAATAGAACAATTTTACCAGTCGGGTTTTACTGTTAAAAAAGATAAATGACCGGTAATTATTATGCGGGGTGATTTTTAGTTTAATTGTGCATAAAAAACCTCAAATCAAACGACAATAATAAATATTTGTCGATATGAGGAGGAGTTTTATGAAAGCAATTATTATGGCCGGTGGAGAAGGGTCGCGGTTAAGACCTCTGACCTGTAATTGTCCGAAACCAATGATGCCGGTAATAAACCGGCCGATTATGGAACATATTGTAGATTTATTAAAAAAACATCATTTTGAAAATATCGGCGTTACCTTACAATACTTACCGGAAGTGGTTAAAGATCATTTTGGCAATGGTGCTGAATTTGGCGTACAGATGCGGTACTTTACAGAAGAAACACCGCTGGGTACTGCCGGTAGTGTTAAAAATGCCGGCGATTTTTTAAATGAAACCTTTATGGTGATCAGCGGAGATGCTTTGACGGATTTAGATTTAACAGCAGCGGTAAAATTTCACCAACAACAAGGTTCATTGGCTACCCTTATTTTAACCAGAGTAGCCTGCCCGTTAGAATACGGGGTAGTAATTACCGCACCAGATGGCAGCATTAGCCGGTTTTTAGAAAAACCCGGTTGGGGTGAAGTTTTTAGTGATACCGTGAATACCGGGATATATATCTTGGAACCGGCAGTATTAAATTATTTTCAGCCAGGTCAAAAATTTGATTTTAGTCAAGATTTATTTCCGCTGTTATTAAAAGACAATAAACCAATGTACGGCGTAGTTTTAGATGGTTACTGGTGCGATATTGGCAATCTGGGGCATTACCTACAAGCTCACCGGGATGTGTTATCCGGCAAGGTGCAAATACCAGTACCAAGCCGGGAAATTGCATCACAAGTATGGGTAGGGGAAGGCGTAAATATAAACCATACTGCCAATATTATCGGGCCGGTATTAATTGGAAGTGGTAGTGAAATCGGACTTGACGTCAAAATAGAACCCGATACAGTATTAGGTGCCGGCTGCCGGGTAGAAGTAGGTTCTTCTATTAAAAGAAGTGTGCTGGGCAACGGGGTTTATTTAGGCTTGCGAAGTGCTGTCCGGGGTGCTGTATTAGGTGCCGGGGTGCGAGTTTTTGCTGATGCTGCGGTATATGAAGGGGCAGTGGTTGGTAATGATTCTGTCATTAAAGAGCGGGGATTAATTAAACCGGATGTTAAATTATGGCCTAATAAACAAGTGGATACAGGTGCTACAGTACATCAGAGTATCGTATGGAGTGATAATTGCCCTAAAAATCTTTTTGGGATAGAAGGAATTACCGGAATAGCCAATATAGATATCACCCCCGGATTAGCAACCCGGGTCAGTGCCGCTTTTGGTTCAATAATGAGTACCGGTACTAAAATAGCTTTATCCAGCGATAGTTACCCGGTATGTCAAATGATAAAAACAGCAGTTAGTGCTGGATTACAATCTAGCGGGATGCAGGTGCTGGAACTAGGTAAATCAATAATGCCGGTACACCGTTATGCCGTGCGTACTTTAAAATGTCAAGCCGGTATCCATATTAAAGTTTCCCATCGTTATCCGGATAAAATAACCATAATCTTTACTAATGCCCAAGGTAGTAATATTAGCAGGAGTAAAGAAAGAAAAATAGCAAATAAACTGGCCAAAGCAGATTACCGCCGGGTAGATAATCTGCAAATTAGACCTGTGAAATTAATATCCAGCACGGATCAAGCTTATTTGGATAATATCTGCCAAGGATTGGCTTTAGCAGCCTTGCACGCGGCACATTACAAAGTGGTACTGTTATATGATCAAAATAATTTGGAAGAACTTATTTTTAAAATAGCATTAAAAACTGAAATTATATTAGCAAGAATTACTCAAAATACAGTTAATAAATCACCCCGGAGTTGGCAAGATTATCAAAAATTGTTGCCGGAACTGTGCCGGGCGGTGGTCGAAAATAAGGCGCATGTGGGGGTTATTATCGACCCTAATGGTGAACACATCATCTTAGTGGATGAAACCGGTCAAGTGATTCAAGAAGATAAGTTAACCGCATTACTGGCATTGGTAGCGTTGAAAGATGGTAGCAACCCGGTAGTAGTGCCGGTGACTGCATCTAAAGTGATTGATGATTTAGCCTTTAAATACAACAGTGAAGTGGTCCGAACAAAAACTGTTGACCCAGATTTTTTAGAACAAATTATCACTCCAAGTGACAGTCAAAAAGAAAGATTAGCACCATTATTATTAAATTTTGATGCTGTAGCTACCTTATTCAAAATATTATCATTTTGCGCTCAGAAAAAAATAAAATTATCAACATTGGTACAAGAAATACCGGATTTTTTTGTAGATAAACAAGCAGTAACCGTACCTTGGGAATCTAAGGGTTTAGTTATTCGCAGTCTGATAGAGGAAAAACCGGATAAGCTGGAATTACTGGATGGTATCAAGGTTTATCATCAAGATGGTTGGGCTTTGGTGCTACCGGATGCTGAAGAACCACTGTGCCGGGTTTACAGTGAAGGCAGCAGCATGGAGATAGCCCAAGAACTGGCGGGGATATACGTTCAGAAAATAAATAAAATTGTTGGGAATTAATTTAGCATAATTCGACAAAATATTACAAAAGAAATTCTTGACATTTTCGGGGGGGTGATAAGATTAAAATGACAAGCTTGGTAAATAAAAGGTGGGAAGGGGAGGATTAGTAATTACCTGTACCAAAGTTAGTCAAAAAAACTAAGTAGAGGGTGTTTAATTATGTTATTATTAGACCAGTTGAGATTCAAAATATTAGCGGTGTTTTTAGTGTTAGCTTTAGTAATGCCGATGGTAATGATGCCGGTCGGGGCAGTACAGGCGCAGGAGAAAGTTCTGCTGGAAGAAAATGTAGAGGTTCTTCCAGTAGAAATGCAGGAAGTTGTAGAATTGATAAGTGATTTAGAAACAGTTGTGGGCACAAATGAAGAAATAAAAATTATAAACTAAATCACAGAATACTTTGAAAAAAATCAATAAAAGAATTGAACCAATATATTGATCAAATTGCCAACCAAAAAAACAGATTAAGTCCTGATTTGAATTTAAAGCAACAAGATGTAGAATTAGAATATCAAACAAAAATTATTGCAGGTAAACTTGCATGGCTTGCAGCAGCTGAAATTGCTAAGAGGAAGGGTTATCCATTAGCAGCAACTTTGATACAGTATTCTGTTATAAATAAAAATTACTATAGAAGTGGCAATTCGGACTTTGCCACTGCAATAAGGAATTCAGATGCTTATGCTAATTATATTGATGATTTTGTTAATAAAGTAAATACTAATGATATTAGATTTACCAGATCCGACAATTCAGATTTATTTTTTGCTTTGCATCGAGCGAAATTTTCAGTAGAACTAAACAATAAAACATTCGGTAACTATCGTGGCATAGACGTAGCACTTTATGACTTATATGATTTTAAACCTAGTCATTATGATTCAATTTTCATAGGAGCTGTTACTAATTGGGCGTGGTTATCTCAGCAAACGTTTTTACTGCATGAAATAGACGTTAATATTAAATTTGAAGATTATGTGTTATTGTAGAAAGTTTAATTAAAAATTAACTCGAAAGGTATTGTGTGATGAGTAAAAAAACATTAATTATATTGGTGTGTTTAATAACTTTTGCTACCGGGTGTGTTGGTCCGGGCGTATCTGATTATGGTTATGATTTAATAAATGGTTATGAAGTTGTAAGATGGGCAACCGATCGAATTGTAATTAATGGTCCATCAGGAATTGTGATTAAATCTAGAGTTACTAAAGTTGCCTGGAATGAGCGCTATATTTTAGCGTTTCAATACCCCCTTATAAGTGAAGAGGGAGATGTAGATGTAGATGAAGTAGACGCAGGTGGAGATGCATATCCAGATAAAAAGAACCCAAACTATTGGATTATAAATAGTGAAAACGATATTGTTTTTGGTCCGTATAACGAAGAAGAATTTAAGGATAAAAGAGCAGAATTTGAGATATCAGAAGATCTAAAATTAAGACCTGTTGAAGATTTTAAAAACTAACTAGTTAAGGATTACAGGGAAAGGTTCTATCGAAAATTTTGCACATTAAAATGGCTCAAATACTGGCGAATATACGGTATTTGAGCCATTTTAAATAAGCTGGATAGCATCAAAGTTTATCATCAAGATGGTTGGGCTTTGGTACTACCGCTGTGCCGGGTTTACAGCGAAGGTAGCAGTATGGAAATAGCCCAAGAACTGGCGGGGATATACGTTCAGAAAAAAATAAAATTGTTGGGAATTAATTTAGCATAATTCGACAAAATATTACAAAAGAA
>JAJOKO010000170.1 GCA_021129825.1 Desulfotomaculum sp. | reverse complement strand
AGCTGAAGCAGCTTGGGACGTAGAGATTGAAAAGCGTGCAAATGAGATTAAAAGCGGCAAAGCGAAGGGGAGAGCAGCAGAAGACATACTCGCAGAAATACGAACCCAATATTCATGAAACGCATCATTGTTCACAGCGAGGCAGAACTGGAACTGTGGGAAGCAGTAGAGTACTATGAAACTAAATACGTTGGATTAGGACTGGATCTTGAGCAAGAGGTAAGCCGCGCCCTTGTCAATATTCAGGAAGCACCGAAGAAGTGGTCTACAAGAAGATATGGGACAAGATGTCGGCTGCTCGCTCGATTCCCATATGCTATTTACTATTTGGAGCTTCAGGATATTATTTGGGTAGTGGCTGTAGCACACACCAGCCGTAGACCTTACTATTGGCGCAAACGATTAAAGTAGCATATATCAAGCAAGATACTTTGGCTAATACTGAAGTTATTATTGCAGACAAGACATATATTACCAATAGCAAGACAAAGAAGAAACCCGCTCAACCCTTGATGCTACTGGGCTGGCGGGCTTTTTATATGGTGTCCCAGGCAGGGTTCGAACCTGCGACCTACGGATTAGAAGTCCGTTGCTCTATCCAGCTGAGCTACTGAGACATAAAACACTATTATCTATTCAACAACACAACATCAAAATTAATGCTTGTTAATACTAGCAAAAAAACGCCTTGCTGTCAATGAACTTCATCCGCTATAACGATTATCCAGTAACTTTCCCCGGATAGATTTTATTTTTTTGGCAATATCCTGACTTTCTACTATTTCAGTAATCATAGCAAAGCAGGTCGCCCCTTTTTGGTGTAACTCCAAAATATGATGTTCTTTTATTCCCCCGATAACTACAAAAGGAATATCTATGTGTTTAGCTACATATTCCAGATAGCCAAGCCCTACTGGAGCACACACGTCTTTTTTAGTGTTGGTAGCAAACACCGGTCCTACCCCAATATAATCTACACCCTGCTTAACTGCGGCACGGGCTTGCTCCGGCGAGTGGGTAGACAAACCAATGATCATCTCTTTTCCCACCAACCGGCGTACTTGTTCTGCTGGTAAGTCTTCCTGACCAATATGCACCCCATCTGCTTTAACCGCCAGTGCCACATCTAGATCATCATTGACAATAAATGTGACCCCAGCGGCTCTGGTTATTGCTCTTATTTCTTGGCACTCTTGAAATTTGTATAATTTCTTCTTTTCTTTTTCCCGGTACTGGATTATTTTTACCCCGGCTGCCACTAATTCTTGTACTACTTCAATATTAGTGCGCCCCAAAGAATACTGTTCGGCTGTGATAGCGTAAATATCTGTGTTTAACATAGTAGTAACCCCCCCGCTTTATAATTTATTTAAAATATAGCTTAATACTACATCAGCTTGCTTGGCCGCCACCACATTTACCCGGGGCGCAACTGGCGGGCAGTTTTTTTGCACACCCGATACCAGATCCCCTACCAGGTAAAAATTATCTTTTATTTTACGCACTTCAATATCGTCACTTTGACCCCAACCCGCTATCCCAGAAGCAGCCACCAGTAGTTTTTCTGAATTCATAAAAACTTCGGTTATCAGGCGTTTACAAACAACCTCGTCCAAGGCTTCTACTACTACATCACAATCTGCAAAAATTTGGACCATATTTTGCTGGTTCAGCTTATCCTTAACGGTAGTAATAGCTACATCCGGGTTAATCTGCTGCAAGTTTTCTTTTAAAGCCTGTACTTTAAATTGTCCTACTTGGTGTATAAAATAAAATTGGCGATTTAGATTAGAATAATCAATAATATCGAAATCTACCAATACCAGCTGTTTAAAACCGCTACGCACCAAAAACTGGGCACAATTAGATCCCAAACCACCGTTTCCGGCAAGACCTATTTTAGTTTTTTGAATTTGGTGCAGATTTTTCGCCCCAATCTGTTTTTCCAAAGCTTTTTCAAAATAGTTCACCACCCTGCCCCCTGAAATAACTATTGCCAATCTTTGAAAACCGGTTGATAGCCAGATTTAAGTAACATTGCTCTTATTTCCGGCACCCCCCGGGTATCGGAAATTTCAAATTGAGCAGTGCCGGTTTCAGAACCATTGCCAGCGTGTCCGCCTACTGCGGTAGTGACACCGGCAGACATTTTAGTCACACCCAATTTGATTAAATTATTACGTAGTTCCACCCTTTCCCGGGTAGAAACAGTAATGCCGGCGCGAGGCATAAACAATCTATGGGCCAAAATAATTTGCACCAAATCACGATCACTAACATCATATTCTGGTCTGAATCCGCCAAGATTAGCACGTATCCTGGGCACAGAAATACTGATTTCTGTATCTAAATATTTGTTTTGTAAATAATCTGCATGTAAGCCAGTGAAAAAAGATTCTTTTCGCCAATCTGCCAGTCCTAATAACGCCCCGATATTTACTGCTCGCATTTTAGCTTGGCAACCTCGTTCCGGAGTATCTAAGCGATAGTGGTAATTTTTCTTGGGCCCACTGGGGTGTAACCGCTGATATATTGCTTGATTATACACTTCTTGGTAGATAGTCAGTCCATCCACCCCGGCAGCAATTAGCTTGCTATAATCCGTAATATCCAAGGGATGTATTTCTATTGAAATTGAATTAAAGTATTTTTTCAAAACTTCCGTACACTTTTCAATATAGATCGTAGAGCTGTGGGTAGACGATTCGCCGGTTAAAATCAAAATATGTCGCAAACCGGTAGCAGCAATAGCCTGCGCTTCCGCCGTTACTTGTTGCAATGTTAATTTTTGACGCGGTAATTTATTTAAAGCACTAAAACTACAATAAACGCAATGATTACTACAGTAATTAGCTAAATACAACGGTGTATACAGCAATACCGTGCGACCAAAGTGCTGTACCGTTAACTGCTGCGCTTTTTGGGCTATCAATTCCATAAAAGCAGTCGCTTTTGGGGATAATAATGCTAAATAATCCAGATAATCCAACCTGTCTTTAGCTATTATTTTCAAAATAGCTGCATCATTAATTCTCTGCCAGTAATTTTCAAAGTCAAATTTTTTAAACCGGTTATAAATTTCATAAAAACTCATCTTAAGCACCTGTTTCATTTAAAATGCGTGTTCGAAAAAGAGTACGATAGACCCAAGAAGTTCAAGGCGACTTTGTAATGGAGGGGTGAAGCGTATAAACAATACGTAAGCGTCGCCATTACAAAGTCAACGCAGAAATTCGCTGGGTATTTAGCACGGATTTTTCGAACATCCTCTTAAAAAGCCCGTTAATGGTGAACTGGCTTCAGCAACCAACTTTGTTTCTCCCAAACCAGCCAAATAAGCCAACCGCCCCGCTTGCACTGCTAAACTAAAGGCTTGGGCCATCATTACCGGATTGCGGGCAGTAGCCACCGCAGTATTAGCCAACACCGCTGCCGCACCCATTTCCATCGCTTCAGCCGCTTCTGACGGACGACCAATACCAGCATCTACAATAACTGGCAAATTAATTTCATCGATTAAAATACGAATCAATGCTTTCATTTTTAACCCTTGATTAGTGCCGATAGGTGCCCCCAAGGGCATTACTGCGGCAGCACCTGCTGTTTCTAACGCCTTGGCCACCATCAAATCCGGGCTGATATATGGCAATACCACAAATCCTTCTTTAGCCAGTATTTCAGTAGCCTTGATGGTTTCATAATTATCAGGTAAAAGATATTTATGATCTGAAATTACTTCTATTTTTATCCAATTGCTATAATTGCAGGCCCGGGCCAGCCTGGCAATACGTACTGCCTCTTGAGCATTGCGGGCTCCTGATGTATTAGGCAATAGTAAACATCGCTCTGGAATATAATTCAGGATATTTTCTTGAAGAGTATTTAGATCAGCAACATTCTGACCGGCTTCCTTTACCTGTACTTCCAGCCGCCTAAGCGCCACCGTAATCACTTCTATCCCAGATTGATCAATCAATTTCGGAATGATGTCATTGCTGGCATGTTTACCGGTGCCAGTAAAAAAACGGTTAGTTATTTCCCGGTCACCAATAATTAGTTGATCCTGCATAGCTATTAACCCCCTCCTACAAAATGGAGTATTTCCAAATTATCTGCCGCTTTTAAAACTATCTCTTGCCAGCTTGTCCGGTCTATAACTTCAAAATTATATTCTATCACTACAGCATTTAAATCTATATTTTTGGCATTGAGAAATTCCAGTAAAGAAATTTCCTCATCTAAAGTTTCTTTTTTACCATTAATATTTATTGCTATCATAACAGGAACACCACCCTTAAAACAGTTGCCGATCGTCCTGCCTTTTAATTACCGACAAGCACTATTGCTTCTATTTCTACCGCCACATTTTTAGGCAAGGCAGACACTTCTACACAAGCCCGCGCCGGCGGGTTTTCTGAAAAAAACTGCTTATATACGGTATTAACTTGCGTGAATTGGGTCATATCTATCACAAAGACGGTAGTTTTAATCACAGCAGCTAGAGTTACACCGGCTTGTTCACAAATAGCTTGCAAATTTTTCAGACATTGTTTGGTCTGTACCTGCACATCTCCGTTTACTAGATTACCAGTAACCGGGTCAAGCGGAATTTGACCGGATACAAACATTAAGTGACCCACTTTTACCGCCTGCGAGTAAGGACCGATCGCCGCCGGTGCTTTAACAGTGCTAATAATTTCTTTTTTCACCAATTACTCCACCTTCCCGTTTTTAAAGCTGTCTTTTAGATTCCGGACTGGTTCAAAACTTAAACGATGGATAGCACATGGTCCGTATCTCTCCAACGCTTCCATGTGTTCAGCAGTAGGATAACCTTTATGACGTTCAAAATTATACTGTGGGTACTGTTGATGATATTTTCTCATCATATCATCACGATAAGTTTTAGCAATAATTGATGCGGCGGCTATGGAAACACTGAGGGCATCCCCACCGGTAATAGCAGTTTGAGGAATAGCAGTATTTATTTTCATGTTGCCATCTACCAATAAATGCTCCGGTGACACTTTAAGCACCTCTAGCGCTCTTTTCATCGCTAGTAATGAAGCTTGGTAGATATTTAGACGATCAATTTCAGTGGGTAAAGCCATCCCGACCGAGCAACTAATCGCAATTTTTCTGATTTTTTCTGCCAATGCGATGCGTTTTTTTTCGGATATTTTTTTAGAATCATTCAACCCGTCTAATTCAGTACCATTGAGTAGCAAATCTTGTTCTTGAGGTTGTAATATTACTGCTGCGGCCACTACCGGACCAGCCAGCGGTCCTCGCCCCGCTTCATCTACCCCGGCAATGTATTGCTTGCCTTGATTTATAAGTTGACACTCATATTGGAACATTTTTTTAAGCCGGGAATATTCCGTAGCTCTTTGTTTTTTTTGACGCTGAATACTCTGATGAAGTTTTTGTACCCCGGCACGGGAGTCTTTAGCTAATAAGCTTAATAAATGCTCATCATTTAAACTGGTTACAGCGATTTCTTTTATTTGGGTTATTGTTAGTTTAGATATATCCAAATTAATTTCAAACCCTTTTTAAGTAAATTAACTTTCGGGTGGAGATTCCAGCGACACTCGTCCCAACATCCCGGCACGGTATTCTTTTAGCACTAACACTGCTGTTTTAGTGCTATCTATGGTACCACCACTCCTTAACAAGCCCCGTTTGGCCCCTATTTGGGTCAAAAGTGCCCCCGCCCCAGACGGTAATTCGTTTAATTTATATCTGGATATTAAATTTTCCGGTACTACCTGCATTAATACTGCTAATAAGTACAGCGCTACTTGCTCTACATCAATAATTTGTTCCTTGATCGCACCGGTAGCAGCCAGTTTTAAACCGACTTCAACATCCTCAAATTTAGGCCAAAGTATGCCTGGTGTATCTAACAATTCTAAATCTTTATGAATTTTTATCATTTGTTTACCCTTGGTTACCCCAGGTTTATCAGCCGTTTCGGTAACTTTGCGGCGAGATATACGATTAATAAAGGAAGATTTTCCGACATTAGGTATTCCCAACACCATGCAGCGTACCGGCCGGGAACGTCTACCCGAAGCAACCAGACGAGCCATTTGTTCCGCAACCAGCATTTTAAGTAAAGTCGGTATTTCAGCAAAACCTTTCCCTTTAACCGCATCCACTGCTATACTGGCAACACGCCCGGTTTCAGGATTATCTGTCGCCTCAAAAGTCTGCTGCCATTTGATATTTATTAACGGATCTGCTAGATCTGCTTTGTTTAACACTACCAAACGGGGCTTCTTTTTCAAAATTTCATTAATCATCGGATTGCGACTACTTAACGGAATCCGGGCATCAAGCAATTCGATTACTACATCCACCAGTTTCAAGTTTTCTTGCACTAAGCGTCTGGCTTTAGCCATGTGACCCGGAAACCACTGAATTGACGACGGCGTTGTATTCCCCAGCTTTTTTTTATTATTAATATTCATTAATCTATTAATCTAAACCTTTCTAACGGCCAATAAATCAGCACTGATTTACCGATAATTAAGTCCTCCGACATAAATCCCCAAGAGCGACTGTCTTCGCTGCTGTTTCTGTTATCACCCAACATAAAGTAATAGCCATCAGGCACCGTTGTCGGACCATAATCCGCAAATTGCAAAGTGGGAAATAGATAATTTTCTGGTGAGATGTTTCCGTTTATATGTAGATTACTGTCTCGCAACTCCACCGTATCACCGGGAACAGCAATTAATCTTTTGACAAAATTTCTACTGGTGTCATCTGGATATCTAAATACTACTACGTCACCATGTGCCGGTCCACCAAGATGATATGATATTTTGCTCACAATAATCCGGTCATTAACTAATAGGGTTGGTTCCATAGAGCCAGAAGGGATATAAAAAGGCTCCACAATAAACATTCTGATTACTATTGCCAATATCACCGCAATAACTATTGATTCCAATGTTTCCCGAATTAACGAAGATTTTTTCTTTTTGGGCTCTATTTCTTTGGTTTCTATTGTTTCCTGATCAAATTCTTTCAATGTGGTTCACCCTCTAGATTGATGGGACACATTCCGCAAAGTAATGTGTCCCCTTTTTTTAACAGCTAGTCCCTTTGGTCACTTATTTTTTGAGTTCTTTAATACGGGCCGCTTTACCACGTAATTTACGCAAATAATATAATCTAGCCCTTCTTACCCGACCATGACGTACTACCTCAATTTTAGCCAGTTTTTTACTGTGTAACGGGAAAGTTCTTTCTACGCCGACACCATAGGAAACCCGACGAACAGTGAAAGTTTCGCTTAATCCACCGCCCCGGCGTCTAATCACAACCCCTTCAAAAACCTGAATACGCTCACGAGTACCTTCAATAACCTTTACATGTACTTTAACAGCGTCACCGGATTTAAACTTGGGAATATCTGCTTTTAAATATTCCTGTTCTAATGAATGGATCAAATTCAAAATAATTCCTCCTTTCCAACCTAGACGTTCGTATCTTTTCAGCCTGAAATTGCATGGCTAGACAGCGGACCGCCCGTAATTCAAACAAATAAAATTATAACATAATTAATGCTTGCTTAGCAATATGCACTTTCTAGGTTCTAGGTTTTTTCCTCGTTCCTTTTTCCTCGCTCCTCATTTCTTGTTCTTTGCCTTTTATTGCTTGTAATATTTTTTGATCTTCTAAAGTCAGTTCAACTTTCTCTAATAACTCCGGTCGTCTTTCTAATGTCCGCAGTAATGCTTGGCGGCGCCGCCAGTTATCAATGTTTTTATGATGGCCGGATAGTAACACTGCCGGAACTTCCAACCCCTGGTATACCCGGGGTTTAGTATAATGGGGATGATCTAATAAGCCATTGTAAAATGAATCTGCTTGAGCAGAAGCCATTTCACCCAACACCCCGGGAATCATTCTGGCTACTGCATCTACTACCACCATTGCCGGCAGTTCTCCCCCAGTGAGCACATAATCTCCAATTGATATTTCATCTGTTACCCACTTTTTTGTTACCCGCTCGTCAATGCCTTCATAATGACCACAGATCAATATTAACCGGTTTTCCATTGCCAGTTCTTTAGCTAAAGCTTGGTTAAAAGGCTGACCCTGTGGGCACATCATGATTACCCGTCCTAAATCACTTTGTGACTCTGCCAAATGTTCCATCGCTTTAAACAGTGGTTCTACTTGCATCACCATACCAGCACCACCACCATAAGGAGTAGCATCCACAGTATGATGTTTATTTTGAGAAAAATCTCTGATATTGATTAAATTTATTGCCAATATTTCTTTGTCAATTGCTCGTTTGATAATACTGGTATCAAACGGCCCGCTAAACATTTCCGGAAACAGCGTCAATATCTCTACCCGCATCAATCTAACAACCCTTCCGGCAACTCTACCAACATCTGCTTGTTTTCAATGTCCACTTTTTTAACTACTGTTTTTAAAGCCGGCAGGGCTATTTCCGCCCCAGTTGCCGGCTTAATTATATAAACATCATTAGCACCGGTTTTAATCACATCTGTCACCCGGCCTAATTTTTCGCCTGTAATATCAACTACATTCAAACCAATGATCTCAAATATGTAATAGTTGTCTTTGGCTAACGGCCTTAATTCGTCTTTAGTTATTTGTAGCAAACCACCCTTTAGTTTTTCAGCGTCATTCATGTTTTGCACTTCACTGAAATCAACTATAATAAAATGCTTATGCCTGCGAGTATCAACAATATGATAAGTAAATCGCTCTTGATGCAGTAAAATACTCACTGCTTTCAGGTCGTTAAAGCGTTCCGGGAAATCAGTGTAAGGTATTAATCGTACCGCACCCCGGTTACCTTGAGTATTCACTATTTCAGCTATGGTAATATATTCTACCGGCATCATTTAGCACCACCAAAAAATATTTCTTTTATTAAAAAATAGAACGAATTTCCAATACTTTGCCTGCTTCAATTAATATTTCTACGTTCATTACTTTGTTCCAATCATCACCTGGTTTTAATTCTACTAAACTTTCTACCCGGCCGTGAACAACTTCTATTCCGGGAGTTAATTGACCTACTGCCTTTATTTTTTGCAGTAAATTTTGTTTTTTTTGCCAGCGAGCAGCAATTTCACTTTGAATTTGCTGCTTAGCTACAGTAGCCTCTTGTTGGTTTGGTTTAACCGGTGCTATTGATAATTTTTTATTCTGAAACTCTAGCTGTTGTAACTCTGTTTCCAAACGTTGTACTGATTTTTGCAGTTCTAGCACTACCGTTTTTTTATAACTTTCAGTCACTTTAACTTTTATAATCACCGGTCTGGTTATTGTAATACTTTGCATAATCAACACTCCGTTATCAATTATCAGTTACCAGTTATCGATTTTAACCGTAAACCGATAACTGGTAACCGGCAACTGATTTTTAAATAATTTCTACTATTACTTTTTTGCGTTGCTTGGTTGCTGCCGCTTTGGCTACCGAGCGAATAGCATGGGCGATTTTACCTTGTTTACCGATAATTCTACCCATATCTTCAGAAGCTACCCTGAGCTCAATCAAGATCATTTTTTCTTTTTCAACCATCTGCACATCAACCTTATCAGGCTGATTTACCAAAGCTTTTGCCAAAATCTCTACTACTTCTTTCATCTGCCAGGTCCCCCTTAATTACTAACCCTTAGATTTGGGACATTCCTGTGAAACAGGTGTGTCCCATTTCCTATGATTTGGGACATTCCTTTGAAACAGGTGTGTCCCATTTCCTATGATTTGGGACATTCCTTTGAAACAGGTGTGTCCCATTTCCTATTAGTAACGGTTTCCAATACTCCGGATTTTTTAAACAAAGACCTCACCGTCTCGGATGGTTGAGCTCCTTTTTTAAGCCAATCTAAAGCTTTTTCCTTATCCACTTTAATTATAACCGGTTCTTTTAACGGATCATAAAAACCAATTTCTTCTATAAAACGACCATCTCGTGGAGCGCGAGAATCGGCTACCACTATCCGGTAAAACGGCACTTTTTTGGCTCCTATTCTTTTTAAACGAATTCTTGTCGCCACTATATCACCTCCCTTAATAAAATTTTCACTCATAATAGAACATGCTTAAAATGGTAATTGAAACGGTAATTTCATTTTCTTGCCTTTTTTCTTTTTAATACCCTTTTTTTGACCGGTATCTCCCATTTGTTTAAACATTTTACGCATTTGCTCAAATTGTTTTAATAAACGGTTGACGTCTTGGATTTTAGTACCACTACCCTTGGCGATCCGTTTTCTTCTACTACCGTTTATTTTAGCCGGATACTGTCGTTCATAAGGGGTCATCGACTGGATAATTGCTTCGGTATATACTAGTTCTTTTTCATCTAATTGACCTTTTAAGCCTTTCACTTTATTCATCCCCGGAATCATCCCCAATATTTGATCCAGTGAACCCATTTTTTTAACTTGCTGCAGTTGATCTGCAAAATCTTCTAAAGTAAAATCGGCGTTTTTGAGTTTTTGTTGCAGTTTTTGAGCTTGCTCTACATCAAAATTTTCTTGAGCTTTATCAATTAAAGTTAATACATCGCCCATCCCTAAAATACGGTCTACCATCCGTTCGGGATAAAATGGTTCTAAAGCATCCAGCTTTTCACCCATACCGGCAAATTTGATTGGTGTGCCAGTAACTTGACGAACCGACAATGCCGCACCACCCCGGGTATCACCATCCAGTTTGGTCATTATCACCCCGTCTAAACCCAAAGACTGGTTGAAATTTTCAGCTACATTAACAGCATCTTGACCAGTCATAGCATCAACTACTAATAAAATTTCGTGGGTGGCTACTGCTGCTTTAATATTTTCTAATTCAGTCATTAATGCTTCGTTCACGTGTAATCTACCGGCAGTATCAATAATCAGCAAATCATAACCGGCTTTAACAGCTTCTACTACAGCCGCTTCAGCAATAGTTACCGGATTATTTTGACCCATGGAAAACACCGGTATGTTCAGCTGCTTACCCAATACTTCCAGTTGCTTAATAGCCGCCGGACGGTAGACGTCAGCAGCCACCAGTAACGGGTTACGCCCTTGCTTTCGCAGCAAGTTAGCCAATTTACCGCAAGTTGTAGTTTTACCGGCACCCTGTAAACCAACCAACATCACTACCGTAGGTGGCTTAGAAGCTACTGTTATTTTGCTTTGTACCCCACCTAACAGTAATATTAATTGTTCACGCACAATTTTAATCACTTGCTGCCCCGGGGTTAAACTAGCAAAAACATCTTGACCAACCGCTTTTTCTTTAACTGCGGTGATAAATTCTTTCACTACTTTAAAATTAACATCCGCTTCTAAAAGGGCTACCCGCACTTCACGCATCGCCTCATTGATATCCGATTCTGTAAGCCGACCTTTGCCTTTTAATTTTTTAAATGTATCTTGTAGCCTGTCGGCCAAACCTTTAAACACCAGGCAACGCCTCCTTCAATATTTCTTCTACCCGGTTTAAGTGCTGCCAATTATGATCTTGACGAAAATTTAGCAATAACTGTAATGCTTCTGCTATGTTTTGATGTTTATTCATAAATTTATCTACTAAACCTAATTTTTCTTCATAACTACCAAGTGATCTTTCAGCTCGCTTTAAGGTATCATGAACAGCCTGGCGGGTAATATTATATTCGCTGGCTATTTCTGCCAATGAATAATCATGTTCGTAATAAAGTTGCACCAGTTTCTGCTGCCGATTAGTCAGCAGTTGCCCGTAAAAGTCGTATAATAAAGTAATCCAAATCACTTTTTCCATAGCGACCCCACCCCTGTAAAGCGAATTAACTTTACAGGGGTATTTTATAGAAAAAAAATATTCTTGTCAAGCATAAATTAACTATCGACTAAAGCGTTATTGGCGTGGTATAATATGGGAAGTAGAAAAGAGGTGTGCTCATGGCTGAAATCCCTAAAAATATTTTAACTTTAGACCAAGCCCTATCTTTAGGACAAGCTGATATGCGGGCTCTGTCTAAAAAATATCTTAACTCTAGTCTAACTACCCTGCTGAGTTTATTGAATTTTGATATTCAGTATGTGAAAGCGGCAGGTGTTTTAGTTTGGGACGGTGAAGACAACCAGTATTTAGATTTTCTCGGCGGTTATGGTTCATTAAATTTAGGTCATAACCACCCTAATATTTTAAACGCGCTCCATCAAGTGCAACAAAAACCTAATCTGATTCAAGCTTCCTTAGGTACTATGGCTAGTGCTTTGGCCCACAATTTAGCTGCTATTACCCCGGGTGATTTACAAAGGTGTTTTTTTGGTAACAGCGGTGCTGAAGCAGTAGAAGGGGCTTTGAAATTAGCCCGGGTTACTACCGGCAGACATAAATTTATTTACTGTCACGGTTCATTTCACGGTAAAACTTTAGGCGCTTTATCTGTCACCGGCAGAGAAAAGTATCAAAAAATATTTCAACCATTACTACCCGGCTGCACCGCCATAGATTTTGGCGACTTGTCTGCTTTACACGCCTTGTTGCGTCATAACGACATCGCTGCCTTTATCGTGGAACCAATTCAAGGAGAAGGTGGTATTCACTTGCCCCCTGCTGACTACTTAGCCCAAGCCAGAGCGCTTTGCCACCAATATGGCACCCTGTTTATTGCCGATGAAGTGCAAACCGGGTTGGCCCGTACCGGGGCAATGTTTGCCTGTGAAGCAGAAAATGTCATCCCGGATGTTTTATGCTTAGCCAAATCATTGGGTGGCGGTATTATGCCTATAGGGGCTTATATTACTACCGATGAAATTTGGCAAAAAGCTTACGGTAGTGTTGATAAAGCCACTTTACACACCTCTACTTTTGGCGGAAATACTTGGGCCGCTGCCGCCGCTTTGGCTACTATTGAAACTATTTTTCAAGAGAATTTAATTGCACAAACTAAAGAAAAGGGTACTTATTTTTTGAATGCTCTAGTTAAATTAAAAGAAAAGTACCCGCTGTTAGCTGATGTGCGCGGCCGGGGACTATTAATCGGCATTGAATTTGCCCAACCCCCCGGAATAGCCTTTAAGGCAATCCAAGGCGTTTTAAATAAACTATCGGCGGAATATATGGGCAGTCTGGTGGCGGGAGAATTACTAAATAAGTACGGCATCATCACTGCCTACACCTTAAATAATCCTAACGTCATTCGTTTAGAACCACCACTGGTAGTAGATTATGAACATATCGACCGGGTGGTCGCAGCTTTAGATGAAATATTGAACAAACACAAAGGTTTTTTAAGCATGGCTACTACCGGGGTGAAAACAGCTTTGAAAAAATTCAAACGTTGAAAAGTTCTAACCACCCCCTCCCCGCACCCTTCCCTTCGGGTGGGGGTGTGTTTTAATACATGCATTCTTATTACTTCTAAAACCCCCATCAA
>JAJOKO010000104.1 GCA_021129825.1 Desulfotomaculum sp. | reverse complement strand
TAAAAGAAAAACTAGCGACCCGGCGGGCTTGAATAACTTATTCAAGCCCTTGTTGTTTATCTAAACGAGATATTTCTACTAAAATTTTAGCTACTACTTGATACAATTCCGGCGGTATTTCTGCGCCGGTGCCCAGATCGGCTAATGCTTGAGCCAGCACTTTATCCTGATAGATAGGAATGTTTTCTATTTCAGCAATTTGCTTGATTTTATCAGCTATTACCCCGTAGCCGGCGGCTACTACTTTAGGGGCGCTGTTAACTTCGTTTTGATTGTATTTTAGGGCTGCCGCTATTTTGCGCATTGACTACACCACCCAATCCAGCAAGGATTTGATTACTGCCGCATCAGTGACCGTCGGGTCGATATGCTGGCAATGTTGCACATCGGGTTGTACCCGGCAATTAGTGTTAATATTGCTGTAACCGGATTGTTTTAATACCGTTTCCATGCCGGGTAAGGCTTGATTAACAGCTTGGCGGGTGGCGCTGTTTTCTGTAAAAATACGCACGCTCAGACTTTGCTTGGTATTAGACTCAATGCCAATCCATAATAAGCCCAGGTTGGCGGTAGCTATTTTCAAAAAAACTTTGGGATTATTATTTAGATGATTGCTTTCGTTTCCTTGATATTGACGTAAAAAAAACGAGGCCGATTTAAAAAGATCGCTTTTTAATGGTAATGGTAAATAGAAAATTTCTGCCGCAGTTTGTGGGCGAGCCGAAACAGCCTCGCCACTTTTAGTAGGCAGGCTATTTGTTGTTGGTGAAGCTAGTGGTGCTTTATTAGTATTTTCGATTGCCGGTTGGTTAGATATTTTACTAACATTAAGTTGTTTCTGGGGTTTTTGTTGCAGGTTTTGTTGTATTTGCAACAGTATCGGCAAGATGCTATTAATTTTAATCACCACCACCCGCCTTTATAAAGAGTTATATTAATGTTATCGTCTTTTTTTGTGATATTATTAAGGGTAAATTTTTTTGCTGATAATCGTTAACTGCTTTTCAAAGGCAGGATTTTAGTACTTTAATGTAGAATAAATTCCCAAAGACTAAATTAAGGGAGGTCAGATTAATGGCTGTTGTATTTTGTGGTGTAGCACCGCACCCGCCTATTGTAGTGCCGGAGGTAGGCCGGCGTGAGGCAGAAAAAGTTAGCGCTACGGCGCAAGCATTACTGCAACTGGGGCAGCGGGTTAAAAAAAGCCAGGCTGAAATTTTGGTGATTATTTCTCCGCATAGCCCGTTATTTAATGATGCCATAGCAGTAAACAGTACCGGGCGGTTAACCGGTGATTTAGGTAATTTTGGTGCGCCTGGGGTTTCATTTGACTGTGCCGGCGCGCCGGTGTTGGCCGGTGAAATAGTGACCGAATGTAAAAAGCTGGACTTGATGGCGGTAGCTCTTGACCAGCGAATAGCTGGTGATTTTAACACTAACTTAGCTTTAGATCACGGGGTGACGGTACCGCTTTATTTTTTCCGTCAAGCGGAGGTGGACTTGCCGCTGGTAGTGGTATCTATGGCGCCGTTTTCTTTAGAAAAGTTATATCGCTTTGGTGTGGCGGTGCACCAGGCGGCCCAGACTGTTCAGCAGCAAGTAGCTTTAATTGCCAGCGGGGATTTATCTCATTGCTTAACCCCCGGAGCACCGGGTGGTTATCAACCGGCAGCGGCAGCATTTGATCAAAAAGTAGTGCAACTAGTGGCTGCCGCTGATGCCCAAGGTTTGATGGAAATTGATGCGCAGACTATAGCACAGGCCGGAGAATGTGGTTTAAGACCGGTGGTGATGATGCTGGGAGCATTGGATGGTCGCCGGGTAGAAGCAGAGGTGTTGTCTTATCAAGCTCCTTTCGGGGTCGGTTATCTGGTGGCGACCCTTAAACCGGGGGTAGCTGATGCCGGGCGTTCAATATTAGGCCATTTGGCAAAACAGCAATTGGCAGCAGTGGCCTCTCGCCGGCAGCAAGAAAGTTTTTTAGTGCAATTGGCACGCCAGACGTTGGAAAGCTATGTATTAGGTCAGCCGGCAGAAACTGCACCGGAACAAGTACCGGCGGAGTTTAATCGTCCGGCAGCCACCTTTGTATCGATTAAGAAAAACGGTCAATTACGCGGGTGTATCGGTTCGGTGTTGCCGCAACGGCAAAATATCAAGGAAGAAGTAATTCATAATGCGATTAGCGCCGGTATCCACGACCCGCGATTTCACCCGGTGCGACCGGAAGAATTGGCTGATTTAGATTATTCGGTAGATGTTCTAAGTGATCCAGAACCGGTGGCAGGAATAGCAGAGCTTGATCCTAAAAAGTACGGGGTAATTGTCAAAAGCGGTGGGCGTAAAGGTTTATTATTACCTAATTTAGAGGGGATCAACACGGTGCAGGAACAAGTACGCATAGCCCGGGAAAAAGCAAGTATTACCCCGGATGAAGAAATATCTCTGGAGCGTTTTGAGGTAATTAGATATCAGTAGGGCAGTGTTCAGGTAACTATGTGCCACTGTGCCTTTGTCCCTCTGTGCCTGAGTAGTTACGAAAGGGAGGTTTTTAAATAATGCAGCAAGCCATGTTTTGGACACCTAAAGAGGACAACCGTCAGGACAAAGAGCACCAGGCGGCGCTTTGCCAACTTTGTCCCCGGCACTGTATTATTGCTCCTGGTAAAACCGGTTTTTGCCGGGGGCGTCAAAATACAGCTGGGGTATTATATGCTAGTAACTTTGGTCAGTTAGCGGCCCATGCTATGGATCCTATCGAAAAAAAGCCATTATATCACTATTATCCTGGGAAATATATCTTGTCGGTGGGCACTGCCGGGTGTAATCTACGGTGTGGTTTTTGTCAAAATTGGCAAATCGCTCATGCTGATCCGCAAACCATAGCAGTAACACCGGAGCACCTAGTGGCAGTGGCAACTAAGCAAGAACCTTATCCTAATATCGGGATTGCTTATACTTATACCGAGCCTTTTATCTGGTATGAATTTATTTATCATACCGCTCGTTTAGCTAGGGATCAAGGGTTGAAAAATGTGCTGGTTACCAATGGTTACGTTAATCAAGAACCCCTGAGGGCAATATTGCCTTTTATTGATGCCATCAATATTGACATCAAGGGTTTTACAGATAAATTTTACCGCCAGCATTGTGCTGGTAGCTTAGAGCCGGTGCTGCGCACAGTGGAAACTGCTCATTCGCGTTGCCATGTAGAATTAACCACATTATTAATACCGGGTCTAAATGATTCGGTGCCAGAGATCCGCAAGTTGGTAGATTGGGTGGCTGGTTTAAATCCGGCGATACCGCTACATTTTTCTCGTTATGCGCCTAGTTTCGAGTTTAAAATTGAGCCTACACCACCGGAAACATTACAGCGTGCCCGGGAAATTGCTTTAGAAAAACTGGATTATGTTTATATTGGTAATTTGGGTGATCCACAAGGGGTAAATACTTACTGCCCGCAGTGTGGTAAAATAGTAGTCAACCGCACTTGGCATAATCCTAAAACAGTAGGTTTGACCCCGGAGAATAAATGCAAGCATTGTGGTCGGGAAATTGCGATAATTCGATAAAAAGATATTGCATTATTATTCATTATCATGTATAATTATAAAAAGGAGTTTACGAATCATGATTAAAGCAGCTGTCATCGGGGCTACCGGTTATACTGGTGCCGAGTTAGTCCGCATTTTAGCACGTCATCCGCAAGTGCAATTGGTGGCGTTAACATCACGCAGTTATGCGGGGCAACCTTATTATCAAGCCTATCCCCATCTTTATAAATATCTTGATTTAGAGTGCACGGCACTGGATTTAGACCAGTTGGTGGCTAAGACAGATATTATTTTTACTGCTTTACCGCATGGTCATTCGATGGATATTGCTGCTGCAACAGTGCGGCAAGGTAAGCGACTGGTGGATTTAGGAGCGGATTTTCGTTTAAATGATTCAGCCCAGTATCGAACTTGGTATCAAGTCGAACATAGCGCACCGGATTTACTGGCACAAGCAGTTTACGGTTTGCCGGAGATCAATCGCCCGGTTATTGCCGGTAGCAATTTAGTAGCCAATCCGGGTTGTTATCCGACTACCGCTATTTTGGGTTTGCTACCGCTTTTGAAAAATAATTTGCTTGATTTGGCTAGCGTGATTATAGATAGTAAATCAGGTGTTTCCGGTGCTGGTCGGGGTTTAGCACTTAAAACTCATTTTGCGGAAACAAACGAAAACTTTTCAGCTTATGCCTTAGATGATCACCGGCATATACCGGAAATAGAGCAGGAATTAAGCAAACTAGCTGGTAAACAGTTAACAATTAGCTTTACGCCGCATTTGGTACCGATGACCCGGGGGATGCTCAGTACTATTTATGCTAATCTTACCAGTGATCTAAGTACAGCGGCTTTAAACCAGTTGTATTTGCAAGCATATAACGGGGAATATTTTGTCCGGGTGCTGCCGCCGGGGATGCTACCACAAACGAAAGCACTGTCTGGCAGTAATTTTTGCGATTTGGCAGTAACTGTTGATGCTCGCGCCAAACGAGTAAAGATAGTGGTCGCTATTGATAATTTGGTTAAAGGCGCTTCCGGTCAAGCGGTGCAAAATATGAATATTATGTTTGGGTTAGAGGAGCAAACGGGACTGGATATAGTGGCATTGTATCCTTAGAGTGGAGGTTATTTAACATGACGACAAATAAAATAACGGCAATACCGGGTGGAATTACGGCGACGCCTGGCTTTATGGCTGCGGGTATCAATGCTGGTTTAAAAAAAGACCAGCTGGATTTGGCGATGATCTACAACCCGGTATTGTGCAGTGCCGCGGCAGTGTTTACTACTAATAAGGTGAAAGCAGCCCCCCTATTGGTATCTAGGGACCATTTAGTTCAAGCGAACGGTTATGCTCACGGGGTGGTGATTAATTCTGGTAATGCCAATGCTTGTAATGGTGTGAGCGGCGTAATTAATGCTCAAACTATGGTGGCAGTGGCCGCCCAAGCTATGGGAATAAAAGAAGAATATATGTTAGTATCCTCTACCGGGGTGATTGGTCAGCCGTTGCCGATGGATAAAGTACTGCCGGGGATTGTTAAAGTTGCCGGCAAATTAAAAGGTGATGGTGGTCGGGAGGCGGCACAGGCTATTATCACTACTGATTTAACGGTAAAAGAAAAAGCGGTACAGTTAGAATTGGGCGGTAAAATTGTTACCATTGGTGGCATGGCCAAAGGATCTGGCATGATTCATCCAAACATGGCTACTATGCTGGCCTATATCACTACGGATATTTCGATAGCGCCTAAATTATTACATAGCGGATTAAAGGAAGCAGTAGAGAATACCTTTAATATGATTACGGTAGATGGTGACACCAGTACTAACGATACCGTAGTGGTGCTGGCCAGTGGTGAAGCAGGATGCCCACCGGTGGTTGAAGGCAGTGCGGCATATGCTGATTTTGTAGCTGCTTTGACGCAAGTGTGTACTACTTTAGCCCAAGCAGTAGCCCGGGATGGGGAAGGGGCGACTACTTTGCTGGCAGTAGTAGTTAAAAATGCCGCTACTATTACAGATGCCCGGTTAGCCGCTAAAGCGGTGGCCGGTTCCAATTTGTTTAAAGCAGCGGTATTTGGTCGGGATGCCAACTGGGGGCGAATTTTATGTGCGGTGGGATATTCTGGGGCCCAATTTCAACCGGAACAGGTGGACATTTATATTGGTGAGGAACAAGTAGCCCGTGATGGTGGCGGGATAGATTTTAGTGAAGAACGAGCGGCTGAAATATTAAAACAAGATCAAGTGACTGTTACTGTGGATTTAAAAGTAGGCGATTGTGCTGCTACCGCTTGGGGTTGTGATTTAACTTATGATTATGTACGTATTAACGGTAGTTATCGTACTTAAAACCGGTTTAATGCTTCATTGCGTTTTGTGCCTAGAGCGAAGCGAAAGGAATGGCTACAACAATGACGGCAATTAACGCTATGGAAAAAGCAGGCACCTTGCTTGAAGCTTTGCCTTATATTAAAGAATTTTATGGTTGTACCGTGGTGATTAAATACGGCGGTCATGCTATGATTAACAGTGAATTAAAGCAAGCGGTGCTCACCGACTTAGTTTTGATGAAATTTGTTGGTATTAACCCGGTAGTAGTGCATGGTGGCGGTCCGGAAATTAATACTATGTTGAAAAAAGTGGGCAAAGAAAGCACTTTTGTAGGTGGTTTGCGGGTAACTGATGCCGAAACAATGGAAATTGTAGAAATGGTACTGGTAGGTAAGCTGAATAAAGAAATAGTAGCGATGCTGAACCGGCTAGACGGAAAAGCAGTAGGTCTTTCCGGTAAAGATGCGTTGTTGATTGAAGCTATCAAAAAAACAGCTACAGTACGGCATCAAGATGGTCTGGTGAAAAACTGTGATCTTGGTTATGTCGGGCAAGTACAAAAAATAAACCCGGCTATTATTTATACTTTGATTGGGGCAGGATATATCCCGGTGATTTCACCGGTAGGAGTAGGGGCAGATGGTAAAAGTTACAATATTAATGCCGATACTGTGGCCGGTAAATTGGCAGAAGAATTGCAAGCGACTAAACTAATACTTTTGACTGATGTGGCCGGTATTTTAAAAGATAAAGCAGATGCTGGTTCATTGTTACCGGTATTAAGCACTTCAGAAGTTGCTGATTTAGTTAAGCGGGGAATTATTGCCGGGGGCATGATTCCTAAAGTAGAATGTTGCGTCTCGGCGGTTAATAACGGGGTGCAGTCTACCCATATTTTGGACGGCCGGGTACCGCATGCGTTATTATTAGAGTTGTTTACAGATAAGGGTGTCGGTACGATGGTGGTTTAAAGGAGAGGGGACACACCACAAAATCGTGGAATGTCCCCATCAATTTAGAGAGGGGACACACCACAAAATCGTGGAATGTCCCCATCAATTTAGAGGGGTGTGGGCATGAACACAAAAGAGGTTATAGAACTAAGTGATCGTTACATCATGAATACCTATCGCCGTTTGCCGGTGGTAATGGTGCGCGGGCAAGGGGTGCGGCTTTGGGATGCAGATGGTCGGGAATATTTAGATTTTGTCAGTGGTTTGGCTGTTAATTCTTTAGGGCATAGTCACCCTAAAGTGGTCAAAGCGATTTGGCGACAAGCTAATACGCTGATGCATGTATCTAACCTCTACCACATTGAACAACAAGCCCGTTTAGCGCAACTTTTATGCGAAAATTCTTTTGCGGCTAAAGCGTTTTTTTGTAACAGTGGGACCGAAGCAGTAGAGGCAGCGATTAAGTTGGCGCGTAAATATACCAAAACAAGCAGTAAAAACGGGGCGGGAAAATATGAAATTATTACCGCTAAACATTCATTTCACGGGCGTACCTTGGCGGCTATTACCGCTACCGGTCAGCCCAAATACCAAAAATATTTTGAACCGCTCCCCCCGGGCTTTAAATATGTGCCTTTTAACCACTTGCAGGCCATGCAGGAAGCAATTACTGCTCAAACCTGTGCAATCATGCTGGAACCAATTCAAGGTGAGGGTGGGGTCTACCCGGCTACTAAGGAATATTTGCAAGGGGTAGCGCGATTGTGCCGGGAAAATAACTTATTGTTAATATTAGACGAGATCCAGTGTGGGTTGGGTCGTAGCGGTAAATTTTTAGCCCATCAATTATACGAGATAGAGCCGGATATTTGCACTTTGGCCAAGGCCTTAGGTAATGGTTTTCCTATCGGGGCGATGCTCGCTAAAGAGCAGGTTGCCCAGGGATTTGAACCGGGTGACCACGCCAGCACTTTTGGTGGTAACCCGCTGGCTTGCGAGGTGGCGTTAACGGTGCTGCAAGTGCTGTTGGATGAAGGGATTATTGAAAACGCTGCTAAGACCGGGCAGTACTTTAAAAATAAGCTACTGGAGTTGGCTACAAAGCATCCCCAAATAAAAGCAGTGCGGGGTGCCGGCTTGATGTTAGGCGTTGAACTTACCGGTGATGGTCAAAGCGTTGTAGATTATTGCCGGCAGCAAGGGTTACTGATAAATTGCATCAACAATAAAATTTTGCGTTTTTTACCCCCTTTGATTGTTAAAGAAAGTGAAATTGATACGGCACTGGAGATATTGGATAGGGCAATAATGAATTAGCTGATCGCTGATAGCTAACACGGGAGAGGGATACATGCCAAGATACAAAGATATCAAAAAAGTGCTGGTGATTGGATCCGGTCCTATTATTATTGGTCAGGCGGCAGAATTTGATTATGCCGGAACGCAAGCTTGCAAAGCGTTGCGGGAAGAAGGCTTGTCAGTGGTGCTGGTTAACTCCAACCCGGCTACTATTATGACTGATGCAGATACCGCTGATGCCGTGTATATTGAGCCGTTGACAGCGGCTAGCATTGAACGGATTATTGAACTGGAGCGTCCGGATGGTCTGTTGCCTACTTTAGGTGGGCAAACCGGGTTAAATATGGCGGTGGAATTATCTGAACTAGGGATATTGGCTAAATATAAAGTCAAGTTATTAGGTACTTCGCTGGATACTATTAAACGAGCGGAAGACCGGGAAATGTTTAAAGATACGATGCTAGCGATTGATGAACCGGTGCCGGAAAGTGCTATTATTTCTAGTATAGCAGCAGCATTGGATTTTGTAGCTACCATTGGTTACCCGGTGATTATCCGTCCGGCGTATACTTTAGGCGGTACCGGTGGTGGGATTGCAGTCGATGAAAGTCAGCTTAAAACTATTCTACACCGGGGCCTGAAAATGAGCCGGATCGGGCAAGCCTTGGTAGAACGTAGTGTGGCCGGTTGGAAAGAAATTGAATATGAAGTAATTCGGGACGGGGCGGACAATTGTATTACCATCTGTAACATGGAAAATATTGATCCGATTGGTATTCATACCGGTGACAGTATCGTTGTGGCTCCTTCTCAAACGCTGGCAGATAAAGAATATCAAATGCTACGCAGTGCGGCTATTAAAATTATCCGCACTTTGGGGGTAGCAGGTGGTTGTAATATCCAGTATGCTTTGGATCCGCACAGCTTTCAATATTATGTAATTGAAGTTAATCCCCGGGTAAGCCGTTCGTCAGCCTTAGCATCTAAAGCGACCGGTTATCCGATTGCTAAAATAGCCGCTAAAATAGCGCTCGGTTTGACGTTGGATGAAATGATTAATCCAATTACCGGTAAAACCAGTGCTTGTTATGAACCGGCTTTAGATTATATTGTGACCAAAATCCCGCGCTGGCCTTTTGATAAATTTGGTGCCGGTGACCGGGTGCTGGGTACTCAAATGAAGGCTACTGGTGAAGTGATGGCGATCGACCGCTGTTTTGAGGGTTCATTGATGAAGGCACTGCGTTCGCTGGAAACGGGTGTGGATAGTTTGCAGCTTAAAGGTTCTAACAGTTGGTCAGAAATGGAACTGGAAAGCAAGTTGCGTCTGGCTGATGACGAGCGTATTTTTGCGGTAGCGGAAGCTTTTAGGCGGTATTGGACGTTGCGGGAAGTATACCAATTGACCAAAATTGATTACTGGTTTTTAGAAAAAATCAAGAGTATGATTGTGTTGGAGGGTGAACTGTATGCGGCCGGTTCCGGGCCGCCGCCGGCATTAATGCGCCGGGCTAAAGCGTGGGGGTTTCCCGACAGTTATATCGCCCGGTTAATCGGGCTTAACCCGTTGGAAGTGAGGGCTTTGTGTAAACAGTTGGAGATTGCTCCTAGTTATAAGACGGTAGACACTTGCGCAGCAGAATTTGAAGCCGCGACGCCGTATTATTACTCTTGTTATGATCGTACGGATGAAGTGGTGGTTAGTGCTAAAAAAAGCGTGTTGGTGCTGGGTTCCGGTCCGATTCGCATCGGTCAAGGGATTGAATTTGATTATTGTACAGTCCATTCTATCCGGGGGTTGCAGCAACAGGGGATCGAAGCGATTATTATTAATAATAACCCGGAAACGGTGAGCACTGATTTTGACACGGCCGATAAATTATATTTTGAACCGTTAACTTTAGAAGATGTTCTAAATGTGATTGATAAAGAAAATCCCTTGGGAGTAATAGTGCAATTCGGTGGTCAAACCGCCGTGAATTTAGCCAATGATTTAGCTGCTCTGGGCATTAAAATACTAGGGACACCGGTCGCCGGGATTAATGCTGCCGAAGACCGGCAAAAGTTTGAAAAACTGTTGCGGGATTTGGCTATTCCCCAAACTGAGGGCAGCACCGCTACCACGGTAGAGCAAGCGGTAGTAATAGCGGCAGCACTGGGTTACCCGGTGTTGGTGCGACCATCTTATGTGCTGGGCGGGCGGGCGATGGAAATAGTGCATAATACCGCCCAGTTGGAGAAGTATATGGAGCAGGCGGTGCAGGTCTCCCCAGATCGTCCGGTGTTGGTGGATAAGTATATCCTGGGGAAAGAGATTGAAGTAGATGCTATCGGTGATGGTCAAGATTTCTTTATTCCCGGGATTATGGAACATATTGAGCGGGCTGGGGTGCATTCCGGTGATAGTATTGCGGTATATCCGCCGCAATCACTGGGGGTAGCGGAAACTGCTAAGATTGTAGAATATACTTTGCGTATCGGTAAAGCCTTAAAAATATGCGGGCTATTCAATATTCAGTATGTAGTGGGAGCAGCAGGGGTTTTTGTGCTGGAAGTTAACCCCCGGGCTTCACGGACGGTGCCTATTTTGAGCAAAGTGACCGGTGTGCCGATGGTGCAAGTGGCTACCAAAGCGATGTTAGGTAACAGTTTGCAACAACAGGGTTATTCAGCCGGATTAGGACCGTTGCCGCCCTATATCACCGTTAAAGCCCCGGTATTTTCTTTTGAAAAACTAGGTTTGGTGGAAACTTCACTGGGGCCGGAAATGAAGTCAACCGGCGAGGTGATGGGGGTAGCGAATTCATTTGCCGCTGCTTTTTACAAAGCGATTACTGCTTGCGGGTTGTCATTGCCCCGGCAGGGAACGGTATTATTTTCCATAGCTGATCGTGATAAACAAGAGGCGGTATCAATAGCCCGGCAATACACTAGCTTAGGTTTTGAAATAACGGCTACTGTCAATACGGCTAAAGTATTGCAGGCGGCTGGTTTGAAGGCAACTATGCTGGATGAAGCTGTTTTGGCAGTGCGTGCCGGTGAGATCCAGTTAGCGATAAATACGCCTACCAAAGGCAAAATACCAACACGTAACGGTTTTAAACTACGGCGTACGGCAGCAGAGTACCAAGTGCCCTGCTTAACTTCGCTGGATACTGCCGGGGCACTGGCGGTGGCGTTAGCAAATTTAGCACCCGGTGTGTTGCCGGAACCGGTTAAGTTGAGAAGTGGGAAGTTAGAAGTTAGAAGTTAGAAAAGAGGTGTTTCCGTTGTTACCATTACAAAAAAAAATTAAAGGTCGGGATTTACTTACTTTGGCTGATTACAGCGGTGAAGAAATTAATGTTATTTTAGATATCGCTGCTGAAATTAAACAAATGCACCAAAAAAATATGGCTACTCCTTATTTATCCGGCAAAACACTGGGGATGATCTTTCAAAAATCATCCACGCGTACCCGGGTATCTTTTGAAGTGGGGATGTATCAATTGGGTGGTCAGGCCTTATTTTTGTCCGATCAAGATATTCAATTGGGACGTGGTGAAACTATTGCCGATACCGCTAAAGTATTATCGGGATTTGTAGACGGGATTATGATTAGAACTTTTAAGCAAAGTGATGTGGAGGAAATGGCAGAACACGCCAGCGTGCCAGTAATTAACGGGCTTACCGACCTCACTCATCCTTGCCAGATCCTGGCTGATTTACTGACCATCCGGGAGCACAAGGGCCGGTTGACTGGCTTGAAACTGGCTTATATAGGTGATGGCAATAATATTGCTCATTCGTTACTGCTGGGTTGCAGTAAAGTAGGTATAGATATTACCGTGGCGACGCCGCCACTCTATCAACCGGATATGATGATGCTTGATTTAGCTAAACAGGCAGCGGCTCTAAATGGTAGTAAAGTAGAGTTGGGACATGATCCGGTGGCGGCGGTGAGCGGTGCCGATATTTTAGTAACCGATGTATGGGCTAGTATGGGGCAAGAATCAGAGTCCGGTCAGCGGACCCAAGCATTTGCCCCGTATCAAGTAAACAGCCGGTTGGTGAGCTACGCTAAACCGGACTATATTTTTCTGCACTGCTTACCGGCGCACCGGGGTGAAGAAGTAACCGCCGAAATAGTAGATGGTTTGCATTCGGTAGTATGGGATGAAGCTGAAAATCGCTTACATGCTCAAAAGGCAATATTAGCGTTGTTATTATAAAACAAAGGGGGAGTTATGATGGCTAAAATTGTACTGGCCTACTCAGGTGGTTTAGATACATCAGTAATTATCAGTTGGCTAAAAGAAAATTATGGCTATGAAGTAATTGCGATGACCGCAGATTTGGGGCAAGAAGAAGAACTGACTTCGTTAGAAGAAAAAGCACTTCAAAGCGGCGCCAGCAAAATTTATATTGAAGATTTGAGAGCAGAGTTTATTACCGAATATATTTACCCAATGGTAAAAGCAGGAGCAGTGTATGAAGGTAAATATTTACTCGGTACCGCCATAGCACGACCGTTAATTGCTAAAAAAATAGTAGAAATTGCCGAAAAAGAAGGGGCGGTAGCAATAGCCCATGGTGCCACTGGTAAAGGAAACGATCAGGTACGTTTTGAATTATCAGTTAAAGCATTGAACCCAGATTTGAGAATTGTGGCTCCTTGGCGGGAGTGGAGTATTCGTTCTCGGGAAGATGCTATTGACTATGCGAACCGGCTAGGTGTTCCGGTGCCGGTAACTAAAAAATCTATTTATAGCCGGGATCGCAATATTTGGCATATCAGCCACGAAGGCGGCGATTTAGAAAACCCTTGGTTGTCTGCCCCGGATGAGGTGCTGATGTTAACGGTGCCACCAGAAAAAGCACCGGACAGGCCCACCTTAATCGAATTAGAGTTTGAACAAGGTATTCCGGTTAAATTGAATGGGGAAAAAATAGATCCGGTAACTATGCTGGAAAAACTAAACGGCATTGCTGGGGCTAATGGTGTCGGTATTGTAGATATGGTCGAAACCCGTTTGGTGGGCATGAAATCCCGCGGGGTGTATGAAACACCTGGCGGTACTGTTTTGGTAGCTGCTCACCGGGAATTGGAACTATTAACGCTAGACCGGAACACCTTTCATTATAAAGAAACGTTAGGGTTGAAATACGCTGAACTGGTATATGATGGGTTATGGTTTACACCTTTAAGAGTAGCGATGGATGCTTTTGTGAATGTTATTCAAAAAAATGTTACCGGTACAGTAAAACTAAAACTATACAAAGGGAATATTATTCCGGCCGGTGCCAAATCACCATATTCATTATATAACGAAGAATTTTGCACTTTTGGAGAAGATGAAGTCTATAATCAAAGTGATGCCGAAGGTTTTATTAATTTATTTGGTTTGCCGATTAAAGTGCGAGCATTGATGGAGCGGCGATTAAAGAATAAATAGAACCAAGGCGAAAGGAA
>JAJOKO010000020.1 GCA_021129825.1 Desulfotomaculum sp. | reverse complement strand
TAATATGTAAATTTTAAATGTGCTAAATGGTACCCTTTTCGAACACGCACTTTTAGCACTTTTTCGTGTAATTTCGTGCTATTTCGTGTCTTTCGTGGCTAAAAAGCAAGCGGGGACGATTCTTGCTTGCTTAGCTTTTAACCGGTAACTGTAAACTGGTAACCGTAAACCGAACTTAAAGGTGGTGTTAAGCTATATTTACAGGAATTGTCGAAGAAATTGGTAGCATCAATAATATTACTAAAGGGACTTATTCAGCACAACTAGATATTAGTGCGCAGAAAGTGTTGGAAGATGTTAAAATTGGTGATAGTATTGCTGTTAACGGGATTTGTCTGACGGTTACTGCTTTTAATAAAAGTAATTTTATAGCAGCTGTAATGGCGGAAACATTAGCTAAAACAAATTTGCTTAAATTAGCACCGGGTCACAAAGTAAATTTAGAACGAGCTTTGCGGTTAGGTGATCGCCTAGGTGGGCATTGGGTAACCGGGCATATTGACGGTACCGGGATAATCACCAAATTAGTAAAACAAGCTATAGCGATATTAATCACAATACAAGCACCACCCGAAGTAATGCGTTATACAATCGCCCAAGGTTCCGTTACCATTGACGGCACCAGCTTGACGGTAATTGATTTCACACCACAAACCCTCCAGATATCCTTGATACCGCATACTGCCGATCATACTATTTTAGGGTCTAAAAAAGCAGGTGATTTGGTTAATCTGGAAGTAGATATATTAGGTAAATATATTGAGCGATTATTAGTCCAAAATCTGGTAGCGGGTGATAAAATTATAAGCAAGCCCGATAAAATGACCAGTGAATTTTTGACTAAGCATGGATTTGTTTAAGGGGGGAATTATGCTTACATCAGCAGTGGTAATAAAAGAGATCGAAAATAATAACGAAACAATAAAAAAATACGGGGTAAAAAAATTGGATTATTTGGTTCATATGTTGAAAATAAAGCACAAGTAAATAGTGATCTAGATATTTTGGTGGATTTTGAAAAAGAAAAAAACATTTGATAATTATATGGATTTAAAAATTTTTTTAGAAGATTTATTTAAGCATGATGTTGATCTGGTAATTACCGAAACGATAAAAAAAGATTTAAAACCTTGTATATTAGGAAGTGTCCTGTATGCCCAGAAATTATAAGAGGATGTTCGAAAAGTCCGCGCGAAATACCCGGCGAATTTCTGCGTTAACTTGGCAATGACGATGCTTACGTATTGTTTATGCGCTTCACCCCGTCATTGCCAAGTCGCCTTGAACTTCTTGGGTCTATCGTGCTCCTTTTCGAACACGCATTATAAAGCGTATTTGCAAGATATTTTAGACTCTATTCGCAAAATAGAAAATTACTCCAAAAATAAGTCTTTCGGTGATTTTTTTAAAGACGAATTAATCCAAGATGGTATTATCAGGAATCTAGAAATCATTGGTGAGGCTGTAAAAAACATCCCTGAAAATATAAAAAAACAAGAACCTGGCATAGCATGGAAAAAAATTGCCGGATTAAGAGATATATTAACCCACGAATATTTTGGTATTGATATTAATATTGTGTGGGATGTAGTTAAAAATAAACTACCGGAATTAAAAGAAAAGACATTGAAAATCCAAGAGTGTCACCAAGGGAGGCCAAATCAATGAAGTTCAATACTATTCCAGAAGCTTTGGAAGATATCAAACAAGGTAAAATGATTGTAGTAATTGACGATGAAGACCGGGAAAATGAAGGTGATTTGATTATGGCTGCCGAAAAAGTTACCCCGGAGGCAGTTAATTTTATGGCTAGTTATGGTAAGGGGTTGATTTGTTTACCAGTGGAAGGGGCGCGCTTGGATCAGCTGGAACTTTACCCGATGGTTGCTAATAATACTGATCCCCATGGTACCGCTTTTACTGTTTCTATAGATGTTAAAACTACTACTACCGGTATCTCTGCCCCGGAGCGTGCCGCTACTATCAAGGCGGTGTTGGACCCGAATACCAAACCGGCAGATTTGCAGCGCCCCGGGCACATATTTCCACTGCGGGCTAAAGATGGCGGGGTGTTACAGCGTACCGGTCATACCGAAGCAGCAGTTGATTTAGCGCGCCTGGCGGGGTTATATCCTGCCGGGGTAATCTGTGAAATAATGCAAGAGGATGGTACCATGGCCCGGGTGCCGGAGTTGCTTGATTTTTGCCAAAAGCACAAATTGAAAATAATCACAATAGCAGAGTTGATTAAACACCGCCGTTTCCATGAAAAATTGGTTAAAAAAGTAGCATCTGCTAACATGCCTACTAAATACGGTCAATTTACCGTAGTAGCGTATGAAAGCTTGCTGGATGGCAAAGGGCATTTGGCATTGGTAAAGGGAGACTTACAAAAGATAGCAGCACCGCTGGTGCGAGTACACTCGGAATGCCTTACCGGTGATGTTTTTGGTTCGGTCCGGTGTGATTGTGGCGACCAACTGGCCACTGCTTTAAAACAAATTGAACAAGAAGGGGTCGGGGTGTTATTGTATATGCGTCAGGAAGGACGCGGCATTGGTTTGCGCAATAAAATCCGGGCCTATAAGTTACAAGATTTGGGTGCAGATACCGTTGAAGCTAACGAAGCTTTAGGTTTTTCGGCTGATTTGAGAGAGTATGGGATTGGTGCCCAAATCCTAGTGGACTTGGGATTAACCAACATTCGTTTGCTCACTAATAATCCTAAAAAGATTGCTGGTTTGAAAGGTTACGGCTTGGAAGTAGTAGAACGAGTGTCTATAGAAATTACTGCTAATGATAATAACCAGTTTTACCTAAACACCAAAAAGTGCAAACTGGGTCATATCTTGACATCGAAAGATTAAATAAAGGGAGAGATGATGGATGGGACAACTATACGAAGGAAAACTAGTTGGTAAAGGACTAAAATTTGGTTTAATAGTAGCTCGCTTTAATGAATTTATTACTGCTAAATTATTATCCGGGGTGTTGGATGCTTTGAAAAGGCATGATGTTGATGAGGACGGCATTGATGTAGCGTGGGTGCCGGGGGCGTTTGAAATTCCGCTAGTCGCCCGGCGGCTGGTTAATGCCAAAAAATATGATGCAGTTATTTGTTTAGGTACGATCATCAGAGGTAGCACCCCTCACTTTGATTATGTAGCTGCGGAAGTAGCCAAAGGGGTTGCTAAAATTGGGATAGACAGTGGGGTGCCGACCATTTTTGGTGTACTTACCACCGACACTATTGAACAAGCGATTGAAAGAGCCGGTACCAAGGCTGGCAATAAAGGCTGGGAAGCGGCCACCAACGCTATTGAGATGGCCAACTTAATGCGAGAATTAAAATAGTCACTGGGCAGCAGTCGTTGGATTACTGACGACTGCTGCCCAGCGACTGACCTAGCTTATATAGCGCGCTGTACTTTACCACTACGCAGGCACCGGGTGCATACTAAAATGCGTTTAGGCGTGCCATCTATCATAGCCCGTACTTGTTGTAAGTTAGGTTTCCAAGTCCTTTTAGTGCGAATATGAGAGTGACTTACATTCATACCAGTAGCAACACTCTTTTCACACAGATAACATTGTCTAGCCATTATCTATTTAACCCCCTTTATCTACCATCAAAAAAATGTTAAAATAAATCCCAAAAACAGTACTGAGGTAGTATATCATAAAATTAAATTAAATTCCAATAAATTTTATTACAAGTGCGTGTTCGAAAGGGGTACCATTTAGCACATTTAAAATTTATATATTAATCCAATTAATCTTAAAACACACCCCCACCCTACCCTCCCCCATCAAGGGGGAGGAGATTTAGTCCCCCCTCCCCTCGTGGGAGGGGATTAAGGGGAGGGGGGGTTTACCACAAACATACTTTTCGAACACGCACTACAAACAGTTGCCGGGAGGTGTTTTGATGCTAAAAGTTGGTGACCGTTTGCAATTGTGGCCTAAAGACACCTATCCCAAATATGGCGTAGTGAAAAAAATAACTCGCCGAGAAGTAACTGTAGAAATTACCGGTGTTGATATCCGGGATTTTACCCGTTATCAGCCCGGTCATCAAATAACGTTTCCGTGGTCACATTTTCATGTAGTTTGTGATGCGGATGAAAGCGAAAGGTGAACGCTGAAAATGAAGGATATGCTGGTAAAACCGGTGCAATTTTTAAAAAGGGTAGGACCAAAGCGAGTTTTATTATTGCAAAAAATAAATATTCTGACCATTGGTGATTTATTATATCATTTTCCCCGGGAGTATCTGGATCGTACTGGGATTATACCGGCCTACACGGCAGCACAGGGGCAACTGGTTACAGTAGCCGGGCGGGTATTACATGCCCAAGAGCTAAAACCAAGGCAGGGGTTGAATATTGTTAAACTGGCTATTGATGATGGTCATAGTGTATTTTCGGCGGTGTGGTTTAATCAAAAATATGCAATCAAACAATACCCACCCGGCACGCTGGTGCTGGTGAGCGGCAAAGCAGCTAAAAATTACCGGGGTACCACGCAAATCCAAGTGCAGGAATGCGAGGCTATTGACAGCTTAGAACAAGTGTGTCGGGAAAAAAAAATGCTGCCCATGTATCCCCTGACTGAGGGGATTAGCCAAAAAGCAATGCGCCAGCTGGTGCAGAACGCCATCGAACAAGTGCAACCCTTATTGGAATTTATCCCCCGGGCTTTATTGACCAAATATCGTTTGCCGGTTTGGGAAGAAGCGCTTAATAACATTCACTCTCCTAAAAACAACCAATCTGTTCATCAAGCCCGGCGCCGGCTTGTTTTTGAAGAATTTTTTTTAATGCAGCTTACTTTAGCTAAGCGGCGGCAAAAGATGAAACGGCATCAAAAAAAACACAAGTATCAAGCCCAAGGACAATTAGTAGCGGCTTTATTAAACCAGTTGCCATTTAAACCGACTAGTGACCAAATTAAAGTTTGGCAGGAAATACAAAGGGATATGAATAGTGCCTACCCGATGAACCGCTTATTGCAAGGAGATGTTGGATCCGGTAAGACGTTAATTAGTGCTTTGATGCTGGTGAAAGCAGTAGCTGCCGGGTGGCAAGGGGCTTTAATGGCTCCGACTGAAATATTGGCAGAACAACATTATACCAGTTTATCCCTCTGGTTTAAGCAGTTGGGTATAAATTGTTGTGTATTGACTGGTAGTCTTAAAAAAAACCAGCGGGAGAAAATTTTAAATGATCTGCGCCAAGGAAAAATCCAAGTGCTGATCGGCACCCATGCTTTAATTCAAAAAGGGGTGGATTTCCAGCAATTGGCAGCAGTAGTGGTAGACGAACAACACCGTTTTGGAGTAAAGCAGCGTTTGGCACTACTAGACAAGGGCCATTGGCCGGATATGCTGGTAATGACTGCTACCCCGATACCACGCACGTTGGCATTGACTGCTTACGGAGATTTAGATATTTCGGTGATTGAGAGTTTACCGCCAGGGCGGCAACCGGTACGCACCCACCAGATTAGCCACCAGTCTGTGCATGATCTCTATCGCCTGATCAGTCGGGAAGCGCAACAGGGTAGACAGAGTTATTTGGTATGCCCCCTGGTAGCAGAATCGGCAGTGCTGGATGTGCAAAACGTGGTAGATTTAGCCGCCGAAGTGCGTGGTTTTGCTGCTGAACCGGCTAATATCTTCCAAGGTCTGAATATTGGTTTATTGCACGGTCGCCTGAAAGTGGCTGAAAAAGAAAAGGTAATCAGTCAGTTTCATCAAGGAGAAATAGATGTACTGGTTTCTACCACAGTAATTGAAGTGGGTGTAGATGTACCTAATGCCACAGTGATGGCTATCATAGATGCCGATCGTTTTGGCCTAGCCCAGTTGCACCAGTTGAGAGGTCGGGTGGGTAGGGGCAAACACCGCTCGTATTGTATTTTAGTAGCGGCACCAAAAACAAACGAAGCTAAGCAACGACTGGCGGCGATGGTCAATACCAGTGATGGTTTTGTGTTGGCAGAAGAAGATTTGCGTTTGCGCGGTCCGGGCGATTTTTTGGGTACTAAACAATCCGGGCTGCCGGAATTTAAAATCGCAGATATCATTAAAGACCGGCAGGCTTTAGTGTGTGCCCGGCAAGAGGCGACAGCGTTAGTGCAAAAAGACCCGGAATTCAAACAACCGGAACAGCAACTATTGGTTCCAGAATTACAACGGCGATTTGTAGCAGATAAAAGTTTGCTGAATTAAGTTTTTTATCTCATAATTTTTCTGCCAATTGACCGGTTACCGGGTATGCATAATAATCGTTGTCCAGTGTTTTAATAATAGCAATTATAGTAAAAATCAGTTGGATAACAAAAAGAACCGGTAAAATCACAAAACCAATCAGAATAACACACAACAAGGCGGCTATGGAATAGCCAATATAAAAAAGGCCTTGAGACACAAGCGCCTGCTTAGCGTGGTGAGTAACAAAAGCAGATTTTTTCACAAGCACCAGAATGATCAAAGGGAATATAACACCTAAAGCGACAAAAAGTGAGGCGTGGCAAGCAATAGCAAGCAGTTTATCGTTAGTATCCAATAAAAACACCTCCTTTCTGGGTAAATACAAATTATATAATTTAAAAATTTCGACAAAAGAACGTAATATCCTTTACTTTTTTAAAGTTTAAAATAATTAATGATAAATTAATAGTCAAGCATGGTATAATAGATACTATTAATTGAAGGGTGGGTTTAAAATTATGAATAAATTTGATGATGATCAATATAAAAATAAGTACAGCGAACAAAAATTCTGGCTTAAATTGAAAACTTCGGCTCAAAAAGCAGGTGTTAAAGTGATTTATGCAGGGTTATTATTATATTATGCTTTAAAGAGTCCGCAGGTACCTACAAAGGTAAAAGGAGTTATTTTAGGGGCACTGGGATATTTTATTTTGCCAATTGATATTATACCGGATATAGTGCCGTTCGCAGGCTTTACAGATGATTTAGGCGTGTTATTGGCTGCTTTATCTTATTTAGCGGTTTATATTTATCGAGACACTAGCATTCAAATGCGGGCTAAAGCAAAATTGGCAGAGTTATTTGGTGATATTAATGACAGCGAACTGCTGATTATTGATAAAAAAATTGCTGGCAAAGATAACTAAAATTCATAAAGCCAAAGACAGGTGATTTAAAGTGTACTTCCCTTCCAAACAAGATTTATGGTATTCGCAATGAATTTTAACCGGCAACCGGTAGTGGCTTATATTGGTTTAGGCACTAATATGGGTGATAAAAAACAACATATTACCCAAGCTATTAAATTATTGTCTCAACTACCGGAAATTCAAGTGTTGCGTATTGCCCCGCTGTACCGCACGGCGGCACTTGGTTATACTAAACAAGATTGGTTTATAAACACAGTGGTAGCAGTAGTAGTGCAGCTAGAACCCCTGCCGCTTTTAGACTACTTGCAGCAAATTGAAAATAAGCTCCAGCGGGTTAGAACAGTGCGCTGGGGACCGCGGACAATTGATTTAGATTTGTTATTATACCAAGATGTTATTCTAAACACTGCCCGGTTGACATTACCTCACCCGCAGATGACCAAGCGGGCATTTGTGATGCTGCCGCTGGCAGATTTAAGCCCGAATCTGATTATGTCTACCGGTCAAACAGCCCGGCAGTTAGCAGCAGAACTTTCTTGGACCCAAAAAATTATCAAGCTGACCGGATAATTAAACACAAGTGCAAAAGGAGGTAGTCAAAATGATTACGCACATTGTTTTTATCAAACTGAATGATCGCAACCCAGAATCAGCCCAAAAAATCCAAAAAGCCTTACTGACCATGCAGGGGCAGGTGCCGCAGTTGCGGCATTTAGAAGTAGGTTTGGATATTTTACATTCGGCACGTTCTTACGACATGGCTTTAGTGACTAAGTTTGACTCGCTGGCAGATTTGCAAGATTACCAAAACCACCCGGTGCATGTAAAAGTAAAAGAGCAACTGGCGGCAGTAGCGGCTGCGTTGGTGGTGGTAGATTATGAAAGCAACTAATAGCATGATTTACCAACCAATTGGCATCATTAACTCGCCGTTTACAGATATTAAAAATATGCCGATACAACCCAGCGGTGCTAAAGGGGTTGCTGGTACTGTGCAATTAGACCCGGCTTATATAGAAGGGTGTCAGGATTTAGCTGGTTTTTCACATCTTATTTTAATTTATCATTTTCACCGTTCCCAAGGTTATAAACTAGTTGTTGGATATTAAGCCGTATGTACCGGCATTTGATGTACCGGCAGATATTGTTCGGGTAGGTTGGTTAGCTAAAAAAGCAGATCAAGCGCATCAAGCTAAGTCAGACGAACGATTTAAATAACGAGTAGGATTGTATTCTTGATATAGCTATTGACTAGTGAATAAATTAACGTTATAATTCACGGTAAGTATTTAATAGACACAATGGAGTGTCAAGAGTGAGGTGAACTCCTTGGGAGGGCATCGGGTCATATTAGCGGACAGTGATGCGAATTGGCGTAAAAACATTAAAGCTATCTTGAGTAAAATCGGCTGTTTAATCATTGGTGAAGCAGCAGACGGGGTTACGGCGATTAAAATGGTGCGTGACCGTCAGCCGGATTTAGTGATTATAGAGGCAACGTTGCCTGGTATGACTGGTGTAGAAGCAGCGACAATAGTGTATGAAGATAAACTAGCGCCAGTGCTTTTAACAACGGGGCATTACCGGACGCACTTGTTAGTTCAGGCTAAAAATGCTGGGGTGCAGAGTTTGTTAGTCAAGCCGTTTGATGAAAGCTGTTTGCTACCGGCGGTAGAATTGGCTTTAAACAATTATGCTGAATTGGTTAAGTTGGAACAACAGCTAAAAAAAATGGAAGAAAAACTTGAAAGCCGTAAAATCATTGACAGGGCTAAAGGTATTTTAATGGAATCTATGAGCATGTCTGAAGAACAGGCTTTTAAGAGAATGCAAAAACAAAGTATGAATAAAAGGATTAGTATGCGAGCGGTAGCTGAGGCTGTTGTGATGGCGCACAACTTACAAAGTGACTTGTAATAATAAAATGATTAGTAGTGATACAAAGATGTATCTTTAACAACAGGCAATGGAGCCTTTGTTAATTTAGGATAATTCTATAATTAACAAAGGCTTTATTTTTTATTAAATTTGATGAAAAGGTGGTATTTGTAATGATTGAAAAAACCAAGCAAGATGTGCTGGAGCAAGCCCGCGAAGCGGGAGTTAAGTTTGTGCGATTACAGTTTATTGACATTCTTGGAGTACCTAAAAACATAGCTATTACTGTGGAACAATTGGAAAAAGCGCTTGACGGTGAGCTAATGTTTGACGGTTCTTCTATTCACGGGTTTGTGCGTATTGAAGAATCGGATATGTACTTACGTCCTAATCCGAGCACCTTTGTGGTATTTCCTTGGAGACCACGGGAGGGAGCGGTAGCCCGGTTGATTTGTGATATTTACCGCCCGGACGGTACTCCTTTTGAGGGTTGTCCGAGAAATAATCTTAAAAAAGTATTAAAAGAAGCCGCAGATCTAGGCTATAAAATGGCTGTTGGTCCGGAATTAGAATTTTTCTTATTCCAAGTTGATGATGCGGGATGCCCGACATTGAAGACCCATGACCAAGCCGGTTATTTTGATTTATCTCCGGCAGACCTTGGCGAAAATGCTCGCCGTGATATCGTGTTGACCTTGGAAAAAATGGGTTTTGAAATTGAAGCTTCTCATCACGAGGTAGCGGCAGGACAGCATGAAATTGATTTTAAATATTCAGATGCGCTGGATGTAGCTGATAAAATCATTACCTTTAAAGTAGTGGTACGTACCGTAGCCCAACGCCACGGTTTGCATGCTACCTTTATGCCTAAGCCTATTTTTGGTATCAATGGTTCCGGCATGCACGCTAACCAGTCGCTGATGACTTTAGACGGGCAGAATGCTTTTTATGACCCTGCCGCACCGGAACAGCTAGGTCCAGTAGCGATGCACTATATTGCCGGCTTGTTAAAACATGCCCGGGCTTTAACCGCAGTAACTAATCCTACTATTAATTCCTACAAGCGATTGGTACCTGGTTACGAAGCACCGGTTAACTTGGCTTGGTCTTGCGCTAACCGCACGGCGGTAATCAGAATACCGGCTAAACGCGAAATGTCTACCCGGGTGGAATTACGTAGCCCAGACCCGTCTTGCAACCCTTACTTGGCTATTGCGGTAATGTTAAAGGCTGGTTTAGACGGTATTAAGAATAAACTACCGGCACCAGAAGCATGTAACCGCAATATTTATAAAATGAGTGAAACAGAAAAAACACAAGTCGGCGTGGGCAGTTTACCGGGTTGTTTGGCTGAAGCGGTTGATGAGTTGTGCCAAAACACCGTGATGCAGCAAGCGCTGGGAGAACATATTTTCAGCAAATATGTAGAAGCCAAGCGTTTAGAGTGGGATGACTACCGGATGCAAGTTTCTAAATGGGAAGTGGATAAATATCTCTCAATGTTTTAAATCTTTATAAATTTTATCTGAATGAAAAACCACCTTTCCCACGAGATTTCGGGGAAGGTGGTTTTTTATTGTAAGTGCGTGTTCGAAAAGGGTATCATTTATCACATTTAAAATTTACATATTAACCCAATTGACCTTAAAACACACCCCCACCCTACCCTCCCCTTAATCCCCTCGTGGGAGGGGATTAAGGGGAGGGGGGTTTTTACCACAAACATACTTTTCGAACACGCACTGTAAGAAAATAATAACTTAGATTTTGTTGTTGAAATATTCTTTACTAACTTGAAGTTGTTTTTTTAATATTTCTCGCCATAGATGTTTTTTTGATTTCCCCCGTGCCATTAGAAACTTTCGTTCTCTTTAAAGTGCCATCCGGCATTACTTTACGGTAAAAATAATGATCTGTTGTTTTATATAATTCCCAACCGTCTTTTTGGCAAAATCTTTTTAAATCTTTCCAACTAGGCATTAATTAAACCTTCAATGTCACTTAGGTTTTTTTGAAATAAGACTTTAAGTACATAAGGAAGTTGTGAGTGGCGATTGGGGGTCTGATAATAAAGTTGAAATTCATTAAAATATTCATGGGCATATTCCGAAAGTTCTTCAGCTAATTTTTTTTTGGCAGCGTTTTCATCAATAGCATTTATAATTAAATCAAAGTTCTCAATGGTTGCTGTAACAGAATGATCATCTTCACGAAAAAAGTTAACTTTGAATTTATAAGCATCTAGCAAAACTTCAAGCTGGCTGACTGGAAAAAATACCAATAGATCCTGATTTTGTTTAATAAATACACCTAAGTTTTTATGAGTGCCAGCAATATTTAAAATATCCATAATTCAAAATCACCACCTAAAATTCATTATATACCACGTTTATACTAGATGCAATTAAAGTATACATTATCCATCCACAAAAAAAACACTGACAACAGCTATTATACTATGTTATACTAATAAAAAACTTAAAATTCAGTTAGTTTTAGGTTTTTTTGTAATTTTAACAGTAAATAATAAAGTAATAGCAGTCAGCTATCAGCTATCAGCTAAAATATTAAAAACAAAAAAAGCTTTTGAATTTATTCTTTAGCTGGAAGCTGAACGCTTTTTTTATTTAAGGAGGTAATTTGATTAATGATTGGTACCTTTCCCAGAATACCATCCGGCTGTGCTATCAGTGGGATGATTAATAAAAAAGGACATCGCCTGACCGGGGAGGCCGTAATTAAATCCATTGCTTTGATGCACGATCGCTCTAATGGTTTAGGGGGTGGTTTTGCGGCTTATGGTATTTACCCGCAATTTAAAGATCATTATGCGATGCACATGCTTTATACCAGCGAGCAAGATCGACTGGCTACCGAAGTGTATTTAAAAGAAAAATTTATTATTGATCAGAGTGAACCGGTCCCCACTCGGATTACACCCAATATTACTGACGAACCAATTATTTGGCGCTATTTTATGCAGGTTGATCCGTTGGCACTGTTAAAACAAGGTCAACCGGTGGCAGAAACTGATTATGTGGTGGCAGTGGTAATGCACATTAACAACTGTATGGAAGGTGCCTTTGTAATGTCTTCCGGCAAAAACATGGGTGCTTTTAAAGGATTGGGCTATCCGGAAGATATCGGTCACTTCTTTCGTTTGGATGAATACCAAGCTTATATCTGGACTTCGCACGGTCGTTTTCCCACTAATACGCCCGGTTGGTGGGGTGGGGCGCACCCCTTTTGCTTGCTGGATTGGTCGGTAGTGCATAATGGTGAAATTTCATCTTACGGGATCAATAAAAGATACTTAGAAATGTTTGGCTATTGTTGTGAATTACAGACAGACACCGAAGTGGTATCTTATTTGGTAGACTTAATGCACCGCAAGCAGGGAATTCCGCTGGAAATAGTTTGTAAAGCATTGGCAGCACCGCTTTGGAAGGATATTGATAAAATGGCACCGCAACAGCGGCAGTTATTGACCGCAGTGCGTCAAGTATATGGCTCCGGGTTATTAAACGGTCCTTTTAGTTTTATCATTGCCAATAGCCGGGCGATGATCGGGCTGAATGATCGCATTAAATTACGCCCAATGGTAGTAGGCACCAAAGATGATATGGTCTATATGGCTAGTGAGGAAAGTGCTATCCGGGAAATATGTCTGGATTTAGATCGCGTTTGGGTGACTAAAGGCGGCGAGGCCGTTGTGGCTGAATTAGAGGCAGGTGTACAGATATGAAAAGTTATTTAACGCCGGAATTTTTGGTAAATGTTGATCACCAGCGCTGTCGCCACTGTAAAATGTGTGTTGCTGGTTGTGGATTTGGCGCTTTAGAGTTTAAAGCACGGCTATTGGCGGATGATAGCAAATGTGTGGCTTGTCATCGCTGTGTATTGATTTGTCCGGACCGGGCTATTAATGTAGTTAAAAACCCGCTGGCTTTTAAAGAAAGTGATCACTGGTCTATTGAACACATTAAAAATATCTATAAACAGTCTGCTACCGGCGGTAAGTTGCTGACTGCTACCGGCAATGACAAGCCTTATAAAAGTTATTTTGATCACCTGGTGTTGGATGCTTGTCAAGTGACCAACCCGTCGATTGACCCGCTGCGTGAACCAATGGAACTGCGCACTTACTTAGGGTCTAAACCGGCCGGTTTAGAGTTTGGCAAAGATAAAAACGGCGAGTACCAGTTAAAGACTAAACTACCACCGCAAGTAAAGTTAGATACACCCATAGTATTCGGGGCGATGTCTTACGGGGCGATTAGTTTAAATGCCCACCGGGCTTTAGCGGCGGCGGCTAAAGCAAGCGGTATTTTATATAATACTGGTGAAGGTGGTTTACACCAAGATTTATATGCTTACGGCGAATGGACTATTGTGCAAGTGGCTTCTGGTCGCTTTGGTATTGACCGGCAGTACTTAAACCAAGGAACAATGGTAGAAATCAAAGTAGGGCAGGGTGCTAAACCGGGTATTGGTGGTCATCTGCCGGGTGAAAAGGTGGATGAAGAAGTTTCTAAAACCAGAAGTATTCCGGTAGGCAGTGATGCTATTTCACCGGCACCGCACCATGATATTTACTCTATTGAAGATTTGTCCCAGTTGATTTATGCTTTGAAAGAAGCTACTAACTACGAAAAGCCGATTAGCGTTAAAATTGCCGCAGTGCATAACGTGGCCGCTATTGCCAGTGGCATTGCCCGGGCCGGGGCAGATGTGATTTATTTAGATGGTTTCCGGGGTGGCACCGGGGCCACCCCGGCCACTATTCGTGACCATGTCGGCATTCCGATTGAAATGGGTTTGGCGGCAGTAGATGATCGCTTACGTAACGAAGGAATCCGCCATAAAGTATCTATTATTGCTTCCGGTGGCATCCGTTCCAGTGCCGACATGATTAAAGCGATTGCCTTAGGCGCCGATGCGGTGGGTATCGGTACTGCTGCTCTAATTGCTATTGGTTGTCAAATGTGTCAAAAATGTCATACCGGTAAATGTTCTTGGGGTATTGCTACCCAACGCCCGGAACGGGTAAAAGTGTTAAAGCCGGATCAAGCTGCCGAACGCTTAAATAACTTGGTGCGTTCTTGGTCTTTGGAGTTAAAAGAAATCTTAGGCGCTT
>JAJOKO010000009.1 GCA_021129825.1 Desulfotomaculum sp. | reverse complement strand
TGGGTTAATATGTAAATTTTAAATGTGATAAATGATACCCTTTTCGAACACGCACATTAAGAACTAGTTCTGCGGTAGAACACTTCTTTTTTAAATGGTTTATTTAATCTAGAAGTATTTTTTGTTGTCAAAAAATGCGTAAAAAATCACAAAAATCACAAAAATCACAAAAATCACAAAAATCACAAAAATCACAAGAATAACGCATGAATTAACTAATAAATGGAGGTTATTATGAAAAATAACAAAAAATTGTATCATGAAGAGTGGGTAGCTACTCTCAAACAAAACTACCCGGAATTTCCATTAAATTTATACCAGTTATTAGCATACAATGCTCTTAATTATCCAGAAAAAGGAATGTATTATGTACATACAGGTAAAGAAGATTATTTTGAAACGTATCAGCAGTTATTTATGCAGGCAAAATGTATTGCCCAAGTGTTATTTAAACGTGGTTTTAGAGCGGGGGATCGTTTAATTACGCTAGTTAATGATGACCGGTATTTCATCAATATTTTCTGGGGTTGTATATTTGCTGGCGTGATACCGGCACCATTGCCTACAGTTAGTAGCAATGATGATGCTAAGCTTGAAAATCAGCGGTTTTGTGGCGTGCTGAAAGTATTAGATGCGCCGGTTTTGTGTGATTCTACCAAAGAAAAATTTTACCCGGCGATCCAAAGGTTTGCAAATGCTGCCGGAAAAGCGGTTATTTGCGCAGAACAATTGTTTATCGAAGCAGCATTGATGTTTGATAAAGAATATGTAATCAGAGCAGTTGACGAACATGCCACTGCTGTGATTCAGTTTTCTTCCGGTAGTACCGGGGTGCCTAAGGGCGTTAAGTTAACGCATTTTAATTTGATTCAAAATATTAAAGCGAAATTAGCGGGCGAACTTAGTAGCCCAAAAGATACGATAGTGTACTGGATGCCTTATTTTCATGATTACGGGCTGTTTGGTTGCCATTTAAGTGCTTTAGGTGGTGGCATGAATCAGGTAAAAATGACCCCGGGGCAATTTGCCAGAAGTCCTTTACTTTGGTTGAAAAAACTAGATCAATACCAAGCTACAATAACTTCGTCTACCAATACAGGGATAGAGTATACTTGTAATATTCTTAAACTAAAAAAGAAAAAAATAGCTGATAATCTAGATTTATCAGCATTGCGAGTACTTTCAGTTGGTGCAGAAATGATTTCTGTTAAAGCTGCTAAGCAGTTTAGCGATTTGCTTGCAGATTACGGGTTTTCTACTGTTGCATTTCTTTTTGGTTATGGATTAACGGAAACGGTACTGGCAGCAACAGGTAATTCTGCCGGGGCGGGGATCACCTATAGTACAATTGACCGGGAGGCTCTTTATAACCAAAAACAAATTATCCATTTAAAGCCTGATGCACCAAATAGCCTGGATATTGCCCAAGTTGGTTTTCCGGCACTTTACTCTGATGTCCGGATAGTGGATGATACCGGCAAACTATGTACGCCCAATACTTTAGGCATTGTGGAGTTAAAAGGAGATAACGTGACCAGTGGTTATTATAATAATGACGCGGCTAATGCGGCGGTGTTTCGTGATCAGTGGTTTAATACGGGCGATGTCGGTTTTATTGATGATCAGGGAGCATTGTATATTACCGGCCGGGTCAAAGAAATGATCATTGTTGGTGGTCATAATTATTATCCTTACGATCTAGAAATGATTGCGCTAGCACATGCCCAAGATGCGTTTAGATCTATCACCATTTGTGGCGTGTATGATGACAAACAAAATAGAGAAGAAATTTTATGTTTTTTCGTACCGGTAAAAAATAAAGGTTTTTCAGATGAGGGCTACGCTACCTTATTAAATAATATCAAAGAAGTAGTAAATCGTCTTAGTGGCGTGAATATCGATCACTTCTTTAAAATAAAAATGAATGATATTCCCCGGACAACCAGTGGCAAAATATCCAGAAAAGTATTTACTGAAGAATACAAAAAAGGCACATATACCGGGGAAGAAGTGATCATGAAAGATAATTTGACGAATCAAACCAAGCAGGAACATATTGAAATTTTAAAAAAAATATGGCAAGAAGTACTAGGACTTTCCCATGAAGATTTAGCTAGAATAACTTTGCAAGACAGTATCTTTACATTAGGTTGTGATTCCCTACAGGTTATGAGTATTCAGGGGAAAATGGAGCAACATTACGTTTCTAAGTTTATCCCTAATTTTTGTTATAAATACCCGTCACTAAAAGAACAAGTTGATTATCTCAAGCAAAGAGATTTTTCCAAAGAACCGCCCCAAAATGAACTGGAAGGATTATTACTGAATATTATTTGCCGGGCACTGCATATCGAAGAACATGAATTAGGTGTGACAGAGGATATTATAGCGAAGACGTCCAGTTTAACTGATGCTTTACAGATAATGTCTAAAATCAAAACTGCTTTTGTCCTTGGTGATGAGCACGAGGTTGTTTTGCGCCAAAAAACAATTCGAGAGATGGCCCAGGCGCTCCAACCCCTGGTGTTGGATCTAGATAATGATGTTGCATGGAAACAAGAGCGTGGATTTCCGCTGATGAATTTTCAGGAAACCTTATATTTTCACCGTAAAGGATTTGTCAAAAATGAACCTTCCGGTTTGAGTTGTTATATTTTTCTCAGTTTAAAAATACATGGTTCATTCCACAAAAATGTGTTTCAAGAAGCTTTTAACAGATTGATTGCTTATCATCCTGTATTACGGGCAGTAGTAGATGAAACTAAGGGTAGACCGGAAATGAAAATTTTAAGCAGTGTACCGGAAGTGACCTTGAATTATGCAGATATTTCTAACCTGTCTGGCGAAGAACAGCAGCAATTTCTCGTGGCCCGGGAAATCAAAAATAGTGATTACCGCTTTGAAATGGATCAATTCCCCCTGTATTTTGGGGAGATTTATAAACTTGGTGACACAGAACATGTTTTTATGCTTAATCTGGAGCATCTTCTAATAGATGGCTACAGCACCCTGACTATGAATGAAGAATTATTTAAAATTTACGAATTACTTTTACAGCAGCAACCGGTTGAATTTATTGAACAACCTTTAGGTTTTCAACATTATGTAATTTTAGAAGGTATCCGTCAAAGAACGGATACTTATCAAGAAGCGCTAGAATATCAGGTTAGTTTATATCAAGATTTTCCAGAAAATGTGCAGTTACCGTTTAAGCAAAATCCTTCAGCTATAGCTGAAATATTTTTTGACACGCTCCATAGAAAATTTGAACCAAGTACGATAACTGCGCTTAATGCTATAGCAAAAAAAGCGGATATTTCTCTCAACTCTTTGCTGTTGGCGGCCTATTTTAAAACGATGCACTTGTGGAGTCAGCAAGACGATTTGGTTATTAACATGCCTATTTTTAATAGAGACCACTATTTTTCAGGAGCAAGAAGAGTTATCGGTACTTTTATTGATATTTTTCCGGTGCGCATAAAAACATTTCACACCGAAAATGTGATTCAAATTGCCAAAAAAGTAGAAAGTTATGTCCGGGCGATGTTAGAAATACCAGTATCATCAATTATTTTATCGCGACTTGCCGCTAAGGCTAACGCTATCCAACCAAGGTCTTTGAGCTCTATTATTTTCAGTAATTCCATTGGTTTGTATGCAGATCAACTTTCCAAATTAGCTACTATTAAAGTAGATACGCTTTCTTTCCGCACCGGAGCACCCGGCACATATATTGACTTAGTATTAATGGATTTTGAAGGTGAATATTATTTAGATTGGAACTATGTCCGGGGGTTATTTGAAGATTCGTTGATAGAGGTACTTGCAGATCAGTATGAATTATTACTGGAAACAATCATAAAAGATAGTGCCACGGGTAAAGGTACTCAAAAATTTACAAATAAACAACTTATTCCGCTAGAGTATCGTCAATTATTAGCACGAGTAAACGCGACAGACCAACCCTATCCGGTTAAAACACTGGATGCTTGGTTAGCAGAACAAACTAAAAAAACGCCTGGGGCTATCGCCTTAACGGATCAAGACCAGTCTATTACGTATCAAGAACTTGATCAAAGAGCCAATCAATTGGCTACTTTACTGCAAGCCCGGGGATTAAAACCGGATAATTTCGTAGCCCTTTTGCAGCAACGTAAAATAGAGATGATCGTGGCTCAACTGGCTGTATGGAAAGCTGGTGGCGCATATGTGCCTATTGATCCGGCGTATCCTCAAGTGCGTATTGCCTATATGATCAAGGATTGTGAAGCCACTATCTTGATTATCCAAAAGGACTGCCTGAAATCATTAGGAGCACTATCAGCTACTAATTTGCAGGCTATTATTATCAATGACGGTGAAAAACCACCGCAATTTGAAAATGAAATTTCGGTATTAGATGTTAATGATATTCAAGCATCCCCTGTTAGTACGGTGGTAGCAGCTACTGTGCCAGATAATTTAGCTTATATGATCTACACCTCCGGCTCTACCGGCAATCCTAAAGGGGTGATGATTACTCATAAAAAATTCTGCAATTTTATTTACTGGGTGCAACAATATCATACTATTAATGAAAAATCCCAGTGTGCCTTGGTTACATCATATTCCTTTGATATGACCTTAGCGTCTAATTGGGTAGCGTTAATTTCAGGCAGCACTTTGCATCTGTTTGGGGAAGAAAATACTAGAGATCCGGAAAAATTACTGGAGTTTATCAGTGAAAAAGGGATTACTTTTTTAAATATGACCCCGTCGCATTTTTCGTTACTATCGAATACTAGAGAGATGATTTCCCAAGAATTATTGATGAGTGCAAATTTAAGGGTGATGCTGGGCGGTGAGGTGATTAATACCAAAGATTTAAATATTTGGTTGAAGCATTACCCGCAGACGCATTTTACAAATGAATATGGACCTACTGAAACCACAGTGGCCTCTGCTTATTTTCCGATACCCCAAAATAGCGAAAATCAGATTGAGATAACCACCGTGCCGATTGGGAAACCACTTCCTAATACGCAACTTTATATTTTAAATGAAGCCGGGGAAATATGTATGCCGGGAACGGTAGGCTACCTTTACATTGGCGGTGATGGTGTGGCTACCGGTTACTATAAAAAACCGGCAAAAACAGCAAAAGCATTTGTGCCGGATAGTTTTAACCCTCAGAAATATAAAACAATGTACTATACCGGTGATTTGGCTAGAATGTGGTCGGATGGTAATATTGAATTTTTGGGCAGAAAAGATTTTCAGATTAACTTACGCGGTTACCGTATTGAATGCGGCGAAATTGAGCAAAACCTGATTTTACACCCAGATGTAAAAGAAGCCGTAGTAACAACAAGAAATAATCAAGAGGATCTTAAAGTGTTAGTAGCGTTTTATACATCAATCACTAAAAACCCGGTAGCTGATGGGGTGTTGCGTTCTTTTCTAAAAGATAAATTAGCTGAATATGCGGTACCGGCTTTCTTTCAACATTTAGAGCAATTACCTTTAAACGCCAGTGGCAAGATTGCCATCAACGGGTTACCGGGCGTTGTTATTGAGGCCAATACCGGCTCTGATAATTATGTAGCACCACAAACGGAGCTGCAAAAACAGCTTGTATCTATCTGGGAAACAGTATTGAATATTAAAAATGTAGGTATCCACGATAATTTTTGGGATATTGGTGGTGATTCCCTTTCAGCCATGCGGTTGATCAATAAAATGAAAGCAAGCGGTTTTGGGCAATTCGCGCTAAGAGATGCTTTTGAATACAGAACTGTCGCCGCAATAGCAACCATGTTAGCCCAGAAAAAAGAGCAAGACGACTTGACCCAAGAAAATATTTCATTTTTAAAAACACCGGCTAATCCGGCTGTGCGTATTTTTTGTTTTCCTAATTCATCAATTTTTGCCACTGGAGAAATGTTTAGCAGTTTGGCTGCTTTTTTGCCGGATTCCGCCGAAGTGCTGGGGGCGAATATTCCGGGTCATGGTAATACCAAGCCACTTTTACCTACGATTGAGGCAGTAGTAGCCCCGTTTTTAGAATTTATTGAACAAAAAAATGATAAACCCCTGTACATTACCGGCTATTCTTTTGGTTGTTTACTAGCTTTTGAACTAGTTAAAGAACTGGAAAAGAGAAATTGTGTGGTAGACGGGTTAATTATGTTATCGGCAATGGCTCCTGATGCTAACGGGAAACATCACTTTCCCCAGGTATCGAATGAGCAGATGGTCCAGAATTTAATGCGTGGTGGCCAAACTGCGGTTCAAATGTTCGAAAGAATGTTACCGGAAGAAATTGCATTAAACTGCCAAATAGTCCGTAATGATTTAGAAGCGATGATGGCCTATCAATACCCCGGAGATAAAATCGCCACACCGGTATATTTATTTCAAGGGGAATTAGATCAATATTCGGAAGCTACTAAGCAGTTAATCAACTGGGAGCACTATGCCCACCGGGTGGAGTACAACATTATTGCCAAGGCAGAACATTTATTTCCGGAAACCCATACGCAGATATTAGCGGATAAACTATGGAATTTGGTTATCAATAAGGAGGCCAGAGATGAACAATCACTTGCTGATCTCATTAACCTCTAACCCTAAAAAAAAAGGTGCGCTACTTTGTTTTCCCTATGCTTGCGGTAATGCTTCGATGTATTATAGATTTTCTCAATTTATTCATCCGGAGATAGCCGTACTGGCAGCGGTTATGCCCGAACACGGGGGAGAAGGGGCGGTACCGGCAACTATTGAAGAATTTGCCGCTCCTTTTATTTCATTAATAAAAAAGCAAGACCAGCCTGTATTTATGCTGGGTTATTCCTTTGGTGGTTATATTACCTATGAAATAATTAGAAAACTGGCAAACAAAGCTAATATTGCCGGATTGATCTTAATTGGTTGCCCGCCCCCGGGAGTAATCAAAGAAATAGATTATATTTTAGCGGCCAGTGATTCAGATTTATATCAATATACGCTTGATTGCTATCAATTCGATTTAAACCAGTTGACCCCTGCTGAAAAGCATCATTATTATACGATACTTAGAAATGATACTCAAGCAATGCGGCACTATCTATTTCCCGAGACTGCTTTGATTATAGATAGTTTGATATTGCTGGGAGAAAAAGAAGAAGAACTTGAACTGGTCAATAATATCCAACAGTGGAGTCAGTATCTTACGCCTGTTCAATATGCCACTATCCCCGGAGGGCACATGCTGATTAAGTCCTATGCCCAAGAACTGGCTTTGTCAGTTAACCAGTTTATCACCCGGCGAATAGGAGTGAACCCTTGATGCGCGTTTATCTAGGTCTGGATGTTGGTTCTGTTAGTATTGATGTGGCGGTTGTGTCTGAAAAAAACTCACTTTTGCAAAGCCAGTATCTGCGGCATAACGGCCGGGTAGATGAGCTTCTTTTAGCTGCGGTAAAAGCAATAGACAAGCAGTACGATATTATTGCTATTGCCGCTACCGGCGTTGGGGCTAAAAGGGTTGCTTTGATGTTTGGAGCAGCGTTAGTAAACGAAGTTATTGCTTTAATGCAAGGGGTTGTTCATCAAAATCCGGCTACCAGAACCATTATTGATATTGGTGGGCAAGATTCAAAACTTATTTTATTGGCAGCAAATATAGAAAAAAAAAGTAACCAAGCAGTACTAACAGATTTTGCGATGAATAATTTTTGTGCGGCCGGCACCGGTAGTTTTCTCGACCAGCAAGCCCTGCGTTTAAATTTGACAATTGAAGAATTTTCTAACCGGGCACTCTTGTCTGACAAGGCAGCGCGAGTGGCGGGGCGCTGCTCAGTATTTGCCAAAACAGATATGATCCATTTACAACAAAAAGGCACCCCGCCAGAAGATATTATTGCTGGTTTATGTGTTGCGGTTGCTAATAATTTTAGAGCCAACATTGCTAAAGGAAAAAAAATAATCACGCCGGTTGTTTTTACAGGCGGGGTTTGTCAAAACCCCGGGGTATTAAAGTCTTTACGGGCGGCGTTTTCCTTGTCAGAAACGGCGTTATATGTGCCTGATAATGCCGTGATTTTAGGGGCTTTGGGAGCAGTGCAATGGCTACTAAATAATCCGGAAAAGAGGCAAGTTTATAAAATTAATCATGCTACCGGTGTAGCTGCCGGTGTAGCTATAGGTGTAGATGTAAATGAAGCTAAAAAGCAATTGCAGCCGTTGGAACTTAAGCAAGCAGCGGGCTTGCCCAAAAAATTTCAAGATAAATTAATAACTGCTCCTGAGCCGGTTTTTCTAGGAGTAGATATCGGGTCAATTTCTACCAATATTGTTTTGTTAAACCAATCAGGAGATATTATTTTTAAAAAATATTTAATGACTGCTGGTCAACCTATCAAGGCAGTCAAAGAGGGTTTGAACCAATTACACGATTTTTATGGTGATACCTTAAATATTGCCGGTGTTAGTACTACTGGTTCAGCTAGATTTTTAATCGGCGACCTTATTGGTGCCGACGTCATCAAAAACGAGATTACCACTCATGCCCGGGCCGCTACATTTCTCAATCCGGCGGTAGATACAATTTTTGAAATTGGCGGTCAGGATTCTAAGTATATTCATCTTAATGAGGGTGTGGTAGATAATTTCACGATGAACAAAGCGTGCGCAGCCGGCACCGGCAGTTTTTTAGAAGAGCAGGCTCAAAAACTGGCCATTAAAATTAAAGATCAATTTGCCAAGCTAGCATTAGCTTCAAGCAACCCTTTGGATTGCGGGGAAAAATGTACGGTCTTTATGGAAACGGAAGTGGTCAAATACTTTCAAGATGGTCAAAAAATTGCCGATATTACTGCTGGTCTAGCTTACTCTATTGTCCATAATTATCTCCATAAAGTGGTAGAAAATCGTCCGATTGGTACCCAAATATTATTTCAGGGTGGTGTGGCTGCTAATCAAGCGGTAGTGGCCGCTTTTGAACAGGTAACCCAAAAAACAATTCAGGTACCGGAGCATCATGAAGTGATGGGAGCACTAGGTTGTTGTTTGCTTGCTCAGACGGATTATCTTAAAAACAAAATAAAAAAATCAAAATTTAAAGGGTTAAATTATCTGAATAGACCATTCCAAACCAGTGTTTTTGAATGTAAAAGTTGTGATAATCACTGCGAAATCAATAAAATCAAGCTAGAGGGCAATAAAGCACTTTATTACGGCGGGAGATGTGAAAAATACGAGGTATTATCTCCGGTAGCCGCTAAATCTATGCCAGATTATTTTGCGTTGCGGGAAAAGATGCTTGATGCTGAAGCTAAAACTAAAACTAAAACTAAAAAGCTGGTCATTGGGATACCGCGGGTGCATGTTTTTTATGAATATTTTCCGTTTTTCAAGACATTTTTTGAAAAACTTGGTTTTGAAGTTCTAGCGTCACCACCATCAAACCGGGATATTATTAAAAAAGGCATTAATAACGTGCGTACAGCAACCTGTTTTCCTACTAAACTTGCTCACGGGCATGTCAGTTGGCTTGTTGACCGGGCTAAAGAGGGAGCAGTGGATTTAATTTTCATTCCTTCTGTACGCGAAACCCAATCTTGTTCTTTAAAGCATCATGTTATGTCTAATCATTGTGATTTTGTTATTTTTATTCCGGAGATGACCAATGAATCTTTAGCAATCGAAAAACAAGGCATAAAAATTTTAAAACCAGAACTACATTTTAGGTTAGGTGAGACCAGTATTAAACGAGAACTATATAAAATGATCAAAAACATCAAAAGCATTGGTAACTATAGCAAAAAAACAGTAGATAATGCCTGTACAGCTGCTTTTGAGCAATATTATCTATTTCGTAAAACCATGTTGCTAGAGGGTCAGAAAGCCTTATCAAAGCTAGCGCCGGCAGAAAAAGCAGTTATTTTAATCGGCAAAATACACAATACGGCCGATAAATTATTAACTATGGATTTACCCAAAATATGGCGCAATCTGGGTGTACATTGTTTTCCGATGGATTTTTTTGATTTTTATAATTCTGATGACGTTAATGAAGCTTGGCATAATACCACCCTGGCAATGAGCCAGAGAATGATGGTTTTAACTGATATTGTGCGCAAAATTCCGAATGTGTATCCCGTTTATGTGACTAACTATAGTTGTGTTAATGATTCGATGGTCTCATATTTTATCAAAGGGGAACTGGGCGGCAAACCGGCCTTATATCTTGAAATTGATGAGCATTCAGCAGAAGCCGGCATTATCACCCGTTGCGAAGCATTTTTAGATGCTATCAAGCCTAGAGCTAATACAGCTGCTTACCAGCCCCAAAGAATTGTTAGAAAACCATTTAGCAAAAAAGAGATCCAGACCCTGTATATTCCCTATGTAGCCCGGGGTTCCAGAATGTGGGAATACGCTTTTAAACGCTGCGGGATTAATGCGGTATCGCTGCCGGAACCGGATCAAGCAAGCGTAGCGTGTGCCAAACAATTTACTACCGGGGAAGAATGTTATCCTTGCATTCTGATCACCGGGGATATTTTTAAAAAGATTCTCGCAGCACCAGCAGAAGAAAATATTGCTTTTTATTCCCCAGGTTCATGTGGTAGTTGTAGGTATGATTCATTTAATCCCCTGCATAACGTAGCTCTTAATAAGCTTTCCCGTGAAAGTAATTTGGCAAGAAAAATAGTGATCGTAGATGACTTTGCCAAAACGAACCCGGAGTTCAAAAAAATAATCACCTCGCCTCAATACATGTTCGCATCCGTGCGCGGGTTTTTAGCAGCAGATATCTTAAACCGCTTGTTGATGAATATTCGTCCCTATGAGCTAGAAAAAGGGATCACCGAAAGAATTTTTGAAACCTGTATTGATACCATTGGATTGGCTATTGAAAAAGGTCGCGGTTTTTCTAAGGCTTTAGGGGCCGCAGTGGCGTCTCTGCTGGCTATCCCGGTCGACCGGCAAGTGCGCCGCCCGCGGATTGGGGTGATGGGTGAGGCTTATATCCGAAATGTAGATTTTTCCAGTGATGATTTAATTAGAAAATTAGAAGCATTAGGGGCCGAAGTAGTTACCCCCCCGGTGCACGAGTTGATTAAATATACCCTTTATAAAGGGATCTATTATACTCAAAAAGAAGGCAAGTATCTCCAACAAGCAATCGCCCGGTTTAGAAACAAAATAATTGATCAGATGGAAATAAAATATGTCCAGCCGATTATCAATTACCTCGGTTATGATTTTGATCCTTGCTTACTAAACCACATCAAAAAATCTGGTATTACTCTTAAAGCCGGTACCCATATGGGTACCGCGATAGAAATGATTAATTATAAAGCGGTGGGTATTATCAATGCGATCCCTTTTAATTGTGTGCCGGGGATGGTGGTAGAATCACTGATGGAAAGGTTTAGAAGTGAATACCCCCACATTCCTTTTATTACGTTAGTTTGTCAAGGACAAAATCAGGCCAATAACCAGATTCGTTTAGAAACCTTTGTGCATCAATGCCAAGAAAAAGTGCGGGAGGAGCAGTGAAAATGAAGGATTTTACTATTAAGCGTTGTCAAAAATGTTTATTGCCAGAAAACGAGCCTCAAAACATCCGTTTAGATAATAACCTGATTTGTAATATCTGCCGTCAAGAAGCGCAAGAAGTGCGGATGGATTGGGCTGAATTAGAGGCAATATTTGAAAATACACTGGCAAAGCACCGGGGGAAGGGTGCTTATGATGGTGTGATTATGATGAGCGGTGGGAAGGATAGTGCCTATTTGGCCTACCTGCTTAAACGTAAATATAAGCTTAATTTGCTAGGAGTGATCAATGATATTCATTACGAATATCAAGAAACATTTGATAATGCGCAAAAAATATGTGCTGCCTTAGAGATCCCACTACAAAAAAATACATTACCTAAAAAAATGATGCAGGATTTTTTCAACTTTTTGTTTACTGATCAAGAACTACGGGATAAAGGGCACGGTCATATTTGTCTGTATTGCGGGCGTTTAATGATTCGGGTGGCGGGTGAATACGCTAAAGCTAAAGGGATCCCGCTGGTTTTTTCCGGGCATAATCCCCAGCAGGTATTTGGCATGGGCGAAAGTTTTGAAGTTGATGAAAACCGTAAAATACGCCAACAAATGATCATAGATTTGGTCAATACAGCGGTAACCAAAAGCCATGTCCGGCTACGACTTAGAAATAAAAACCACTTACTCCCTTTTTTCCCTAAAGAATTATTTCCGGCCGGGGTTAGCGGTTTGTTCATGTACCAGCATTTTGCTTATAAACCACTGGAAATGATGGCCACCATCAAAAAAGAATTAGGGTGGCAGCCGATCAATAAATTTTCCAAGACCTATATTGCTTCCGGCTGCCGCTTGGCAAAGCTGTGGATGCACCTGGCCGGTCTTAACAATACTTCTAATTATGTCGATTTAGAGTTGAGCGAACAAGTAAGAAATGGCGTGCTTAGTAAAGATATGGTTAAAAAGTTTTACGAAGAGGCTTTTGATGCTACAACAGAGATAGAAGGTTTGCTTGCTGAACTTAATATTACAGGCGGGGTGGCAGCTATTAAGTAAAATGATACAGCTATACGCAGTTAAAATCGATCATCCTTTAGATCAAAGCAAATTTAAGCAGTTGATCCAGTTTACATCTAAAAAAAAGCAAGCCCGGCTTAACCGGCTCTTTCATTTCGAGGAAGCCCAAAGGGTTTTAATCGCCGATATTTTAAGCCGCTACGCTATTTATAAAAACACCAAAATAGATTTAAAAAAGATCGTTTTTGTTGAAAACGATTATGGCAAACCCTTTTTAAAAAATAATCATGATTTGCATTTTAATCTATCCCATTCTGGCGAATGGGTAGTTTGTGCTGTTCATAATCAGCCGGTAGGGATAGATGTCGAACAGGTCAAAAAAACAGAACTAGAGATAGCCCGGCGTTTTTTTACCAAAAAAGAATATCAGACCCTTTTAGCAAAAAATGGTTGGCAACAATTAGATTATTTTTACCAGCTATGGACTTTAAAAGAAAGCTACGTTAAAGCAATTGGCAGGGGCTTAACTATCGCGCTAAATTCTTTTTCGTTAGCGATCATCAACGGTCAGATTACTTTAGAAACCAAAAATAACTTGGAAAATTATTTCTTTAAGCAATATCATCTGGCTGCTAATTATCGAACAGCTGTCTGCGCTACTAAAAACGAATTTCCGGCTAATATTAAGATAATCACTGTGACTGATTTGTATGATGAAATATTAAATCAAATTAATAGACGTTAATTAATGCTGATTTTTAAATAACTATTGGCTTAATTGCTTTAGATCAGCTATAATATGGTTAAATATATTCCTAATCGGGGTGATACTAATTAGTAAAGTTAGTAAAGTTAGTAAAGTTAATAATCCGCATGCAGTTCAAAAGCATCTGCCGGATTATGAGTATCTTTTGTATGATTTATCTCAGTATTCGGCAGACGATCTTAGATGAGACATTTTTAATCAGCATTTATCAGCATCTATTCTTTGACGTCACCTTGCTACAGTTAACATTGATTGACAAATATAAAAATAAGCGATAAAATGCAGTTGCTTATGCAAAAAAAATATTTTTTTGGAGGAATTCTTCATGAATGTGAAAGAAGCGGTTAAAAAAGCGATAGAGTATCTGGTAGATATTTTTGAGTCTGAGCGTCCGGAAAATTTCGGTTTGGAAGAAGTAGTTTTTAATGAGCATGCTGATGTATGGGAAGTAACTATTGGTTTTTCTCGTCCGTGGGATTACCCCAGAAGTGGACTTATTACAGGATTACAGTCGCAAAACCCCCAAAGGCAGTATAAGGTAGTTAGAGTTGATGCCAAAAGTGGCGAAATAAAGTCCATCAAAATTCGTGAAACAAAAAATGCGTAGTGTTTTGCTGGATACAAACCTCCTGCTGTTGTTGATAGTTGGTCTTTACGATAAAGACTTAATAAGTAAGCACAAGAGGACAAAAAACTTTGTCGTAGCAGACTTTGATCTTTTGGTTAAATCTATAGATGGGTACGAAATATTGTGGGTTACATCCCATTGCTTAGCAGAAGTTTCAAATTTACTAAAGCAAACAAACGACGGGCGAGCAAAAGCATTAATGGCTTGTTTTGCAGCTTTTATTGCCAAGGCCCGGGAAGCACATATCCCTAAAAAAATCATTTTTACAAACGATGTTTCGATCAGGCTTGGGGTTGCGGATACAGGCATTGTTATTAAGTCAAAGCGGGTCAGTTGTGTATTCACAACGGATTTCGATTTATATCAGGAAATATTAGGAAGAAGAAATAAGGTGGTGAATTTTAACCATCTAAGAACGAAATTGTATATGGGATAATACGCCCACTACAAACCTAAACCGGGGGAAGGTTTTTGTTGGCTTAATTGCTTTAGATCAGCTATAATATGGTTAAATATATTCATAATCGGG
>JAJOKO010000061.1 GCA_021129825.1 Desulfotomaculum sp. | reverse complement strand
CCCCCTCCCCGTACCCTTCCCTTCGGGGTGGGTACCCGCCCCTCCCACGAGGGGAGGGGGGTTAAATCTCCTCCCCCTTGATGGGGGAGCGGGTACCCACCCGGTACTCAATTCAGAAACAAAGATTTGTTTAACGATATATTCTTGCGTCTGAATTGAGTGCCGGGAAGGGTGCAGGTGGGGGTGTGTTTTAAGATTGATTGGATTAATATGTAAATTTCAAATGTGATAAAGGGTACCTTTTTCGAACACGCACTTAAAAGATTTAAAATATTTTAGCTGAATGCTGAAAGCTGACCGCTAATCAGTATAGTTACCAGGGGGACATCAAATATTAACCTGCGAGCGCAAGAACGCCAATTGCTACTTTACAATGCCCTTTACTTATTTACAGGCACCTTGGTGTTATATTTAGGAGGGCACTTGAATGATTTGGCTACGAACTTTTGGGTTATTTTTCTAATAATGGGTACAGTGTTAGTTTTTATAGCCATTAGTATTTTTTGGCAGTTTACCAAGTATCAAGCAGATCCGTACTTGCTGCCAATAGTAGCTGCTTTAACTTCTAGCGGGTTGATTTTTATTATGCGCTTGCAACTAGACTTGGCTTTGCGCCAATTCATTTGGTTGTTATTGGCTTTATTGGTATTAACACTGATAACAGTATTGATCCGTAATTATCATATTTTAGCAGAATACCAGTATATTTACGCTCTAACAGGAGTGATTGCTTTACTATTACCAATTTTTTGGGGGATAGAGCTAGGTGGTGCTCGTAGTTGGTTAGATTTTGGTCTTTTTCATGTACAAACTTCTGAATTTGTAAAAATATTATTAGTATTATTTTTAGCAGCTTTTTTAGCTGAAAATAAAAGTGTTTTGACTGCCGGCACCCGCACTTTTTTTAGTATCCCGGTGCCTGGCTGCCGGGAACTGGGACCACTAATAATGATGTTGGGTGTTGCTTTAATTTTACTGGTTTTTCAGCGAGATTTAGGCACCGCTTTAATTTACTTTTGTACATTTTTGGCGATGGTTTATGCTGCTACCGCCCGGGTGTTTTATATCATCTTTGGTATGCTCGCTTTTTTGTTTAGCAGCATTATTTGTTATTATATTTTTAATCACGTCCGGGCTAGAGTTGATGTTTGGTTGAACCCGTGGCCTTATTTTGAAACTACTGGTTTTCAAATAATCCAATCACTTTTTGCTATTGGTAGCGGCGGCTTAACTGGTGCCGGACTGGGGGCAGGTAGCCCTTATTTAATTCCAGCAGTGCATACTGATTTTATTTTTGCCGCAATAGCTGAAGAGATGGGGTTATTGGGTGGATGTGGTATACTAGTATTGTTTATTTTATTTATTTACCGGGGCATTAAAATTGCGTTAGCCGCTCCGGATGATTTTTCGGCCTTGCTGGCTACCGGTTTAACAGCACTAATGGCCTTGCAAACCTTTATAATCGTGGCCGGAGTACTTAAGTTGCTCCCTTTAACCGGGGTAACATTACCCTATATTAGTTACGGGGGCAGTTCATTGGTAGCTAATTTTATTTTATTAGCACTTTTGCTAAATATTTCTCACCGGGCAGGTTCTGCAAGATGAAAAAAAACATTTATAAACTAGGTTTATTTTTGCTGGGTCTACTACTATTATTAATAGTTTACCTGTCTTATATTCAATTATATCAAGGTGAACAGCTGGCTAATCATCCTAAAAATGTGCGTTGGTTAGAACGTATTGATGATGTTCAGAGAGGTAGTATTTATGATCGTAATGGTCAAGTGCTGGCTCAAACAAAGTGGCTGGATAATCGTGCTGTCAGAAAATATCCCTTTGGTTCTGAAACTGGGCACCTGTTGGGTTATGTATCTAATAAATATGGTCATGCTGGTTTAGAGGCCGCCTATAGTAGGCAGTTATTGGGCTTGACTATCGAAGGAAAATTTTTAAATTTAGTGCGGGAGGCAGCCGGCAAAAAACCAGTAGGGGCAGATTTGATTTTAACGCTAGATATAAAATTACAGCGTTTGGCGGCCAAGTTATTGGCAGATGCTGGTGGGATGGGGGCAATAGTGCTAATTGACCCGCGCACCGGGGCGATTTTGGCTGCGGTATCAGCACCTGCTTTTGACCCTAATCAATTAGAAGCGCAGTGGGCACAACTAATTAATAATCCAGATGCGCCGTTTTTAAACCGGGCTTTTCAAGGTGCTTACCCACCAGGTTCAGTAATGAAATTAGTTACCGCTGCCGGGGCGTTGGCTGCCGGTCAAGACCGGACTGAAATCTTTAATTGTCCCGGGTATTTAATGGTAAATGGATTTAAGTTATTATGCCATGTTCATGATCAAGTAGATTTAACCGGGGCAATAGCCAGTTCGTGTAATACTGTTTTTGGACAGTTAGGCTTAAATTTGGGGGCAGCTAGTTTTATCCGCACTGCGGAACAATTTGCTTTTAAGCAAGATTTTGCATTATTACCAGAGGTGCGACCTAGTACGATATCAGCTGATGGTGATTTGTCTAAGCAAGAATTAGCTTCAGCGGCTATTGGTCAAGGGGAACTTTTGGTTAGCCCACTCCACATGGCAGTGGTAACTGCCGCTATTGCTAATAACGGGCAGATGAAGCAACCTTATTTGGTGCAGGAAATTAGGAGTGTGCTGGAGAAAAGTTTATTTCAGCACCAACCTAATGTAATGCAGCAGGCTACTGATTCAGCAATTGCTCAATTTATTGGACAAGCGATGGTCAGTGCAGTGCAGCAAGGTACAGCTAAAGCGGCCGCTATTGATGGTATTACTGTAGCCGGTAAAACCGGTACTGCCCAAAATCCGCACGGGGCACCCCATGCTTGGTTTGTAGGCTTTGCCCCAGCTGGTGAACCACGGGTAGCGGTGGCGGTAATTGTAGAAAACGCCGGGTCGGGAGCAACTGTAGCGGCACCGGTAGCACAACAATTGATATTAGAAGCATTGAGGTGATTGAGTAATGATTGGCAAGCACTTGGGCAACAGGTATCAAATTTTAGAGCAATTGGGCGGCGGGGGGATGTCAGTTGTTTATAAAGCCAAAGATACCTTCCTAAATCGCTTGGTAACGGTTAAAGTATTGCGCCCTGAATATTTATCAGATACTGATTTTATCCATCGTTTTAGGCGGGAAGCGCAAGCGGTGGCTAAGCTTTCTCATCCTAATATTGTGCATATTCATGATGTTGGGCAACAAGATGAGACCCATTATTTGGTTATGGAATACATAGACGGTGATAATTTGAAAAATTTTATGCGAGAAAATCCGCACCTAGCGTTGGATAAAATTATAAACATCATTAAACAGATTTGTGAGGCGTTACGACATGCTCATCAAAATAACATTGTGCATCAGGACGTCAAACCCCATAATATCCTGATTACTGATGATCAACGGGTCAAGCTGACTGATTTTGGTATTGCTTTAGAAGCGACTACCGGCACAATCACCAACAGCGGTGTAATGATGGGTTCAGTGCATTATATCTCACCGGAACAAGCACAGGGCAATACTTCCGGACCACAATCAGATATTTATGGCCTTGGTGTGGTATTGTATGAAATGCTGACCGGTCAGTTGCCTTTTAAGGGTGATAGTGCGGTAATGGTAGCCTTGAAACACGTGCAAGAGCAACCGGTTAATCCTAGGGAGCTTAATCAGGCTATCTCCCCGGATTTAGAACGGGTAGTGCTGAAAGCGATGGCTAAAGATCCGGCACAGAGATATCAAAATGCCCGGCAATTTAGCGATGAATTACAGTGTGCTGTACCTGTTGATTGGGTACAAACTGATCTAGAAGCAGATTTTGCCACCCAAGTGTTGCCAGAAGATAACCAGCCATTACCCCGACCCCGGCGCAAAATCCAATTAACTAGAGTGGCCATCATAGTTTTTTTGGTGCTATTGAGCATACTGGGCGGGATTGCCTTAGCCCTGTATAATTATTTAGACGTGGCTGAAATAAAAGTACCTGCTGTGGAAGGATTACCGCTAAATGAGGCGGTGATCCTGTTAGAAAACGAAGGTTTTGGAGTAGCACCGCAAGAGGTTTATGATCAAACGGAAAAGGGACTGGTAATTACTCAAGACATTGCCCCGGGCACGTTGATGAAAAAAGGGCGGGTCGTTGAGTTGACCGTTAGTTTGGGTCCGGAATTTAAAACTTTGCCCAATGTGCAAGGGATCTTAACTAATGATGCCCGTATAGCTTTGCACAACGCCGGCTTTAAATATCATGAAGAACAAGTGTTTAGTGAAAAAAAAGCGGGTATGGTAGTGGAACAAAATCCGCTGCCGGGAGAACACCCTAAAGGTACTACTGTAGAGTTGTTAGTCAGTAAAGGACCGGCGCCGGTAGTGCATACCATGCCAACATTAATTAGTTTAACTTTGAATCAAACGCAAACTAAGTTATTTGAATTCAACTTAATATTAGATGAACCAGCGTTAAGTGATCAACCGAGCGAAGAATTTTTAAAAGGGATGGTCATTGCCCAAAATCCCCAACCAGGCGCGAAGGTAGTAGCGGGTTCGGCAGTAGCAGTAGTATTAAGTGCAGGACCCGGTCCACCCCGGCGTGATGCTACTATTAGAGTAGTAATTGATGATCACGTTCGCTCTCAAAAAGTAAGGATTACAGTTACAGACATTCGCGGTGAACAAAACGTATATGTGGCTACGCATACAGCAGGTGAAGTGGTAGTACGTACCGTTGAATATTATAGCCCGGCGGTTATCCGGGTTTATTTAGACGGGGAATTAGCAGAAGAGAGCCAGTTTTAGAAAAGGAGGAGAAGGGGTATTTTGAATAATAACTGGATTTATGATTGAAGGAGTGGTTACCAAAGCGTATAGCGGCTATTACTATGTGCAGTCCGGTGAAATTATTTGGACCTGCCGGTTGCGTGGCAAATTTCGTTTAAGCAAACAAACTGTCTTAGTGGGTGACCGGGTACGATTAAAGGCGGCTGAAAAAAATACCGGTATAATTTACGAGGTGCTTAAACGACGTAACCAGTTAGCGCGCCCGCTGGTGGCTAATATTGATCAAGCGGTAGTGGTATTTGCTGCTAGCCGACCCGATCCTAACTTAGATTTACTGGACCGTTTTTTAATATTGGCAGAGCAAGCCACACTCAAACCAGTAATCTGTTTAAATAAAGTTGATTTATTAAAAGATGTCCAAGAATTATCTTGGCTAGCCGGGTATCGCCAGGCTGGTTATCCAGTGCTAACCGTTAGTACTAAAACCGGCCGGGGCTTAGAGGATTTACGAAAAATATTGAGCGGAAAAATATCAGTGCTGGCTGGTCCGTCCGGGGTAGGTAAATCCAGTTTACTTAATGCTTTGCAACCGGAACTACAATTAAAAACCAAAACAGTAAGTACAAAAACAGGTCGGGGGAAACATACCACTCGCCATGTGGAATTGATACCGGTAGCCGGCGGTGGCTTAGTAGCGGACACACCAGGATTTTCGAATTTGCATTTACCGGTAATAGAAGTGCGAGAACTAGTTTATTATTTTCCTGATTTAGCAAAATATTACGGGAGTTGCCGCTTTAACAGTTGCACGCATCATCAAGAACCGCAGTGCGCAGTAAAAAAAGCACTGGCACAGGGTGAAATTAACCCCCGGCGTTATCAGAGTTATTTACGATTTTTAAATGAACTGATGGAACAGAAAAGGAGATACTAAAATGGCTGATAAGAGGATAAACCCATCAATTCAGTTAGCGCCTTCAATCCTAGCGGCAGATTTCGCCAACTTAGCCCGGGATGTAAAAAAAGTGGAACAAGCTGGGGCGGAGTATTTACATATTGATGTCATGGACGGGCAATTTGTACCGAACATTACTATCGGTCCGCTGGTAGTGCAAGCATTACGCCCGCATTCTAAAATGATCTTTGATGTCCATTTAATGATCGTAGAGCCGGGTAAATATGTAGCTGATTTTGTGCAAGCCGGGGCCGATTTGGTGACGGTGCATGCTGAAGCTTGTAGTCACTTGCACCGGACGGTGATGCAGATCAAAGAATTGGGAGTACAAGCAGGGGTATCATTAAACCCGGCTACGCCGCTCAGTGCGCTAGAACATGTGCTACCGCTGTTGGATTTGGTATTGTTGATGACGGTTAACCCTGGTTTTGGCGGACAAAAATTAATTCCGCAAGTGTTGCCTAAAATCAAAAAAATGCGTAAAATCATCAACCAGCAAGAATTGTCAACCCAAATACAAGTAGATGGCGGGATCAGTTGCGAAAATGCCGGTCTGGTGGTGGCAGCCGGGGCGGATATATTGGTGGCCGGTTCAGCTATTTTTGATGCCGGTGATATAAAAGGTGCGGTGCAAAAACTGCGGCAGGCTGCTATGCAACGTCAATAGTTAATTTGAAACAATAAAAAAATTGCTTAAATAATAAAAAACAGGTAAACTATGAAGGAGAAAGATTCTATGCCTGTCATTTGTGAGTTTTTGGGTTTTAAAGTATATATCTACTTTAAAGATCACCAACCCCCGCATATTCATTTGCGAGGTGGTGGGTTTGAAGCAATGTTATCTATTGCGGATGGGCAGGTATTGAAAGGGCAACTACCTAACAAGTTAAGAGTAGTGGCAATAGCTTGGGTACGGCAAGAAAAAGATGCTTTATTGGAAAATTGGCAACGGGCTCAAACAGGAACACCGTTATTTAAAATATGTCCACCAAAATAAATAGCAAAAGGAAAGGATGGTTGGAATGATAAAAGATATAGATATAGAAAAAATTGAATTACGAAGCATCTTAAGCGTTTACCCGGTTACAAATTTTAATCTTTATAATTTGATTTTAGAATTTGATAACGGCGAGTACAGGATTGTTGATGTAAGTCCTTTTTTACAAGGAGAAATTTTTGAACCTTTAAAAAATCAAGCCGTTTTTAAACAAATAAAAGTAGATCAAGATGCCGGAACAATAGTTTGGCCAAATGGAGCAGATTTAGATCCGGCAGTATTATATGCTAACAGTGTACCATTAGAACTGCCAGACAAAAAAGCAAGTTCTTTTTAGTGCGTGTTCGAAAAGTATGTTTGTGGTAAAAACCTCCTCCCCTCCCCGCACCCTTCTCTTCGGGTGGGGGTGTGTTTTAAGATTAATTGGATTAATATGTAAATTTCAAACGTGCTAAATGGTATCCTTTTCGAACACGCACTTAAACTAAAATCTCCCATACTACCACTCCTAAAATCCCCCCTATCACCACAATTACTATATTCAAGTTTAAATACGCTAATACAATAGCTATAATACTGCCTGCGATTGCTGATGCGATGTTTCCGGTAGAATACAGAATGCCGGGAAAAACAAGTGCGCCTAAAGCAGCAAAAGGAATGAATTGCAAAAAAGAGTTTACAAAAGGCGGTAAGTAGATATTATTTAAAAAAACTAAGGGAAGCAGGCGTGGTATATAAGTTACCAGAGCCATTGCTAAAACTATCCACCAAAGATTATCCATTTTTCGACACTCCTTTCGGAAATATTACAGCACCGGCAGAAGCGGCAATTATTGTAGCAATAATAATACTCACCCCACTGGAAAGTCCTTCAAACAGCGAAACCCAATGGAGTAAAGAGTGCACACCTATTGCTATAAAAGAAATTAACAAAGCCGGGTGTGACTTTTTTAAAGCAGGAATTAACAACCCGATAAACATGGCGTAAAGAGCGATACCCATACTGACTTTTAATATTTCTGGGAGATCTGCGGCTAAAAAAATACCAATCCAGGTTCCGATATTCCAAGCACTAAAAGCAATAAGGTTTAAGCCCAAAATAAATTTCGGGCTAAGTTTGGGTTCTTTGCGTAAAGAAGCCACGGTAAATGTTTCGTCAGTAATGCCAAAAGCTAATACAGGTAAGTATTTTTTGGATCTATTTTGTTCAATTCGTCTGGAGATAGAGGCAGACATCAAAAAATGGCGTGAATTAAGTATAAATGTAGTGATAATAATTTCCCAATGTATTGCTCCTAAGGTTATTAAATTAACACCAACAAATTGGCTGGCACCAGCAAAAATAAAAAATGACATCATTACACTGATGTAATCAGGAATTCCCGCTGATTTAGCTAACAAACCAAAAGCTATGGCAATAGGAATATAGCCAATGGCTATTGGAATACCTGCTTTAAAACCATCAGAAAAGGTTGATTTTTTTTTCAACGGACAAATGCTCCTTTTCGAATACGCACTTTAAGTAAGCTAATTATAATATAAAAGAGATTATTCCGCTAGTAACTTTGATAATGTTGGTTTGATACTAACATTTTTTTGACGAAAATTTCACAAGATTATCCAAAAAAATGTTGACTAAAAATGTTATTTAAAGTATTATGTACTACAAGAAGTTATTTTTGGTAAAATTATAAATAATATACGATAAAAGCAAAATTACGGAGTGGTTAAATTGTCTGGATATATTTATAACTTAAATTTTAAGATGAATTTAGTGAAAAAGAAACTATTTCAAGTAAAAAAAAACTAAAGTTAAAAGAACTAGCCCCCTTTTGTCGCCAATTTGCAACATTAATCAACGCTGGAATACCGTTAGTGGCGGCACTGAATATAATAATGATGCAGCAGACCCAAAAAGATATTTTAAAAGCGGTGTTGATAGATATAGTTAAAAAATTAGAAGGCGGTGATACTTTGGCTGTTTCTTTTGCCAATTATCCCAAAATATTTCCGAAGTTATTTATACATATGGTAGAAGTAGGTGAATTAGGTGGTGTGCTGGACGAAGTGCTGGAACAGATGGCTATTCACTTTGAAAAAGAATACGAATTAAGCGAAAAAATAAAATCTGCGATGACTTACCCGGTGGTAGTGCTATCATTTTCTGTCTTGGCGTTAATTTTTTTACTGGTTTTTGTGATACCTGCCATTATTAGTGTAATTATGGATATGGGTATGGCATTACCGTTGCCCACCCGGCTAGTGATGGCGGCAAGTATACTTTTTCAGAATTATTGGTATGTTATTTTAGGTGGATTAGCCAGCCTGATTTTATTGTTTAAATATCTCAAGGGCACTAAAAAAGGCTGGATAATAATCAATAAATTAGTTTTACAAGTACCTGTATTAGGGCAACTAACTAAGAAGGTTATTTTAGCGCGCTTTTGCCGTACCTTTGCTACATTAACTAAAGGCGGGGTGCCGATTATTCAAGCTTTGGAGGTGGTTAAAAAAGCAACTGGTAATATTGTATTTGGACAAGCAATCGAGAAAGTTCAAGACGGTGTTGAACGCGGTGAAAGCTTATCGCAACCTTTGGAACAAAGTCAGGTATTTCCAATAATGATCACTAAAATGATTACAGTAGGGGAGGAAACCGGTAATTTAGAGCTATTATTAGAAAAAGCAGCAGATTTTTACGAGCAAGAAGTAAATATTATGGTAAGTAAACTTTCTAGTTTATTAGAACCGGTGCTGATTATAGGGTTAGGCAGTATCGTAGGATTTATCATTTTAGCAGTAATGTTACCAGTGATGGGTATGAGTGAAGGGTTGATGTGAGAAAATTATAATAATGTTAGAGGGTAAAGATTAAGCGGCAAGATATTTGGTAATTAATTAACTAAAATTAAAAGGGAGATGAAAAAATGTTTAACAAAGTAATGAAAAACAAAAAAGGTTTTACGTTGGTGGAATTACTGGTGATTATTACTATTATTGGTGTTTTAGCAGCGGTGATTGCGCCCAATGTTATTAAAGCGATAGAGAAAAGTAAAGTGGCGGGAGCAACATCGGATTATAAGGCTATCAAAGCAGCAACATTGAATTTTTATGCTGATACCGGGGTATGGCCGGTGGATAATGCGAATGCTGGTGGTGCGAATGCTGGATTTGTCCAGAACGTTGGTTCACCACCTGTTGATTGTAGATGGAACGGTCCCTATTTAGAACGCTGGAAAGAGAAAAATCCTTGGGGTGGTGCTTATAATTTTAAAATAGCTAGTGGTACAGTCTTTGGCACAGCGGCGGCAGATGAAAGATATTTAGAATTAACAAATGTACCGCAAAATGCTTGGCAGCAATTACGAAATGATTTGGGAGCTACTGTTGTAAAACCTGATAATTTTACTGCTCCTAATCCAATACAAATTTTGATTTCAAGAGACTAAAATGGCAGGTGGCAGGGGTTTTACATTATTGGAAATGGTAGTGGTGCTGGCTATTTTAAGTATTATCACTGCTGTAACAGTACCCAGTCTATATACTGTTTACCACAACCAGCGTTTAGCAACTGCTGCGGTAAAAATGGCTGCGGATATTCGCTATTTGCAACAACGGGCGATGACGGAGGAAGATGAATTTCGCATTCAGTTTTACCCGGAGATTGGTGGACCATTAGATAATCAATACCGGTTGCGTGGTAAGAAGATGTTGTCAGTTATTAAAAAAGTGCAATTGCCAATTGGTGTTGAATTATGGAATATGGGAACAACATTTGGTAATGATCAACAGTTAAGCATTGACGCTAAAGGATTACCTAATAATAGCGGTCGTGTGATTTTACAAAGCAAATATACCGGTAAAATTAAAGTTGTAGTGATATTTAATATTACCGGGCGAGTGCGAGTAGAGTGGTACCCATCCCCCTGACGGGGGAGCGGGTATCCACCCGAAATGAAGGGTGCAGGTGGGGGGCTTTTGGTGAAAACATTACAAAATCAAAAAGGTTTGACAATACTGGAAGTAATAGTGGTGCTGGTAATAGTAGCGGTAGCTTTAATCCCACTGTTGGGCATGTTTACCCAAGGCAAGCAGGATTCCGTTGCCGCTTGGCAGCGCACCCAAGCTACAGCACTGGCACAAAGCATTTTGGAAGAAGTGAAGGCGGGTGTGTTTCCGCCTATAGCAACCACTGGCAGTGTGAATATTGATAATCATAAATATGATTGGGAAATGGTCGTAACAGAGGTAACGGGAGAGCAGAATTTAAGAAAAGTAACAGTACTGGTAAATTATAAAGAGTTCGTCAAGCCAAAAGAACTTTCACTAACCATGCTTAAAGCGAACCGGTGATTAAGATGGTTAACTGGAAAAACCAACAAGGTTTTACTTTAATAGAAATGATGGTAGCCTTGACACTGTTTGCCATATTGATGGCGATGGTGCTTTCGTTTTACCTGCAAAGTAATATCATGGCCCACAAAGGGGGTAAAGAAATAGCAATACAAGAGGGCTTACGTTACGGTTTAGATAAAATGGTGCGGGAGTTGCGAAATTCTACAAGATTAACTGCTATTTCTGTAAATAGCATCACGTTTAAACAGAATGATGATACAAACGTGACCTATGCTTGGGATTCTATTGATGAAGAATTAACTAGGGAGATTGATTCCGGTGGTGGTGCGCAACCGGTAGGCAGTAATATCACCGGATTGGAGTTTGAATATTATAATAGTGCAGGCACAAAAATAATAGTTTTATCTAATACTGCTCCGGAAAATATAGAGAGGGTGAAAATAACCTTAACCGGTGATGATACCCGTGCTGCTGGATCACCGTTAGCAATTAATCCCAGTACCCTCAGTACTTCTGTAACTATTCGCATCAAGAATAATTAATTTTGGAGTGGAGCATAATGCTACTAAACATCCTTCAACAAGCTAATAACCAGCGGGGCAGTGTGCTACTAATAATCACGATGATGGTATTAACCGTCATGATATTACTGGGCAGTACTTATATTTATTTATCCGGTAGCACCCGGCTTGGCAGTACATTATATTACGAGCGTACCCAAGTATATTACATCGCCGGGGCGGGGATAGAAAAAGCGTTGATTGAGCTTAAAAATAATCCTAACTGGCAACCTAACAACCCGCCGGTAGATTTTGGTCAAGGAAGAATTGAAAGTGTAACTGTGTCATCATTAAATAATATCTATACAATTATTTCGATAGGTAAATTTCAAGAGGCGCAAAAAACGTTAACGGTTAAAGCAAATTTAGCGGAAGTAATTATTCCGACCATCCCGGCGGGAGATAATATTTATGCAAATAATAATTATACTATAAATAGTGCTATAATTAAAAATAATATTTATGTAAACGGAAAGTTCACTATAATAAATAATAGCACTGGTAGTATTATAATAAACAACATTTATGTAAACGGAGATGTTACTATTACAAATAGTGACGCTGGCAGTATTGCAGTTGAGAACATTTATGCAACCGGAATTGTAAATGTATCAGGCAATAATATCAATATAACAACAGAAAATTCAAATCAACCAGCCGGGGCATTACCAAGTAATCAATTCAAAACAGCGATCATTAGTTGGCAATGAATAGCAAGTAAAAAAAGCAATCAAGGCTAATTTTTATTTACTCAAATCCCTTCTGTTTCTTGCTAGATTCTAACTTAATATGCTACAATGACTACATAATAAGTACAACTAAGCAATAATAATTGGAGGATATCCATGGATAAAAAACTTTTACAAGCAACATTACAAACTGCTTTAGAACAAGGTGGCGATTTTGCCGATATATTTGTAGAACATAAAAAAGTTACTGGTATCGGTATGGAGGCTGGACGAGTGGAACGAGTGCAGTCTGGTTACGAGGCTGGGGTAGGCATCCGGGTATTGTCCGGTGAAAATACTGCTTATGCTTATACCAATAATTTAAGCCCAAAGAGTCTGCAAGAAGCGGCCCAACTGGTTAGTCGAGCCACCAAGAGTAACCAGCAAGAATATAATTTAAACTTAACTAAAATTCAGCCGGTAATAGATTTTAAGTTTGAAAAACGCCCGGAAGATGTGCTGACCAGTGAAAAAACAGCGTTGGTAAAAGCAGTAGATAAAGCAGCACGGGCGGTAGACCAGCAAAAAATCAAGCAGGTGATGGTCGGCTATGGTGATGTGGTGCAAAATGTTACTATCGCTAACAGCAACGGTGATTATGTGGAAGATGAGCGTATTCGCACCAGGATGACGGTAAATGTAGTGGCCGCTGCTGGTGATGTAATTCAAACTGGCTATAATGCTCTTGGTAGTATGTCTGGTTTTGAATTATTTGACCGCTGTGATCCGGCAGAAATTACTAAGCAGGCGGCTGACCGGGCGATACAAATGTTAGATGCCCAACCGGCACCGGCTGGTAAAATGCCTTGTGTAATGGCCGGCGAGGCTGGTGGCACGATGATCCACGAAGCTTGCGGCCACGGCTTAGAAGCGGATTTGGTGCAGCGTGGACTTTCGGTTTATGCCGGTAAAAAAGGTGAACAAGTGGCTTCTAATTTAGTGACGGTGTTAGATGATGCTACGCTCCCGGATAAATATGGTTCGTATCGCTTTGATGACGAGGGGGTTACTGCTCGCCCGGTGGCATTAATTAAAGATGGTGTACTGACAGATTTTCTTTATGACCGTTTAACTGCCACTAAAGCAGAATGTCAACCGAATGGGCATGGACGTAGGCAATCATACCAAGATAAGCCGCTCCCCCGGATGGCTAATACCTATATTGCACCCGGCAAGACTAATCCGGAAAAAATTATTAAAGCAACAAAATCAGGTTTATTAGTAAAAAAAATGGGTGGCGGTCAGGTTAACACCACCACCGGGGATTTCGTTTTTGATGTTTCAGAGGGGTATTTAATTAAAGACGGGCAAATTGGGTCCATGGTCCGGGGAGCAACTTTGACCGGTAACGGTCCGGAGGTTTTACGTGATGTGGATATGGTAGGCAGTGATTTAGGTTATACCATTGGCACTTGTGGTAAAGACGGTCAAGGAGTACCGGTGGCCGATGCTCAACCGACGATGCACTTGCCACAGATAGTGGTTGGTGGCACTGGCGATCCGGTTGCGGCAAATGGTGAAATAAAACAGATCACAGCAAGTGAGCCGCAAAAGAAGTATAAAATCAGGAGAATCTAATTATTTTAACTGCCAAAAACAATGCCGGTTGGTAAGGGCAGACCTTATTAGTAAAAGCGGCTTCTTGATTAACTTATTAAAAACTTCTCTGGCGACTCCTTTTTTGGGTTTGAAATTAATTTTATTATGAGAACCGAACTTTTTTTCGATCATCACTAAAATTTCGGGAATACAGAAAAAGCCAATTAGAACTACAATTAATGATAAACCGGCTTGTAACTGGTGGAAGCCAAATGTTAGACGCATATCACCGCCAATGGGGGCAATGCCGATTTGGCTAAGCAGTAAACCAATGGCTCCACCAATTAATCCTTTAACTATAGAACCTGAAACCATTATAGCAATGATGGTTAGGCCAAAAATAGCTAACCAGAAGTATTCTGGCGGACCAAACTTCAAGGCCACTGTTGCCAGAGGGGGTGACAAAAACAACAGAATAACAGCTCCGATTACCCCGCCAATTGCTGAACTGAATGCTGCAGCTACCAGGGCGTGTTCTGCTTTGCCCTTTTTGGTTAATGGAAAACCATCAAAGGTAGTGGCAATTGCTGATGGTGTACCGGGGGTGTTAACCAAAATAGCTGGAATACAACCACCGTAAATAGCTCCAACGTAGATGCCGCCCAAAGTAATTAGTGCCGGTGATGCTTCCATGGTAAAAGTAAAGGGCACCAAAAGAGCCAAAGCCATGTGGGAGGATTTTTTAACG
>JAJOKO010000133.1 GCA_021129825.1 Desulfotomaculum sp. | reverse complement strand
CTAATTTATGGTAGATGTAGATGTCTAATTTTGCCGACGCAGAATTTGGGTAAAAATTATAGATGAAAAAGTAGCACCCCATAGTGAAGAAGAAATATACAGAGAATACGCAATGAGATGCATGGGAGATGCAAATTCTATTAATAGTCGAAGATGGCGAGAACAGTATCTTAAAGATTATATATTACAAGCATATAGTGTAAATGAGGTTTAGTTATGATTATTATTTCGGGAAATCGTGAAATAGAATACCCTTATGAAAAGGAAATCGTTTCTATTTCTAGCGAGTCATACGAGTTGGCAGACTATATAGGTAGGGGTGGAAATGCAACTGTATATGAATGCATTAATAGTAATGGTAATATTCTCGCTATTAAATTTATATTGCAATTAAAATCAAAAAGAGTGAAGCGTTTTGAACAAGAAATAAATGCCTTAAAAAAAATTAATCATCCACATATTATTCAGTATCTGGATGAGGGGAGTCTTGAGTTAACAAATGTACGTGGTCAGAAAATCAAAATAATGTTTTTGATTATGGAAAAAGCAGATAGTAATTTGGTTGATTATATGAAGGTGCATCAAACAATCGGATATCAAATCTATGCACCACAATTCCGAGGGCTAAGTGAGGCGTTGGCTGAATTACATAATTTTGCTATTCATAGAGATATAAAACCGGAAAACATCTTAGTAAAAGGTGAAACTTGGTTGATAAGTGATTTAGGACTATGTTCTTTTTTAGATGAAACAGAGCATCTTGATTTAACAACTGAGAATGAAAAGACAGGTCCTAAATATTGGCTTTCTCCAGAAGCAATAAATAAGTTTTATTTTCAAAATGATGAAATATTCATGTATTCTGATGTTTATCAATTATGTGCAGTATTTTGGTTTGTCGTTACACATCGCCATCCGACAGGAATTCTTTCTGAACAAGACTGGAAAGGAAATGATCAGAATATTTACGATTTAGTCATAAAATCTTTAGCGCATGATTTCAAACAAAGACCTCAGACTGGTTCAGATTTATATAAATTAGTATGCAAGGCGACTCTTTCAAAATAGTAGAGGTAAGCTGAAACAGGGGTGCAACAATGAGTTTGCAGGATGTGGTAATCAAAAGCGAATATCGTTCACTGCTTGACAATGTAGCGAAGAATTTTTATATTCCGCTGTTACAACAAGCGGTGTTATATAAAAGAGCTGTCGGATTTTTCTCATCTTCAGCACTCGTTGAAATATCTAAAGGGATAGCGGCACTTGTGAAAAATGGTGGCAAAATTCTACTGGTGGCATCCCCTTATTTGTCTGAAAAAGATGTGGAAGCGATACGCAAAGGTTATGAATTAAAAGATAACATAATTAAAAAAGCTTTATTGCGTGAGCTTAAAGTAGCAAAAAACAATTATGAGCAAGATAGGCTTAATCTTTTAGCATACCTTATATCGGATGGAGTATTAGATATTAAAATAGCATTTACTGAAAATGAAGATCAAATGGGAATGTACCATGAAAAAATGGGTATTATCAGTGATGATTTTGGTAACAAAGTAGCTTTTTCTGGTTCGATGAATGAGTCGGCAACAGCTATGACTTTAAATTATGAAACTATAGATGTGTTTTGTACTTGGAAAGGTGAACAAGACCGAATAGTCGCAAAGGAAAATGCGTTTGTCTCCATTTGGAATGACTGTGAGCCTAACATAAGGATTATTGATTTTCCAGATCTGAAACAGGAGATTATTGATCGGTATAAAAAGTTAACTCCCAACTTTGATATTGATAAGCAGGAGTTTGGTGAGAGTGTTACCAAGAAGTTAGCGGTAATTAAAAAGCACTGTGGATCAGTTATTCCGAAGAATATTAAATTGTATGACTACCAAATTGAAGCTATAAATGAATGGGAAAAGCATGATTATAAAGGCATCTTTGATATGGCTACTGGAACAGGCAAGACCTTTACCGGTCTTGGTGCGATAGCAAGATTATCTAAAAAGGTATTCGGTAAACTTGCGGTTATTATTGTTTGTCCTTATCAACATTTGGTGGAACAATGGGTAGAAGATATTATTAAATTCAATATAAACCCGATTATTGGTTATAGTGCGTCTTCACAAAAGGATTGGAAACGCCGATTGGAGGATGCCGTAAGAGATCAAAAATTGAAAGTGAGAAACAGAGATTTTTTTTGCTTTATCTGCACAAACGCTACATTCTCGTCCGATTTTGTGCAAACTCAAATCCATAAGATACGAGGTAATGCTCTGTTGGTAGTAGATGAAGCTCATAATTTTGGTGCAGAGTATCTGAGTAAGTTGCTGAGTGAAAAATTTATATACAGACTTGCGTTATCTGCAACACTTGAAAGGCATAACGATGAAGAAGGAACTGCGAAACTTCTTTCTTATTTTGGAGAAAAGTGTATTGAATATTCTCTTGACAGAGCAATTGAAGAAAAGAAACTGACGAAATATAAATATTACCCAGTCATCGTTACTTTAAATGATGATGAACTATCACGATATTCAGAACTAACCTATGAGCTGGGAAAATGCTTGATAAAAGGTAAAAATGGTAAAGTGAGGTTGAGCGAAAGAGGTAAAATTATTGCGTTGGCAAGAGCAAGATTAGTTGCTGGAGTTGAGGATAAAATCACAAAATTAAAGGAATATATTATGCCGTATCTTCATGATAAACATATTTTAGTGTACTGTGGAGCAACAAAGTTACTCAGTGAAAACCAAGATTTCACTTCGGTTGATGATGATGATTTAAGGCAGATTGATGTTGTGACAGACTTGCTTGGAAATAAACTTAATATGAAAGTATCTCAGTTTACATCTAAGGAGAATGTCGAAGAACGAAAAATCTTAAAAAGAGAGTTTGCTGATGGCGATACCTTGCAAGCTTTAATTGCGATTAAATGTCTTGATGAAGGTGTAAATATTCCTAAAATCAAAGTTGCGTTTATTTTAGCCAGCACTACTAACCCAAAAGAATATATTCAAAGACGAGGTCGTGTACTGAGATTAGCAGAGGGTAAGGAGTATGGGGAGATTTATGATTTTATCACGTTACCACGTTTGCTTGATGACGTACCTGCACTTACAGTGGATCAAATGAAAAAGGAATTATCTTTAGTAAAGAAAGAATTATGCAGAGCAGAGGAATTTGCCCGAATCGCTATGAATATGGTTGAAGCTGAATCAGTTTTGGATGGAATCAAAGCGGCTTATTCTATTAATGACAATCTGATTACGTTTGAGGAGGATTTCGATTATGGATAATAATAATCTTATAAGTATTGATGGTATTAACATTGATACCGAAAAGGCACAAAAAATGCTGATAAAATTAATTATAAGAGAAAAAAAGAACATCAAAACGAAGCAGTATAATGATGGTGAAATGGTGAAGAAAATCAAGAAAATGATTGAGGAGGAAGCACAATGCTATTGAGAACATTAAAGCTGAAAGACTTCCGGCAGTTTAAAGAAGAACAGACGATATTTTTTGCTACTGACCCTGTAAAAAACGTAACTGTGATTATGGGTGGGAATGGTTCCGGTAAAACAACTTTTGCGCAAGCATTTACTTGGTGCTTGTACGGTAACACTGATTTCAAGGATAAATCTCTGCTTTGTAAAGCTACGGCACAATCAATGCTTCCCAATACAGAAAAAACTGTCAGGGTGGAGATGGTTTTAGTACATAATGCTATAGAATACACCATTACACGTGAACAGCGTTATACAACAGACGGAACCGGTAGATTGAAACGTCCTAATAATACTACTTTTAAGATTTATTATAAAAGTAAAGACGGTCAGCGTGAATTTATTAAAGACTTAGAAACTGATAGACGCATGAAAGAAATTTTACCCCAAGAGTTGTCTAGATATTTCTTTTTCGATGGCGAACGTATTGGAAATATGAGCAAAGAAATTAGCAAAGGAAAAAGTCGCGAATTTGCCCAAGCGGTAAAGGGACTACTCGGTTTAAGTGCATTTACTGCGGCGTTAGATCATTTGAAAGGTCGTGCGTCTAAAGTATCGGTTATTCGTAGTTATGATCAGAGTTATGATTCTAAAAGCAATAGCAAAATTGCTGACTACTCAAAAGAAATTGAAGAATATAATGAGAAAATCCCGAAAATCGAAAAACGATTTGAAGAAATCGAAAATGAAGAAGATGTTGCTCGGGATAAATGTAATGATTTGAACGAAAAAATTAAGGCGAATGAAGACAGTGAACGTTTAGCCAAAGAAAAAGAACGATTTCATCAAGACCTACAGAAATTATTGCAGTCTAAAATATCCAATACTGCTACACTCCTTAAAATTTTTAATAAGAATGCGACTAGTTATTTTGCGAAAAAACTTATGAAAGATGCTTTGCAGCAACTATCGAAAGCAGATAAATTGGACAAGGGGATCCCTGATATTCATGCAAAAACTATTGAATTTTTAATTAAGCGTGAAATATGTCTTTGCGGAAATAAGATTGAGGTGGGTAACGCTGCCTATGAAGAATTAAATAAATTGTTGGAATTTATACCGCCACAATCCCTTGGTACTTTGATTAATCAGTTTGTAAGAGATTGTGAATTAAAAAGCGAAGCTTCAGATGATTTATTTAAAGATGTTTCTGATAAATATACGATGATCCGAAATTCGGAAACTACTGATGCGGAAATTCAAAATGATATTAAGGGCATTGAAAAGAAACTGCAAGGCATGGAAAAAGTAGGGAATCTCCAAAAAGACTTGATGAAATATGAAAAAGTATTAAGGGGTTTTCGTGATGAAAGAGATGAATTAAATCAGAAAAAAGGAAGTAATGAAACATCAAGAAGACGTTGTATTACAGAAAGAAAAGAGTTGACTCTCAAAGACAAAAACAATAGAAAGATAGAAATTTATAAAGCCTATGCTCAATATATGTACGATGAATTAGATGTACAGTATCAGGAAAAAGAAACGGAAACAAGAGCAGGGCTTGAGAAAAATGTAAATGAAATCTTTAGAAGTATTTATAACGGTGGCTTTTCACTTTCTATTGATGAGAAATATAATATTCAGGTTATTGTCAATGATTTTGAGGGCTTTAATGAAAATATTGAAACATCAACGGCACAAAGTATTTCCGTTATTTTTGCCTTCATTGCTGGTGTTATTAAAATGGCTCGTCAAAGTAGAAACCAGGAAAGTGAGATGTTGGTTTCTGAATCATATCCTCTAGTTATGGATGCTCCGTTGTCTGCATTTGATAAAACAAGAATAAAGACTATTTGTGCGGTACTACCAAAAGTGGCTGAGCAAGTGATTATCCTTATTAAAGATACTGACGGCGAAATAGCTGAAACCAACATGGGTGAAAAAGTAGGAAAACGTTACTTGTTTGATAAAAAGAATGAATTTGAAACATATTTGATAACGAGGTGATAAAAATGTTTGATAAAGAATATTCTTTCAGAGGAACACATGCTGAAAAAGTAACAGAGCTTACTGCGGGATTTGATAGAGATAATAAATTATTTGCCAGAAATTTTGATGTTTATATGGTTGCACCCATTATAGGATTTCTTTATGGTCGCAAAGCAGACTTAGACAAAGGAAAAGAAACCACGAAAATTTTCCCTGATATTTTAATACGTGAGCAGCCGAATCTCCAATTTAATTATAGGCTTATTATGCTTTTGGATAAGGAGAATGAAATGGATTTTAACGAACGTATCAATAAGGCGTTTCGCTATGATGGCAGTGAAAAGGCACAGGGCGATGAGCAACTTTATGAACAATATGTTCGTGGTGGCGTTGATGTGTTATATGAAAAACTCCTTGAAACTGTCAATAACAGCGATGATTATCTAAAAAATCTTTATGATTTTTTAGAAGAATTTGATAAGCGTTATAACCAAGCTGTTAGCACTGATAGTATTTTAAATTTGTGCAAATTAGCAAGAAGTTAAAGCTATGGCAAGTGTAAATGTCCATCAGGAAATAATAGAAAAACTACATAGTGTTTACCAAATCAAAGGCTATATTACTGAGGATAGTGTTTTAAATGCGATTATTGAGCATGAATTACCTTTGGATGAAGTGGAGTACGTATGTGATCATCTTCTTTCTAGGGGTGTAATAATCCGTGATAATTCTGTTAAGGATTCGGCTGATGATGATAATGTTTATGATCGTAGTCAAATAGATTACGAAAAGCTATTTCAAGAAATTATAGCGATTGATGAGCATTTGGTTCAGTTTATTCAGGAAATACGTCAAATAACTCCACCGCAATATCGGGAATGCCAGAATTTGATGCTACAAGCTAAAGAGGGGAACCTTTTTGCAAAGCAACGTATTGTGGAAATGTATTTACGTACAGTTGTCAGAATTGCCTTGTGGCATCATGAAAAATATAAAATCCCTTTAGCCGAAGCAATACAGGATGGGTGCGTAGGTTTAGTCATTGCTTTAGATAAATATGAAATCGGCAGGCAAGATAAATTCTCGACTTATGCGCCTTGGTGGATAAGGCAAAAGATTATTCGAAAAGCTTCGGTATGTAATCCTTTGGTGTCCATTCCTGTTTATGTAAAGGATAAATTATTTAGTATATATGAAATATGTGAGCAACATTATTGCAACCAATGTGATTCTAATAAGATTTGTTTAGAGATCATAAAGGCAGTGTCAGAAGAACTGGGTTGTAGTCAATCTAAAGCAGAAGTATACATCAAGTATCTTGATATTTTTGAGAGTATAGAAGAACTGATAGAAAAAGACCAGTCTATTTTCTTTGATGACGGTATTGCAGAGGAACAGATGTTTATTAATTATAATCAAAAGGAATTGAAGAATGCGATTTCACAAATATTGCAAACACTAACTCCGCGCGAAGAAGAAGTGATTTTATTACGTTTTGGATTTGTGGATGGGAAAGAATGGACATTAGAAGAAGTTGGGAATGAGTTTGGTGTTACTAGAGAACGTATTAGGCAAATTCAAAAAAAAGCTTTTAGCAAACTTCGTCATCCAAGCAGAAGTAAAAAGTTAAGATGGTTTTTAGATTAGGTGTGAGTGGTATAATAAAGTACGGTTTTTTATAAGAGTAATAACTGTATTTGGTATATCCTAATCATTTTTTGAGCAAAAATTTCCAACAGCGCCTATGGTTTTTTATGGGAACTAGTTGACCGCAACCCTATACTTGGGGTAAAATTACTTAAGGTGTTTCTGCTATTCAATTTTAAGATAATTAGAACTAGGATTAGAAGGGTTGCGTGGTGTTTCTTGGTTGATATCTTAGCCAACTTAAAATTGGTACAACAAAAAATAACCGAAGTGGCATTACGGTGTGGGCGACAACCGGGATCAGTGCAGTTATTGGTAGTAACTAAAACGATTCCAGTGGAGCAAGTTGCTATGATTATTAATGCGGGTGTAGACAGCTTGGGAGAAAGCCGGGTGCAGGAATTATTAAAAAAGCAGCAACAATTCCCTGGAATTAAGTGGCACTTTATTGGGCATTTGCAGACCAATAAAGTGAAACAAATTATAGACAAAGTTTTCTTAATTCATGCTCTTGATCGTTGGTCACTGGCTGAAACCATCAACCGGTTTGCTTTAGCTAAGAAATTAAGAGTAAATGTTTTAATTCAAGTTAATATATCTGGTGAAACAGCAAAATACGGGTTGGCACCGGCAAAAGTAGCCGAATTTATAGCTGCTGTTGCCAAATTGCCTGGAATATCAGTTCAAGGGTTGATGACCATGGCGCCACTGGTTAAAAATCAGGAGCAAGTACGGGGAATATTTAAAGCGTTAAAGATGATGCGTCAAAAATTAATTACCGATTGGCCAAATTTAAAAATATTGTCTATGGGTATGTCTAATGATTTTGAAGTGGCGGTGGAAGAGGGTGCTGATATAGTCAGGGTAGGGTCAACTATTTTCCACTAAAAAGGGGGAATGATGATGAGTAGAAACTTTATGGATAAAATGAAAGAGTTTGTCGGTTTAGAAGAAGAGTTAGCAGATGAAGAACAAGAGGGTGAAAAGCAAATCCATGCTGGCAAGAATAAAGGCACGGTCATCAGTTTACATACTAAACGACAGACTCAGGTAGTAGTTACAGAGCCATCATCATATGATCAAGTGCAAGCAATTGCCGATAACTTAAAAAACCGTCGTCCGGTGATTGTGAATTTTGAAAAGGCAGATACGGATCTGGCACGTCGGATAGTTGATTTTTTAAGTGGCACCACCTATGCTTTAAACGGGAATTCGCAAAAAGTAGGGCACAACATTTTTTTATTCGTACCTAGTAATGTGGATATAGCCAGTGAATTGAAAGAGCAAGTACGGGAAAGAGGACCTTTTTCCATGTTGAATTCATGATTAGGATAACTATTAAGCAGGCTAGCAGCAAAAGCATTTAAAAATCTTTAGCTGACCGCTGACTGCTGAAAGCTAATATGGAAGGAGTAGCAAAATTGTTAAAAAATCAAGTGCTTGGTTTTTTGGGTGGCGGAATGATGGCTGAGGCACTAATTACCGGGATGCTCAAAAGTGAAGTGATTAATGCGGAAAATATATTTGTTAGTGATCCGGATAAGCAACGTTTGGCAACCCTTAAAAATAAAACAGGTATTAATACCGTTAAAACTAATATTGAATTAACCCAAGTCGCAAATTGGTTAATAATGGCGGTTAAACCGCAAGTTGTTAGTGAGGTTTTATTAGCGATTAAACCACATATAACTACTAAACATGCCCTTATTTCTTTTGCAGCAGGGATATCTACTGCTTATATAGCAAGTTATCTCAGTAAAACACCAGTTATCCGGGTGATGCCCAACACTCCTTGTTTAGTAGCGGCAGGTGTTAGTGCGTTAAGTTACGGCACTAATGCCCAACCTGAACATGGTCAAGTAGCAGAAGCTATTTTTCAATCAGTAGGTCAGACGGTGACGGTAAAAGAAGAGTTGATAGATGCGGTGACTGGTTTATCCGGTAGCGGTCCGGCTTATATGTACATAATATTAGAAGCGTTGACAGATGCCGGCGTACAAGTAGGGTTACCCCGTAAAACAGCAGCTATTTTAGCTACTAATACCATGTTTGGTGCTGCTAAAATGGTGCTGGAAACCGGTGAACCCCCCGGGCAGCTAAAAGACATGGTTACTACGCCTGGTGGCACCACTATAGCCGGTATTTATGCTCTGGAAGACGGTGGTTTGCGAGTAACCTTAATGGATGCGGTGAGGGCGGCGACAGAACAAGCTAAGCAACTGTCAAAATAAAATAGTAAGAGAATAAGATATTGATAACGAGGTGGATTGATGACTATTATTGTAGATGCAGTAAATATTGCTTTTGAAGTTTATAAATTTCTGATAATTGCCCGGATTATCCTTTCTTTTATCGGACATAACCCCAATAATCCGGTAATCAAGTTCATATATGAACTTACGGAACCTTTTTTAGGGATTTTTCGGCGTTTTATACCGCCAATGGGTAATATTGATTTCTCGCCGATTGCAGCATTTTTGGCTTTGAGCGTGATACAGTATTGGCTGGTTATTCCTGCTCTAGGACTTATTTTTTAAATGATACCGCTGGAAAATAAACAAATATGGACTAAATATACTGGTGCGGCAGAAAAGAAATTACTGACTAGGGTGGTAGATCAAGCTGAAAAAGTATTAAAAAACCATCAACCGGTATTGACTGATTTTTATGATCCGTATCATTGTGAATTAATATTTACCGTTATTAAAGGGATAGTTGGTCTTAAAACCGTCGCAGATGGTGGCTATGCTGAGGCCGAGCGGTGCCGGGTGCTAATTTTTCCCGAGTATATGTTGCCGGAGCAGTTAGATTTTAAATTGACTTTTTTGGTTGTGACCGGTAAATTCAAAATGTCGCCGGTAAACCACCGCGATTATTTGGGTTCATTAATTGGTTTGGGTTTGAAGCGGGCAAAACTAGGTGATGTTATAGTTAGTGATCAAGGGGCACAAATAGTGGTGGATACCGGTGTAGCCCAATATATTGTGGCACATCTGACTAAAGTAGGCCGGGTTGGTGTGGCGGTGCAAGAAATTACCCGGGAGCAACTGGCATTACCTAGCCCAAAAATAAAAATCATTAATACGGTGGTAGCTTCAATGCGGTTAGATGCAGTATCTGCTGCCGGTTACGGTACATCTCGCAGTAAACTGGTTCGGGAAATTAATGCCGGGCGTTTAAATTTAAATTGGTGCTTGTGTAACAATCCTTCTGCGTTGGTGCAAGAGGGAGATATGTTGTCCTTACGCGGGCGAGGGAGAGTTAAAGTGGCTGAAATCAAAGGCAACACTAAAAAAGGGCGTGTTTCTTTGGTGTTACACAAGTATATATAATTATTTTAATAAAGTGAAAGGAGGCGTGGTTTTTGCTAACCCCTCTGGATATTAGACAAAAAGAATTTAATAAAAACCTGCGTGGTTATGACCGGCAGCAAGTGAGTAAATTTTTAAATGAAGTGGTTAATGCTATGGAAGATTTGTTGCGTGAAAATGACCGGTTAAAACAGCAGTTAGCGGACTGCGAAGGGCGAGCAGAAAAATATCGTGAAATTGAAGAAGCTTTAAAAAACACCTTAATTATGGCTCAAAAACAAGCCCAAGATTTAAAAGAAAATACCGATAAAGAGATAAAATTAATTATGCAGGAGACTAACCAGCGGGTGGAGAAAATGATTCAACAAGCAGAAAAAGATGGTCAAGAAAAAATAACTGCCGCTGAAAACCAAGTTCAAGAAATTATGGAAAAGCATCGTGAAACACAAAAACAGGTGCAAGTATTTCGAAACCAGTTTCGTACTTTTTTGGAAGTGCAGTTGGACTTGCTGTCTACCGGTGGAAATTCATTGGGAAATATTGAAGCGGCAAAAGAAAGCCACGAGGAGAGGTGTGAACAATAAAGACAGAAATTATTATTAATATGTTACAAGAAACCCAAAGTGAACTTGGACGAGTGTGACTGCTATAATAGAGGGGATGAAGATGTGATCATGTGATTTAGATGATACTGGAAGGAGGATTCAAAATGGAATTTACAACAAGAACCATTAAAACAACAGGGACAGTGGATGCCCAGTGCCGGCTTGTTTTAGATAAACAGTTGCCTGTTATAGGCCCGGCACGGGTGCGTGTCATTATTCTGTTGTCCGAAGAAGCTGACATAGATGAGCGGGAATGGCTTCAGGCGGCAGTCGCCAATCCAGCCTTTGATTTTCTGGAAGATCCTGAAGAGGATATTTACACGCTTGCTGATGGGAGACCGTTCTATGACCAGAAGTAAAGTGGTTCTAGTACCCTTTCCATTTGAGGACCTTTCAACGATCAAGGTACGTCCGGCGGTCTGCCTGACTGACCCTACCGGTCTATATCGTCACGTTATCTTGGCGTTTATCACCAGTCGAATACCAGTTACTCTGTTGGAATCGGACGTGGTGCTAGATTCGGGTCAAACGGACTTTGCCACAACGGGGTTGCGAATGTCCTCGACACTCCGTTTATATCGTTTGATAACGGTCACAACAACATTGATTCGGCGGGAATTGGGAGAGTTATCGCTACGGATACAGGATGAGGTAGCTGAGAAGTTGTGCAAATTATTTAGTTTGGAGAGTGCTCATTTAATTTCTAAGAGGGGAACTAGAACTAATGGATTATAGTAAAACACTAAACCTGCCAAAAACTGATTTTCCGATGCGGGGTAATTTGCCCCAGCGCGAACCGGAAATATTGGAGGGGTGGGAAGACATTGATATTTACCGGCAGGTGCAGCAAAAAAATCAGGGGCGACCTAAATATGTTTTACATGATGGTCCTCCTTACGCTAACGGTCACCTGCACTTAGGTCATACCTTAAACAAAGTCTTAAAAGATATGATTGTAAAATATCGTTCGATGGCTGGTTATGATGCCCCTTATGTTCCCGGTTGGGATACGCATGGTCTGCCTATTGAGCAGCAAGTAATCAAAAATCTTAAAATAAACCGTCATCAAATGGATCCGGTAGTATTCCGAAAATCATGTAAAGAATATGCTCTTAAATTTGCTAATATTCAAATGGAAGAATTTAAGCGTTTGGGTGTACGTGGAGATTGGAAAAACCCCTATTACACTTTGATACCCCAATTTGAAGCCAAGCAAATCCGGGTTTTTGGTGAAATGGCCAAGGCTGGTTATATTTATAAAGGATTAAAACCGGTATACTGGTGTGCTAGTTGTGAAACTGCCTTGGCAGAAGCAGAAGTTGAATATCAAGATAAAACTTCGCCGGCTATTTATGTGAAATTTCCGGTTAAAGATAGTCGAGGGGTGCTAGCCTCAGATAATAATTATATGATCATTTGGACTACCACTCCTTGGACGTTACCGGCTAATGTAGCGATTACCCTGCATCCGGAATTAGATTATGTGCTAGTGGCAGTCGGCGATGAAAAACACATAGTAGCTAAAGCATTATTGGAAAACTACCAACAAATTAATAATCAAACAGCACTGCCGGTGATTAAGGAATTTAAAGGAAAACAGCTAGAGCAGCTAATTTGTCAGCATCCTTTCGTAGAGCGAGAATCAGTGGTAGTTTTAGGCGAGCATGTTACTACTGCTGCTGGTACCGGTTGTGTGCATACTGCTCCTAGTCACGGGGAAGAAGATTTTTATATCAGCAAGAAATATAAATTACCAGTGATTTCACCGGTAGATAACCGGGGAGTTTTTACTGCTGAAGGTGGCAAATTTCAAGGAATCAAAATTTGGGATGCTAATAAACCGGTAGTGGAAGAATTGAAAGCTAATCAAATGCTGGTGCATTTGGAGCAAATTCAACATGCTTACCCCCATTGCTGGCGTTGTAAGCAGCCAGTTTTTTACCGGGCTACCGAGCAGTGGTTTGCTTCGGTGGATGGATTTCGACAACAAGCTTTGGATGCTATTCGTAATGATATCCAGTGGTTTCCAGCTTGGGGACAAGAACGCATTTATAGTATGGTAGCAGAGCGTAGTGACTGGTGTGTTTCCCGACAACGTATTTGGGGAGTGCCTATTCCGGTTTTTTACTGCCAAGATTGTGATCAAGCAATATTAAACGAAGAAACTATTGCTTATTTGGAACAAATTTTTGCCCAGCATGGTTCTGATGCTTGGTTTGCTCGCCAACCTAAAGACCTGTTGCCGGAGCACTTTAGTTGTGAACATTGTGGTTCCACGAAGTTCGATAAAGAAACTGATATTATGGATGTCTGGTTTGATTCCGGTTCCAGTCACATGGGAGTACTAAGACAACCGGAATTATGGCCGGATTTAAAGTGGCCTGCCGATCTTTACTTAGAAGGCACCGATCAACATCGCGGCTGGTTTAATTCGTCACTTTCCACAGCTATGGCTATTTTTGGCAAACCTCCGTATAAAGGGGTATTGACTCATGGTTTTGTGGTAGATGAAAAAGGGCGGAAGATGTCTAAGTCATTGGGAAATGTAGTGGACCCGATGAAAGTAATCAAGAGGATTGGTGCTGATATTTTGCGTTTATGGGTGTCATCAGCAGATTATCGCAGTGATTTAGCAGTTTCGGACAGTATTTTAAAGCAAGTAACCGAGGCTTACCGTAAAATACGCAATACAGCTCGTTTTTTGCTGGGTAATTTGCATGAATTTGACCCGCTAAAAGATAGCTTGCCATATGCGACATTACCGGAATTAGATCGTTGGCTTTTATTGCGCTTACAAAAATTAATTGATAAGTCGTTGCAGGCATATGATCATTATGAATTTCACTTAGTATATCATGCGGTGCATAATTTTTGCGTGGTAGATTTAAGTGCTCGTTATTTGGATATTACTAAAGATTGTTTATATACTAATCCGGCAAATTCAAAAGAGCGCCGGGCTGTTCAAACAGTATTGTACCAAGTGTTGGATGCTTTAGTACGCTTGATTACTCCTATATTGGCTTTTACCAGTGAAGAAATTTGGCGTTATATGCCTAAGGCACCGGATGCCCCGGCAAGTGTACAGCTTTTAGATATGCCTAAAGTAAAAGAAGAATACTTAGATCTTGCTTTAGAACAAAAGTGGGATAGACTGATGCAAATCCGGGTAGAAGTACTTAAACATTTGGAAACAGCCCGGAAAGAAAAAGTAATCGGTAACTCTTTGGAAGCGCTTGTGCATATTTATGCCGAAGGGGAATTGCATCAATTTTTGCAATCGGTGGAAGTAGATTTGGCTAAATTATTTATTACCTCAAAAGCATATTTGTATAACAGTATTCCGGATGGTGTAGTTATAAGTGAAACGGTATCCGGTTTGGCTATCCAGATAGAAAAAGTGGCAGGCGACAAGTGTGAACGCTGCTGGATGTATAGTGAAGCAGTAGGTCAAAATAGTGAACACGCTACTTTGTGCCCACGTTGTGTAGCGGCGGTAAGTAAATATTAGCTATCAGCGGTCAGCTGATAGCTAAAAGCTGATAGGAGTGTCTTTCATGAAGTGTAGTATTTATCCGGAAAAAGTAGCTAAATTAAATCAAGTACAAATGCAAACGTTGATTAAGTCCATGTTGCAGCACATCAGTCGCTCGGTTACCTACAGCACCGGACCGGTGGAGTTAAGCAACCGGGTGATTACCGAACTGGTGGAGATTGGTTTGATTGATATTGAAAACACAGGATGTGGCGGGTGTTCTTCATGTGCGCCGCCTGCCAAAGCAAAAAGAAAATCTCAGCAAGGTAAAAGTGATAAGAAGCAGGAAGGGAACTTGATTAAGTTTCCGGTAAAGAAGTAATTTTATTTTTTAGGAGTATAATCTTTAATAATGCCTTTTTTAATTCTTTGAGTGATAATACCACCAATGCGCCCACTTTCTTTAGCATTAAGGGCGCCCCAGCCATGTTTACGAATTTTATCACTCAAACCAATTTCGGTAGCAATTTCCATTTTCAATAATGCTTCTTTAGTAGGTGGTTTTGTTTTTTTAGCGTTATGTTTAGGCATTTTTAAAATCTCCTTAAAGATATTGACTTGATTGTGATAATATTATAACCAGAGATCAAGCAAACTATGAGTAAAAAGTGCGTAGTTCAAGGTTCGAGGAACTAGGTTCTAGGTTTTTATTTTTCTCGTTCCTTTATCCTTGTTCTAGAACCTTGGCTTTCGCTTTTAAAGAGTACTCTCGGAGTGCGGCCGGGCAAGGTCGTGTTATATAGTGGATGCGAAGCCCACCTGGTAAAGCCTAACCAGCAACCAGTAGCAAGTCTTTGGAGCGTGACAGGTAACTGGCACGTTTAAGCGTAAGACAGCGAGGTAGTAGGCCGG
>JAJOKO010000070.1 GCA_021129825.1 Desulfotomaculum sp. | reverse complement strand
TTGATGGTATGGTGATCACTTCCTGACGGTCTAAGATTATAATTCTGACATAACTATATCATACTCTATTGAAACAAATAAATAAAGGCAAGATTTAAATCAAATATAAAAAGTAAGGCTCTTCGCTGTTTTGTATAAATATTGCTATTTTATTCCCCTTTTCTGTGTCCGGTCAATCGACTTTTGGGTAAAGACCAGCCCATCAAGGGGGCTGATTAGCTGACTATAGGATACCTAACTACTATTTTATAGATCTTCTAATCATTGATTTTTGCAATAGAGAGCTGTCATTCCTTTATCAAAATAGGGCAGGATATCAGGACGTTCTAACTGTATTGAATGCCTCAGTTCATAAATAAAATTCATCTGCTGTGCTTGAAACATCTGTATTACTATTTTCTTCTTTTCTAGATCATTGATCTTCTTAATTCTATCCTCAAAAAAATCAACAAATAGCTTGTGTTGGTGCCAACGTGCGGGTAGATGATAATATTTGCCATGAGACTCATCCGCACAGGTAGGAAGTTGAGCCTTTTTCTCCGCCAAAGGTTTATCCCACCAAAAGCAAGGTCCACGCATAAGCAACTCGGCAGTCAGTAATATCAACGGGTAAACTTGTCCCGGTTGTTTAATATGAAATTTGATATCAGTCAAAGCCTGTTTACTCTCTGCAACTTTATAAACCAAGCCAGACATGTAAAAGCTAGCTCCACGAAACTGCTGTGGAGAAATAAGGTCAATCTTTTGCACCCCACGGTAAGGCTTTTTATCTGTTGAATCGGCAAGAAAAAACTGGGGGGAAATAAATAATGGCTTATTTTTAAGATCATCAGCACTTAAAATTGCGATTAAGCTCTCTAATTGAGATGGGATAACCGGATCTTCATCTGATGTTATTATCAGATACTCGGTTTGACATTTTTGAAAAAGCCTTACGAAGTTGGCTACAGCACCAAGGTTCTTCGGATTTTTTAACACCCGAATGCCTGTACTATCACAAATCTTTTTCAAATGTTCAAATGTACCATCGGGTGAGTTATTATCAATAATTAGGATATTAACAATATCGTGTACAGATGCCGCAATAAGTTCCCTAACCCGCTCGGCTACAGCTTCTTTTCTATTATAAGTTGGAATTCCTATCGTTAACAAATTATCCTTCATAACAAATTGTAAATCCTCCCCATCTACAAATTATATTAAAACACCGTATTCTTTATCTAGCTAGTGACCTAACTCATGATCATCCGAATTGGTTTGAAAACCACCCTTAATTCCGGTTGCTGTTCCATTTGCACTTCTGCCAAAGCAATCAGCTGCTGCTGGTCTTTTAACCGCACTAATTGCCCCGCCTGTAATTTATCCGGCATATTTAATACTCCGGGTGGATACAATTTAGCACCGGATAACACTGATTTTACTGCTTGATGGTGCATTAGCACTACTGCATATTGATCCAGTGCCGTATCGATGCTGATCAACACATCAGTGGGAACGGTTAATTTTTCTAACCCGGCTAAAGTAATCGCCTCTGCCAGTTTAAAATTACCTACTGCCGTTCTCACCAAAGAACTCATGTGCGCGCCAACCCCCAGTTTGTTGCCAATATCTTGGCAAATGGTGCGAATATAAGTTCCTTTAGAACACTTAATATCTAACAATGCCCGGGGGTGAGCAGTACCCCAGCCGGTAGATTTTACTAATTTTAAATCATAGATGGTGACGCTACGAGCAGGCCGCTCAATCTCTTGACCTTGACGCTGTAGTTCGTACAGCTTCTTGCCCCCGATTTTTATTGCTGAAGCCATCGGCGGTATTTGTTCAATGTCTCCCTTAAAACTGCTTAAAGCTACTTTAAATAGATCTTCGGTAATAGCGGCAGCATCTATTGTTTTTAAAACAGTCCCCTCAGCATCCAGCGTATCTGTACTAATACCAAGAGTTATTTCGGCACGATAAGCCTTGTCTGCACCGGTAATATATTGAGCAATTTTAGTAGCCCGCCCGACACAAATTGGCAATACCCCGGTAGCAGCGGGATCCAAAGTACCGGTATGCCCTACTTTTTTAAGCTTGAATTTCCGGCGTACTACATCCACCACATCATGCGAAGTAATGCCAGCTGGTTTCATAATATTGATAATACCGGATACAGACACTAAAATCACCTAAATTTAATTAATTAGCTGAAAGCTGACCGCTGAAAGCTTATTTTTATACTACTTCCATAACTGCTTCAATCAATTGCTCTTTTATTTTCTCTATGTTTCCTTTTATCAAACAGCCGGCTGCTCGTTTATGCCCGCCACCACCAAATGCAGTGGCCACTTTACTGACATCGACACTATTATTAGAGCGGAGACTGATTTTAACTATCCCCGGTGCTGATTCTCTGAACATTAACGCTACTGCTACCCCTTTAATACTGCGCGGATAGTTTACCAATTCTTCCGTATGCTCATCTTTAGCCCCAATACTTTGACGACTGGCCCAATTCAGCGATATCCAAGCTACTTTACCACAAGCAGATTGTGTTAAAGTAGGCAATGCTTTTTGCAATACTTGGAAGACTTCTAACGGTTTTTCTAAAAACAACCGCTTGGAAATTTCAGGCACATTAATGCCGTATTCCAGTAAGGCAGCCACCCGGCGATGAGTTGCCGGTGTAGTAGCTTCATACTGAAAAGAACCGGTATCTGTCACCATGGTGGTGTATAAGTTCACAGCAATAGCCAAGTCTATTTCAATCCCTGTCGCTATTAACAAGTCATAAATAATTTCGCCGGTAGCAGCTGCCTGGTTATCAATATAGCTGACATTGGCAAAAGGAATCACATTATTATGATGATCTATATTCACTACCTTAATGTTTTGATTCAATAATGTTTTAACTTGATCCCCCAAGCGATCCGGCACCGAACAATCCAGCATAAAAAACGTATCATACTGGATAGTGTTTACTGGTAAACCATGTTCAATTTTATTTACTCCCGGTAAAAAAGAATACGTTAGCGGTACAGCATCCGGACTAATCATCGTCACTTTTTTGCCTGTTTTTTGCAAAGCTAAACCCAAAGCCAAAGTAGAGCCAATACTATCACCATCAGGCATCATATGACCGGATATAATAATATTTTGAGCAGCATCCATAGCCTGCACTACTGCTTTAAAATCATTCATTCTGCTCACTAATTCCCTTCTTGGTTAACTTCACGCAATAACTTCATTATTTTAGTAGCATGATTGATAGAATCATCAAGCTCAAATTGCAATTCCGGAGTATAACGTAATTTGATTCTTCTACCAAGCTCGGTACGAATAAAACCCCGGGCTCGCTCAAGTGCTACTAACGTATCTTTTTTTTGATTCGCATCACCCAGCACACTAATATATATTTTAGCATGACGCAAATCACGGACAACATCAACCGCAATCACACTAGCAAAGCCCACACAGGGATCTTTTAATCCCTGGTGAATGATAGAAGAAATTTCTTTTTTGATTGTTTCTGCTAATCTATTAGCCCGGTGTGACATTAAACACACTCCATTCGAAGTGCGAAGTGCAAGGTTCTAGGTACGAGGTTCTAGGTTCTAGGTTCTTCCTAGTTCCTTTATCCTCGTTCCTCGTTCCTTGACTTTCGCTTTTATTTACACCAGTTCCCGTTTAATAGTTTCTGTCGTATAGGCTTCCAAAACATCGCCTTCTTTAACATCATTAAAGTTTTCAATAGTAATACCACATTCATATCCTTGGGCTACTTCTTTAGCATCGTCTTTAAATCGTTTTAAAGTATCTAGTTTTCCTTCGTGAATCACAATGCCATCACGAACAATTCTAACCCCGGCATCACGAGTGATTTTGCCTTCTACTACATAAGCACCAGCAATAGTACCAACTTTGGAAACTTTAAATGTTTTCCGCACTTCAATTCTACCCAAGATCACTTCTTGATACTCCGGATCCAGCAAACCACCCATAGCTGCTTTGATATCTTCAATAGCATCATAGATTATCCGGTACAGACGCAAATCAACTTTTTCCGTTTCAGCCGCTTGACGAGCATTAATATCCGGTCGTACATTAAAACCAATAATAATAGCGTTAGAAGCTGATGCTAACATGATATCTGTTTCAGTAATCGCACCTACATCACCGTGTACTACCGCAACTTTAACTTCATCAGTGGATAATTTACCCAAAGCTTGGTCTATCGCTTCCACCGAACCATATACATCTGCCTTCACGATAATTGGTAATTCCTTAACCTGACCTTGTTGGATTTGATCAAACAAGTCTTCCAATGAAAGTTTAGCAGTTAATTTTAATCCATCTGCCCGTTTTTGATTTAAACGTTTTTCGACAACAGCCCGGGCTGTTCTTTCTTCTTGCACCGCTACTAAAACATCGCCTGCTTCCGGCACACTATTTAATCCTAATACCGCCACCGGAGTAGCAGGACCTGCTTGCTGCACCCGTCTGCCCCGGTAATCCATCATTGCCCGTACCCGGCCTGAAGCATTCCCTACTACCACCGGATCGCCTACTTTTAAAGTACCATTCTGCACCAGTACTGTGGCTACCGGACCTCTACCTTTATCTAACTCCGCTTCTACCACTACCGCCCGGGCTAACCGGTCCGGGTTAGCCTTTAATTCAGCTACTTCAGCCACCAATAAAATCATTTCTAACAGATCTTCTAAACCGGTACGTTTTTTAGCCGAAACTTCTACACTAATTACCTCGCCGCCCCATTGTTCCACTACCAAACCGTGATTAGCAAGTTCTTGGTGCACTTGATCGGGATTGGCACCCGGTTTATCAATTTTATTGATAGCCACTATCACCGGCACACCGGCCGCTTTGGCGTGATTAATAGCTTCGATGGTTTGAGGCATCACCCCGTCATCAGCAGCCACTACCAAAATAGCAATATCCGTTATTTGAGCCCCACGAGCACGCATGGAGGTGAAAGCAGCATGCCCCGGTGTATCCAAAAAGGTAATCTCTTTACCATTTTTTTCAACTTGATAAGCACCAATATGCTGGGTTATGCCACCCGCTTCAGTAGCAATTATATTTGTCTCCCGGATAGCATCAAGCAACGAAGTTTTACCATGATCAACATGACCCATAATAGTAACCACCGGAGAGCGTTGTTTTAATTCAGCCTGTTCATCAGCCTGTTCCGCCATTACCGTTTCTTCAAGATCTGCTTTAATTTCAACTAAAACTTCGTAACCAAATTTATCTGCTATCAAAGTAGCGGTATCGGCATCAATTTCTTGATTGATAGTAGCCATCAAGCCAAACCCCATTAAGGATTTGATTACATCTGCCGCAGTAAGACGCAACTTTTCAGCCAGCGCTTGCACCGTAAGACTTTCCGGAATAGTAACCGGTTTTTTGTTCACTGGTTGCGCCGGCAACTGTTTTACCCCTTTAGATTTATGTTTTCTATACTGTTTTTTCTTGTACGGACGAAACTTAAATTCACCAGTGGTTTTTTTGCGTTGATCTTGCCAACCCCCCCGGCGATCTTTAGTTGACGGGGCAAGTTTATCTTTAGGCTGCTGCCTACCGGCATCGCTTTTAGCAGACTTAGGTGCCGCACTTGCTTGGGGTTTTCTTTCCTCTTTCTTTGGGATTGTTAATGGTCCTTTATTCTCTGTTGTAGAGTCAGCAGCAAGCTTTGTTGGTTGTTTTTGAGCACGTTCATTAAAGCGACGATCCGGCGGACGTGCAGGTACCCGCCCGACCATCCCATGCTCTTTAGGCTTCTTTTTATTAATATTATTTTGACTTTTTTTAGGCTGAACAGCACTTTTTTTATCACTTTGGATATTGTTTTTTAATTTTCGGACATCTTGCTCCGTCACCACGCTCAATTGGGACTTAACATCAACACCTAAAGCAGCTAATTTTTCTATCACTACTTTGCTCTCCATATTCAGTTCTTTAGCTAATTCATGTACTCTTATTTTTGTCATATATCCACCCCCGTTAAATCAGCATGTTAACTTTCATCCTGATTTCCTTTCGAAATATCCATTTTTTTTTGGATTAATTTATCAATAACTTTGGCAAACCCATCGTCTATAATTGCTACTGCCGCCCGCGGCGACTTACCTATCGCCCGTCCTAACTCTATTTTGGTACTCACCTCTATCATTGAAATATTATTAACTTGGACCAAATACAAATATTCTTTTTTAGTACGACTGGAAGCATCAGTAGCCAACAATACTAATTTAGCTTTTTTGCTTTTGATTTTAGATTTCACCAAACAATCACCGGATAATACTTTGCCAGCTCTTTGGCACAACCCCAGTAAATCCATTGCTTTGTTGTTCAACTCCAGTTATTCCTCCCGACTAATACCAGCCACCAGTGCTTGCCTTAGCGCTTCATAAATTTCCTTGTTAACACTGCTTCTTAATGCTTTTTCTAATCGTTTCCCTTTATTGGCTTTTTCTAAACAGACCAGTTGCTGGCAAATATAGACCCCTCGACCAGTTTTTTTGCCAGTATAATCTATTTCAATACCCTTTTCAGGAGTACGTACTACTCGTAATAATTCTTTTTTGAATTTCAATTGTCTGCAACCGGCACACATGCGCACTGGTTGTTTTTTGCATTTAGGCATAACAGCACTCCAAATTAGTCTTTAGCAACAGCCTGTTCGTGGTCATTCTGTTCGTGGTCATATTGATCATACTGAGCATAAATTTCTTTCATTTGTGTTTCGCTTTTTATATCAATTTTCCAACCAGTCAATTTTGCTGCCAAACGAGCATTTTGACCTTCTTTACCAATAGCTAAAGAAAGTTGGTAATCCGGGACAATCACCCGGGCTATTTTTTCATCTTCCCATACTTCTACCGCTACCACTTTGGATGGCGACAACGAGTTAGCTATAAACTTGGAGGCATCCGTATCCCATTCAACTATATCTATTTTTTCGCCATTCAACTCATCTACAATACTTTGAACTCGCATCCCCTTAGAGCCCACACAGGCACCCACCGGATCAATATTTTCATCTTTAGAGGATACTGCGATTTTAGAACGCGCCCCCGCTTCTCTGGATACAGACTTTAATTCAATTAAACCTTCCCGCAACTCTGGTACTTCAAATTCAAATAATCTCCTTAATAAACCCGGGTGCGTACGCGAAAGTAAAATTTGCGGTCCTTTATTAGTTTTACGTACTTCCACTATGTATGTTTTTAAGCGCATATCCGGATAATAATTTTCACCCGGCATTTGCTCTGGCGGCGTTAACACTGCTTCAGTTTTACCTAATTCAATATAAGCATTCCGCTGTTCAATGCGCTGAATAATTCCGGTTATAATTTCGCCGGCACGATCGGCATATTCTTCATAAATAATATTACGCTCTGCTTCCCGAATTCGCTGAACTACTACTTGCTTAGCAGTTTGGGCTGCTATCCGTCCAAAATCCCTAGGAGTTACTTCTGTTTCTATAATATCACCTAAATTATAATTAGGATTAATAACCTGAGCATCCGCCAAAGAAATTTCTAATTTAGGATTTTCAGTACCTGCTACTACTGTTTTTTGAGCAAACACCTGAAAAACTCCCGTTTCCTGCTCAATAACCACCCGGGCATTCTGCATCGAACCAAAATTGCGTTTATAAGCTGATAACAACGCTGCTTCTATTGCTTCTAAAAGAATATCTACCGCAATGCCTTTTTCTTTTTCTAAATCATGTATAGCTCTCAAAAGCTCAGTGCTCATTTTTTTCCTCCTATATAATCTGCTGGCTTTTTCAAAGAACGTTCTATCCCCGGTGAAGATACTTCTAAAATATAAGCTTGCAAAATAAAATCTTTTTCATCCAAGATTTCTTCCAGTTTACCCGATATCTCTTGACAATCAGCTATGTTTATCCCACCTGGTTTATCAATAAACACCCGCAAGTACCATTGAGAACCTTCTTTAGTATAGGTCACTTCCACCAACTCTAGGTTTGTTGATGCCACAAGCGGCAACATTAATTCCGCCACCTGAGCATCAATAGTAGCTTTAATCATCATATCAACCCTTTTAATTGATGGGGACATTCCGTGAAACGGTGTGTCCCCTTTCCTCTTAACGATAAATTAAGGAGTGGGCTCGACCCACTCCTTAGAAAATACCCCTTTAAAAGACACAATCCTTAAACAGTATAGCATACCAATCAATTGTTTACAAGCCGATTGCTAAATTATGGCATATCAATAAACACTAATTCCATCTCAGCGTCAAATTCTACTTTGGCCCCTAATGCTTCCGCTATCATCCTTAACGGTACCATCGTACGACCATCTTTTACATAAGGCGGCACATCTAAAGTTTTTTCCACACCATTTATAAAATATACTTCACTACCTATATCCATAGAAATAACAATATCATCTTTAGTAATTCGCACTGTATTGGGTTCAATTCATTCCACTTGACAAGCCAAAGCTTCAGCTACTGTCCTCACCGGCACCAGCGTACGACCATCTTTTATGACCGGTGGTACTTCGCTCAAAACAACTTCACCATTGACTATTATAGGTCTTCCCTCATCCAAAACAACTTCCTTAGTAATATCTTCTATATTCACACTGTTAGTAGCCGTTAATACCGGGGTAGCCACTACTAAACCGGGTTCAACGCGGTCCGTTCCTTCACCAGTGATTTTTAAATCTAAAAACACTTCCCCACTGTTTAAATCTTGGGCCTTGGCTAGCATCACCAAATCTGTTGCCCCGGTTGGTCCTTGATAATGAGTGTTAGCAATTAAATCTGCCGTTACTTGAACATTATCGATAGTGGTAATGTCTAATTTAAAGTAATACGCTCCTTTAAAATCATCCTGCTTACCGGAAGTTTCACCGCCAAATTCAATTAATCCGGTAGCACTACTAGCAGGTCGCAAATCAAATGCTACTTCAAATCGTTCTTGACCACCGGGAATAATATCTACTTGGTAAATAAATTCCTTAACCTGAATAAAAGCAGCCATCATGCTTATTTCTGCCCGACCCGGGAACATTTCCGCCGCTACCGCTTGTTCAATACCCTCAATTATATCGGCCCGCATTTGTTCCGGATCAAGATCATCCGGCATGTTCGGATCACTAAAAACGGGAGCCATTAAATTAACCACAATATCTGCAAAGCACTCTTTTTCATTCTTGACTTTCTGCAATAATTGGTAAATAACCTCTTCAAAACCGGCCTGATCTAATGTTAACGTTAATTTCCCATCAGCAATGGTGAAATATTCATATGGTACCGCTGCTATCAAAAACTCTAACAATGCTTGTTCTCTTTCCGGCAACTGTCCTTGACTATAAGTAATCAGATCTTGCCACAATTGATCAAACCCGTACTGTTCAAACAAATAGATAAACTCTATCTCCGGTGTCAATTTACCGGTATCTATCGTCGCTGGTGCTATATCAGCTAACATTTCTATTATATTTTTGCTGAAAATCAGTTTATCGCCATCTATAAAAACTTGCCCTTGAACCGGTTCCGCTGCTGTTTCTAACAAAAAATCAAAAAATGTTTTTTCTTCAAGAGTATTTAGTTTGTAATCCATGGTTAAGCTATTACCTGCTACATCTGCCATATCCTCAACTAAACTACCGCCAAAACGCTCAATTTGAAAATACATGCTGCCGGCAGTATATTTGAAAAATCCCGGGTCAAACTGTTCCGTATAATCAGTTAACTTATCAACCAGCACCTCTCTCTCTACATCCGCCACCGGTCCTGCAGTCGCCGCAAATACCATGCTAAAAGATAATGTTAGTGCCAACATAGTCACCAAAAAACCTTTTCTTTTCTTCACAAAAAACGCCTCCTCATAGTTAGTGAATTGATTATATCAAATATTCCCTGCAATTGATATACTTTTTAGCAGGAAATTAGCACTTAACCATCTAATTTAATAATATACTTTATGAAAAGGTGTTATAACAATGAGTGATCTATTAATTTTTAATAATAAATATTTTAGCGAACCAGAAATTTGGGCGATAATCCATGATATCATTAAAGAGCGAGATGAAATCCAAGCACTTTTAGCCACTGCCAGTATTGGCGCTGATCTGGATCAGATACCCCGGTTGGCTAAAAGGTTACACGAGTTAAATTATATTTGTGCTAATATTGATCAATTAAAAAACTGTTTAAAAGATTTACAAGAACTTCAGCAAATGCTTAATATTCAGCAGCAACATCCCGATAATGATCAACAACAGCAAGAAGATGCGCATCTTTATGCAGAATATCTTTTACTATGTACCAATACCGCCCGGCAACTGTATCAATTACTACTGGAAAAAGGCTATCTGGATCTGGAGAGAGAAGATGCTACCGATTTGGCTATTCTTAAATTTATAAATTATGCCGGACCGGAATACGCTTGGCGCCTGGGTATCAATATTGGCATTGAAGTAGCAGAAGCCCGGGAGCGCCTGGAAATATTACTAAAGAAAAATTTGTTAGCAAAAGTAAGTGGCACTATGCTGAAAAATTACCATCGCTCCAAAGATTGGACTAAACACATGAATCATACTTATTATCAGATAACTCGCAAAGGTCGTTTGTATTTAAGAGCGTTACAGCAAGATCAAACTTGAAAATAACACTAATACAATTATCAGAGGGTGGCTAAGTGTGGCGGATATTAATATTTTAGATAAATTATTGCGCAAAATAATTCAAGCAGTAGAAAACAGTAAAGAAGAAGTGTATCAAATCGGTGAATCCGCCCGCCACGAATATGAACGGGTCAAAAAAGAATTATTAGATTTAAAACACGAAATCACTAAGGCTATTCAGCAAACTGATTCGTTAGAAAAACAAGCTGAGCAATCCCGGATGCAATTGATGCAGGTCAATCGTGATTTTAACAAGTATACCGAAAAACAAATCAAAGCGACCTACGAAACAGCGCATCAACAGCAATTAAAATTATTGAGCCAGCGAGAAAAAGAAAAATCGCTACGCTTGCAGCGCGATAATTTAGAACGCACCTTGCAGGTTTTAGAAGATACCGTGCAACGATCTGAAGCATTAATTGCCAATGTGGGTCTGGCTTTAAAGTTTTTAAGTAATGACTTAACTTTAATCACCGGACAAATTGATGAAATACAACAAATGCAAGGCTTTGATACCTCGATTATCAGAGCGCAGGAAGAAGAACGCCAGCGTGTAGCCAGAGAAATTCATGATGGCCCGGCCCAAAGTATGGCTAATATTGTGATGAGAGCCGAATTTTGCTTAAAATTATTAGAGAAAGACCCGCAAAAAATACACGCAGAACTATTGGGTTTAATTAACGTAGTGCGCCATGCTCTTAAAGATGTGCGTAAAATCATCTTTGACCTGCGTCCGATGGTGCTTGATGATTTAGGATTAGTACCTGCTTTAAAACGCTATATCGAACAATATCAGCAAGAATTCGCTATTTATGTTCAGTTTGCCATTTTAGGTCGGGAACGCCGCTTAGACACCGTGCTGGAGGTAGCCCTATTTAGAGTAGTTCAAGAAGCACTGACCAACATCAGAAAGCATGCCCAAGTTAAGCAGGTAGTAATTAAAACGGAATTCTTAGCAAATAAAGTGAATGTCGTCATCCGGGATAACGGTCGTGGCTTTAATGTAGAACAAGCACTGGCAGAAAAAAACCAGCAGAAATTTGGTATCATCGGCATGAGAGAGCGCCTGCAATTATTAAAAGGAACCTGGCAAATAAATTCAACCCCAGGGCAAGGTACTGAAATAAATTTAAGTTTACCTGCGCCGGAATAACATCTGAAAGGAGCGAGTTATTGATGGATGCAAAAATTAAAGTATTAATTACTGACGATCATGCCCTGTTACGCGAAGGGTTAGTTAAAATACTTTCTATTGAACCGGATATAACAGTAGTGGGCGAAGCTGCCGACGGGGCCGAAGCTATTAAACTAGCCCGGTCTATAGCGATAGATATTATTTTAATGGATATTAATATGCCTAATGTGGACGGTATCCAAGCTACCAAAATTATAAAATCAGAAAATGCGGCTATTGGCATTATTGCTTTGACCATCCACGAACAGGAAGATTATTTATTTGAAATGATTCGTTGCGGGGTTGCCGGTTATGTCTTAAAAGATGTGCGCCCGGATGACTTGATCAATACTATCCGGGGAGTGGCTACTGGGCAATCTTTTATCCCGCCGGCTATGGTCGCTAAAGTATTTAAAAAATTAAAAAGTCTGGATGCGTCAATAAAACCATCTGCGCCCGCCGGCGAGCAGCAAAATCCAATCACTGCTCCTAAACAGCACAATTTAACTCGCCGGGAAGTGGAAGTGCTCCAACAAGTAACCTTGGGTTTATCCAACAAAGAAATCGCCGGCACACTATACATCAGCGAAAAAACAGTGAAAAATCACTTGACTAATATCTTCCATAAATTAACTGTTCAAGACCGCACCCAGGCGGCCCTTTGGGCTGTTAAAAATAGGCTGGTGGAAATATAAAAAAACTAAATCTATTCAGCAAAAACTGTTTTTAAATCTACTATTAAATCTTCAAAAATACTAACTTTAACCTGTTCCTCTACCCCGTACACTACCGGCGTAGCGTATGTTTTGTTTTTATCTAAAATATACACACTGGCTGTTTTATAATCTGGGTAGACAAGCCAATATTCTTTTTATAAGCAACCCCGTCAATTGCTTAATTATAACCATTTTTTAATTAAAAATAAAGTTACACCGCTTGCTTTCTTGACCGTTAAACATCGCAAATGCTATAATGCGGTTAATCATAATATCTATAAATACTTAATTTTCAATGAAGGGATGCTTATAAAATGTCTTTAGCTGTAGAAAAAATTTTCGAAGAATTTGAGGCGTTGGCACTACCAGAAAAAATTGCCTTTATCAAAAAAGTAATTGGAGAAACTAACGGTAAATGGGTAACCATAAATAATAAGATCATCTTCACACCTGATAATAATAAAGAATTAACACCAGCAGAAATTACCATTATTGAAACCGGCAAAGCAGAAATCGCCCGCGGGGAATGGACGGACTGGGATGATCTTAAAAAAGAACTCCGTTTTTAAAATACACTTATCCCGACAAGCTGAAAAATACTTAAGACGTACAAGACCGGATTGTGCAAAAGCGGCTAGCTACCGCAATAGAAGCTATCCGCCAAAATCCTGTTTGCGGAAATCACATCAAACCATTAACAAACAATGCTCAAGACTACCGGTATTCCCTTAGTAATTTACGGATAATTTATACAGTTAATCATCAGGAGAAACTTGTAGAAATTAGTAGCATCGGACCGCGTGGAGATATTTATAAAATTGGAAAGCCACCCCAACAAGCACTACGCGAGATGGCTGACCGGTTAGCAGTAAATGACTTCTCCAGTTTTATCGGATCAATCATCTTGGCTGACCAGTTAGGCATCAGCATTGGTAACGTGCTCCGCTTGCAATCCAAAGAAATGCGGCAAAAACGTCGTCAACGCGCTGAAGAAAAAGCGATGAAAGCACCGATAAAAATGCTGATTCCGATGGTACTGTTTATTTTCCCGGCTATCTTTATTGTGTTGTTGGGACCGGCTGCCATTCAATTAAGCAGAGCTTTCAACTTTTAAGGTGCTGATTATATTGCCAGTCCATAATGTAAGTAAAAAAATAACTTTAGCCCAAGAAGTGTTCTTAGCAGAAACTTTTTGAAAACGCTTTAAAGGTTTGATCGGTACTAATTTGTTACCGGAAAATCAGGCTTTGTTAATCAAACCCTGCTCATCAATTCACACTTGGTTTATGAAGTATCCGCTTGATATTATTTTTTTAAACCAAGAAAACCGGGTAATCCGCATATTACACACGATCCCACCTTATCGTTTTGGTCCGGTAGTGCGTAATGCTAAAACGGTTTTAGAACTAACCGCAGGCCGGTGCAGACAAACCGGCACCGAAAAGGGTGACTTAATTTGCTTTCAATGACCGCCATACAAAGAAATAATTGCGAATTTTAAAAATAGGGATAGAGAAAAGTCAAAGACCGGCAAAGATAATTTCCTCTACCGGTCTTAAATGAAATATTACTGTGTTTCCGGTTAACCGTCAAAAGCGTCCCTGGTGGTTTTTTTTACAATTTCACGGGCCGCTTCCAGAGAATTAGCAGAAAATAACCGGGTGATCGTTTCGCTTAATACCGTTGAATCAGTAATGTTCTGTAATGTCTGCTGCAATAGAAGAGAATCTGAACCAAATTTGCTTTCTAAAAAACGGCAAATCAATTCTTGTCGCCCTTCTTGCCGCCCTTCTTGCCGCCCTTCTTGCCGCCCTTCTTGCCGCCCTGCCGCTTTAATATCCCCGGCCCATTTCAAAAAAAACGGGTGCGCATCTGTTAATTTTCGGAATTTTTCTGTTTCTTCAGCACTGTAAGGCATTTTAATCACCTCCTCAATTTCTTCTGGGAATACTATTTCATTTTTAAACATAAAGTCGATCAGTTCTTTTAAATTATGATTTTCAGGTTCTTGCAGATATTTTCTTAATATCAGGGCTGTTCCCGAAATCTTGCTCCGTTTGGCAGCAGTTAAAAATGCCGAGAACATGTAGGTTGTTGCCGGATTGGTCAATTCATTCAAAACTACTATTTGTATTGGAAAATCTGCTTTAGATATCTTGTAAATTCCCGGAACAGGCTCGTTTTTTATAATAGCCAGTTTTCTTTCTTTTAACATGGTCAACATCGCCTGCGGTCGGTTGCTACTAATATAAGTAAAGGTGAATTCATTCAAGGTGGTTAATTTGGGGTGCCGCAATGCTTTGTAAAGAAAAGCAATCGCCTGACCTTTATCAAAATCGTTGGCTTCTAAATAGTCTGGTGGTGATTTGTATTCTAACAAGTTATAGCTTTTGAATATTTGGGCAAGGGGATGCCGAAGTTTTGCTTTTTTATTTTTCTTAATCACTACAAAATCTACGTCCAGCGGGCGTGAGGACAAAGCTACTTCGGCTTCAATTTCAATATCGCCCGGTTGAGCATCCTGCAAACTTTCACGTAAAGCCGCTAAAAACACCGGATGCCACTGCTTGTTAACCAATTTATCCCACTTCCTTTGTTGATTGCTGTTTTTATGCGTTAAACTGTCGGTTGAAACCTTTAAAAACCGTTCTTAGAGTTTACTTTGTCAAGGGCATCAATTTTTAGTGGCACCTATCTCTAGACCTTCTTGTCTTCCTTTTCATGTTCATAATTATATCATATTCAAAGAAACAAATACATGCTTATTATAAAATGGCAAGATCACGTCAAAGAATAGACGCTGATAAACGCTGATTAAATATGATAAAAACCATGATAAAAAGATAAAAAGGCAAAGAGGTGTAACCGTCAAGTACTTTTGAACAAATTTCAACAAATAACTTTTAACACCTAC
>JAJOKO010000016.1 GCA_021129825.1 Desulfotomaculum sp. | reverse complement strand
TTCAACCTGCGATGGTGCATTTCCTACTTATTTCAGAAAAATATTTGTTGTTTAAGGACTTTTTGAACACGCACTTATAAAAAAACAGGTTGCTCTGTTTGCTAATGTCAAGTTTACTATATTTTTTCAGGTATTATCTTTTAAAATTAAACCATAATAAAGTTAGAACCTGAAGAAAATAAAATTTTAAAAGGAGGCGATTATTAATGACTAGTAATAACAATCAACCTGTAAAAGCGGGGGCGTCTGGTGCTCTTAATAAAATGAAATATGAGATTGCTAATGAACTGGGGATTTCTAATTATCAACAAATGGATAAAGGTCAATTACCCAGTCGGGTGAACGGTTATGTTGGTGGTAATATGACTAAAAGAATGGTTGCTTACGCGGAGCAAGCTTTAGCTAACGGTCAAATGGATCAAATAAATCAATCTGCTAAGCTGGACACTCCTCAACAACAACAGTAGGGAATGTTATATGTAATAGAAAACCACCCTTGATCAAGGGTGGTTTTCTATGTAAAATTTATATATTGACACAGCAACTTTGTTAAATTATACTAACCCTAGAGGAAGTGTTTGAAAAGTGATGAAATAACAAAAAATTTGGTGCTTGGAAGTGGATTGTATGTTGCTTTCGAACTTGAATGAATATGATTTGTATTTATATCATGAAGGCACTAATTTTCGTAGCTATTGGATGTTGGGGGCTCATTTAACTCAACGGGATGGCTCTAATGGTGTGCGCTTTGCTGTGTGGGCTCCTAATGCCCGGGAAGTACGGGTAGTGGGAGATTTTAACCACTGGCAGGGCGGAAAGCATGTCCTGGAAAAAATTGATCAATCGGGCGTGTGGTCGATTTTTATACCGGATTTAAAAGAAGGCGACTTGTACAAATACGAAATTCATACCTATCAAAATGAAATACTATTTAAAATTGACCCTTATGGTTTTTATTCCGAACAGCGACCTAAAACTGCTTCTATTGTATTTTCTTTACAAGATTACCAGTGGCATGATCAAGAATGGTTAAAGCGGAAACAACTCACTCCTACCTATCAACAACCAGTATTAATCTATGAAGTACATTTAAGCTCTTGGCGCAGAAAAAAAGAAAACAAGTTCTATTCTTATAGAGAATTGGCACATCAACTGGTGGATTATGTGGTTAAGATGGGTTATACCCATATAGAACTACTGCCGCTGGCGGAACACCCTTATGATGGCTCTTGGGGGTATCAAGCTACTGAATACTATGCGGTTACCAGTCGTTATGGTACCCCGCATGATTTTATGTATTTTATAGACCAGTGTCACCAAAGGGGTATCGGGGTAATTTTAGACTGGGTACCTGGTCATTTTTGTAAAGATGCTCACGGGTTAGCCCAGTTTGATGGTACTGCTCTTTACGAACATGAAAATATAGTGCGTAGTGATAATCTGGAGTGGGGAACAGTTAATTTTGATTTTGATACCCCGGAAGTGCAGAGTTTTCTGATTTCCAATGCTATGTTTTGGTTTGACGTTTTTCATATTGATGGCTTAAGAGTGGATGCAGTGGCTCAGATGTTGTATCTTAACTTTGCTAAAGAAGATGACCAGTGGCTTCCTAATAAATATGGCGGTCATGAAAACTTAGCAGCAGTAGATTTTATGAAAAAACTAAACAAAGCTATTTTTGCCAGTTATCCAGAAGCGATGATGATTGCAGAAGAATCTACCCAGTGGGCGTTGGTGACTATGCCTACTTACTTGGGTGGATTAGGTTATAATTATAAGTGGAACATGGGCTGGATGAATGATATCTTGCGTTACATGGAGACAGATCCTATTTACCGTAAAAACAAGCATCATTTAATTACATTTTCTTTTATGTACGCATTTTCTGAGAATTTTGTGTTGCCATTATCTCACGATGAAGTTGTTCATTATAAAAAATCTTTGCTGAACAAAATGCCAGGTGATTATTGGCAAAAATTTGCAAACTTGCGCTTGTTATACGGCTATATGATTGCTCATCCCGGAAAAAAGCTGTTATTTATGGGGGGAGAATTTGGTCAGTTTATTGAGTGGCAATATCAAGATAGTCTTGATTGGCACTTATTAACATATGATCTGCATGCTAAACTGCATCATTATGTGCAGACGCTTAACCATTACTATCAAAGAGAAAATACTTTGTGGGAATTAGACCATAGTTGGCAGGGTTTTGAATGGATTGATGCTGATGATGCTAGTCAAAGTGTAGTAACTTTTATGAGAAAGGGTAAAACTCCGGGTGATTTTATGATCGTTGTTTGCAATTTTACGCCGGTGGTGCGGACCGGATACCGGGTTGGTGTACCGCAAGCAGGGTTATACCGGGAAGTATTTAATAGTGATTTGGAAATGTACGGGGGTTCTGGGCAGAAAAATGATGGCGTATTAAAAAGTGTAGACCAGTTTTGGCATAATCAGCCTTATTTATTGGAAGTTAAGCTTCCGCCGTTAGCAGTAATATTTTTAAAACTAATTGAAACGGGGTGATGATTTGCGTAAGAAAGATTGTGTAGCAATGATTTTAGCCGGTGGGCAAGGTAGTAGACTGGGTGTTTTAACTCAAAAGTTGGCTAAACCGGCGGTGCCTTTTGGAGGTAAGTACCGCATTATTGATTTCACACTGAGTAATTGCTATAATTCCGGTCTGGATACAGTAGGCGTATTGACCCAATACCAACCTTTAGCGCTCAATACTTATATCGGCATTGGTGGCTCTTGGGACATGGATCGTAAAAACGGGGGTGTGGCCTTGCTACCTCCTTATATGCGTAAAGAAGGCGGCGAATGGTATAAAGGAACGGCTAACGCTATTTTGCAAAACATGGATTTTATTGACTCGTATCAGCCTAATTACGTGTTAATTCTTTCCGGTGATCATATTTATAAAATGGATTATTCTTTAATGTTAGATTATCACAAAGAAAAAAAAGCGGAAGCTACTATAGCGGTTATTGAAGTGCCGTGGGCGGAAGCCAGCAGGTTTGGCATATTAAATACCAACGAGAACGGGAAAGTACTGGAATTTGAAGAGAAGCCGGCTAAACCTAAAAGCAACCTAGCTTCTATGGGTGTTTATATCTTTAGTTGGGAGGTACTCAAAGAGTATTTACAACAAGATGAACAAGATCCTACTTCCAGCAATGATTTTGGCAAAGATATTAATCCCAAAATGCTCAAACAGAAGCAACGAATGTATGCCTACCCGTTCGAAGGGTACTGGAAAGATGTGGGTACTATCCAAAGTCTTTGGGAAGCCAATATGGACTTGCTGGATGAATACCCCCAGTTAGATTTATACGATACTAATTGGCAAATATATTCAGTTAATCCCAATCAACCACCTCAATATTTGTCTGCAACGGCAAAAGTGTGTCGTTCGCTAGTTAATGAGGGTTGTGTGATCCACGGTTCAGTGACTCGTTCGGTATTATTTCCCGGTGTATATGTGGGGACAGGCACAACAATAAAAGATGCTATTATTATGCCTAATGTTAAAATAGGCTCTGATGTGGTTATTAAAAAGGCGATTATTTGTGAAGGAGTTACCATAGCAGATGGCTGCCAAGTTAGTTGCCAAGAAGCGGGTTGCCAACAATGCTATTCTGAAGCGGGGATAACTGTGTTAGGTAAAAGTATTACCGGTACAGATATTTCTTGTCATCAAAAAGTGGTCCGGCGTAGCAGTAAAGAATTTGAGGGATTCAAAGGAATCGGTTTTAATACCGGGGAGATATTGACATGAAAAACGTGATGGGAATTATCAACCTTAGTGCAGAGGAAGATTTATTAAAAGGAATTACACTGCATCGCCCGGATGCTGCGGTGCCGTTTGCCGGGCGTTACCGGCTAATTGATTTTATTTTATCCAGCATGGTTAATGCCGGCATTAAGAATATCAGTATTTTTACCAAAAACAAATACCGGGCTTTGGTAGATCATTTACAATCAGGTAAAGATTGGGATTTAGATCGTAAACGGGATGGCTTATTTATGTTTCATCCTGGTAATTTGAAAGAAGATACCAGTATATATAAAGGATTTTTGCAAAGTTTATATAATAACTTAGATTATATCTATAAAAGCAAACAAGAATATGTAGTTATTTCTGATGCTAATCTGGTTTGTAATTTTGATTTTGAGCAGGTGTTAAATTTTCACTTAAAAAACAAAGCAGATATTACTATTGTCTATAGAGAAAAAGATAAAAATAAAGAGATAGAAGAGCAATTTTTTAACCGGGGATTGATGCTTGATTTAGGTGAAAACAATCAAATAGCAGACATGATTGAGATAGAAGCAGATTTTTCGATATCGAAAAAGCGGCGATTATTTAATAAGAAATTTAACAAAAGATCAGTCGGGATTTATATGATGGCTAAATCTTTACTGCTAGATTTAATTAATGCTTCTGTTGCCAGAGGGTATTATGATTTGGTAAAAGATGGTTTTATCAAAAATTTAGCTACCTTGAATATCTGCGGGTACCGGCATCAAGGTTATTTGGCTAAAATTGATTCTATTGAAAGTTATCATCAACATAGCTTAGATTTACTTAACCAAGAAGTGTGGCAAGATTTATTTTTTAATCCTGGTTTAATTTATACCAAGGTAAAAGACGGACCGCCGGTGAAATATATGAAAAATGCTAAAGTTAACAATTCTTTGGTAGCTAATGCTTGCATTATTGACGGGGTGGTGGAAAATAGTATTTTATTCAGAAGAGTAAAGGTGCATAAAGGAGCTTTGATTAAAAATAGCATTATTATGCAAAAAACAGAAATTGAGCAAAATGTAGTACTGGAAAATGTAATTTTAGATAAAGAAGTACGGATTACCAAAGGTAAAAGATTAAAAGGTGAGCCAAACTACCCGGTGGTTGTAGGCAAGAAGACGGTGATTTAGCTGAACGCTGAACGCTTAATTAAAGAAAAAATGGGGTGAGAGTGTGAATGTGCTTTTTGTGGCTTCAGAAGCGGCTCCCTTTGTAAAAACAGGTGGTTTGGGAGATGTTATTGGCTCGTTACCGCAGGCGTTAGCCAGCCAAAAAATTAACGTGCAGGTGATTTTACCTAAGCATCAGGAAATTCCGGCAGAATACAAGGAAGATATTGTCAAGTTAAAAAAAGAGTTTACCGTACCGGTGGGTTGGCGCAATCAATATTGCGGTCTGGAAAAGCTGAAACGTAAAAAAATCTACTTGATAGACAATCAGTATTATTTTAACAGAAGAGGTTTATACGGGCATTTTGATGATGCGGAGCGGTATGCTTTTTTTTGCCGGGCAGTGTTGGAAGCTCTGCCGCATTTGAATGATTTACCGGATATTATTCACTGCCACGATTGGCAGACCGGACCAATTAGCTTGTTTTTAAAAACCCATTATTATCAAAAAAAAATGTATCAAAAAATGCGTACTGTTTTCACCATCCATAATTTGCGGCATCAAGGGGTATTTCCGAAAGAAGTTTTAGAGGATATTCTGGACTTAGGCGACCAATATTTGATCACGGAAGCATTGGGCTTTTTCGGGAAAGTAAACTTTATGAAGGGTGGCTTGAGTTTTGCAGATGCGATTACTACCGTAAGTAAAACCTATGCTCAAGAAATTCAAACTGCCTATTTTGGTGAGCAATTGGACGGGGCGTTAAGATACCGGCGGCAGGATTTATACGGTATTTTAAACGGCATTGATGATCAGGAGTATAATCCAGCAACTGATAAGTATATTTTCAATGCTTATGATCTAAAGTCTGTTGCTAAAAAACAAAATAACAAAGAAAAACTACAGCGAAAACTTAATCTGCCAGTAAGAGCGGATGTTCCTTTGTTGGCTATTGTTTCACGCTTAGTCGATCAAAAGGGATTAGCTTTAATTGAGCATGTATTGCCGGATATTTTAGCACTGGATTTACAATTGGTGGTGCTAGGTACTGGGGATGCTAAATATGAATATTTGTTTAAGTGGATGGCTGAACAATATCCGGATAAGTTATCGGCTAATATTTTCTTTGAAGATACGTTGGCCCACCAAATTTATGCCGGTTCAGATCTGTTTTTAATGCCCTCTTTATTTGAACCTTGCGGGTTAGGTCAACTTATTGCCTTGCGTTACGGTAGCCTACCAATAGTACGGGAAACCGGTGGCTTAAAAGATACCGTGCAGTCATATAATGAAGTAACCGGTACGGGTAATGGTTTTAGTTTTACTAATTTTAATGCGCACGATATGTTAGCTACTATTAAAAGAGCGGTGGATTATTTTCATCAAAAAGAAACTTGGTCTAAAATAGTAGCTAATGCTATGTCCGGTGATTATAGCTGGCGAAAATCGGCACAGGATTATTTGAAATTATACAAACAGGTACTTTAAAAAAAAACTAGGGGTGTTTTGAGATGTTTTTTAAAGATAAAGAAACGTTTAAAAGATTTTTCGCAGAAAGATTAGAAGCCTTGTATGCCAAAAGTGTGGCAGAGGCCTCAGATGCCGAAAAGTATATCACTTTAGGTACGATGGTACGTCATAGAGTAAACAAGCATTGGGCTAAAACTAATCACCAGTATTTTAAAAAAGAAACTCGTCAGGTTTACTATTTATCAGTAGAGTTTTTGCCGGGCCGGTTATTAGAAGCAGCTCTTTTAAAATTAGGCATTAGAGATATTTGTGAGCAAGCTTTTGATGAAATGGGTATTAACTTGAAAAACATCATTAAGCAAGAAGAAGGTCCCCGGGTGGGTAATGGTGGCTTGGGGCGACTAGGGGCTTGTTTTATGGAATCGATGGCTACTTTAGGTTTACCGGGACATGGTTGTGGAATCAGATATAAATATGGTTTTTTTGAGCAAAAAATAATTGACGGTCATCAGGTAGAATTCCCAGATCATTGGCTGAAAGATGGTAACGTCTGGGAAGTTAAAAAACCGGATAAAGCCGTCCAAGTACGTTTCGGCGGTGTGGTCCGGTCGGAGCGGATTGGTGATAAACCGGTATTTATTCATGAAGGTTACGAGTTAGTGCGGGCTGTACCCTATGATTTGCCAATGGTGGGATATCAAAACGAAACGGTGAATACGTTGCGTTTGTGGAGTGCTGAACCAGAACAAGAAGTTTTTAATTACCAAGCTTTTAGCCAAGGTGATTATCAAAAAGCAGTGGCATACAAAAATTCGGTAGAGGCTATTTCGCAAGTATTATACCCGGATGACCAAAGCTACCAAAATCTGGTATTAAGATTAAAGCAGCAATACTTTTTAGTGTCTGCCGGTCTTCAAAGTATTATTCGCCGGTATAAGTTAAAAGACGGTGATATCAAGGATTTAGATGAAAAGGCAGCTATTCACATTAATGATACTCACCCGGTTTTAGCGATACCAGAGTTGATGCGGATATTGATGGATCTAGAAGGATTAGACTGGAATAGTGCTTGGCGAATTACTACCAAAACCATTTCTTATACTAATCATACCACCCTGCCAGAAGCTTTAGAAAAATGGCCGGTAGATATGATGAAAACTTTATTACCCAGAATTTACATGATGATAGAAGAAATCAATAAGCGTTTTTGTCAGCAGTTATTAAGGAAATACCCTGATGATTGGCAAAAAGTAAAAGATATGGCGATCATTGCAGATGATCAAGTACGCATGGCTAACTTAGCATTGGTGGGATGTCATAGTGTTAATGGTGTAGCGAAGATGCATACTGAAATATTAAAACGTCATGTCTTGAAAAACTTTTATGAGATTTACCCACATAAGTTTATTAACATTACTAACGGGGTTACGCACAGAAGATTTTTACACAAAGCTAATCCGGAGCTATCTGAGTTGATTACAGATGCTATTGGCGATAGTTGGATTTTTCACCCGGAAGATTTAATTCGTTTGCATAAATATGCTTCAGACGCTGCCTTCCAAGATAAATTAAAGGCAGTAAAGCGGCAAGATAAAGCTAGATTGGCCCAGTTTATTAAAGAAAAAAATGATATCGTGGTGGATGTAGATTCAATTTTTGACGTTCAAGTCAAGCGGATTCATGCTTATAAAAGGCAATTATTAAACGTGTTGCACATTATGGATTTATACAACCGTTTAAAGTGTAATCCGGATTTAGATGTTACCCCGCGCACCTTTATTTTTTCCGGTAAAGCGGCACCTAGTTATCATTTAGCCAAGCAAAAGATTAAGTTAATTAATACTATTGCTGATATTATCAACAATGATAAAAGTATCCAGGATAAATTAAAAGTAGTATTTTTGGCTAATTACCGGATCGCTTATGCCGAAATAATTATACCTGCCGGTGATGTCAGTGAGCAAATATCAATGGCTGGTAAAGAAGCTTCCGGTACTGGTAACATGAAATTTATGATGAACGGGGCTTTAACATTAGGTACGTTGGATGGAGCAAATATTGAAATAAAAAATGAAGTAGGTCTGGATAACATCTTTATTTTTGGTCTTACTGCCCAAGAAGTACAAAGTTACTATAAAAGTGGTAATTACAAACCAATGGATTTATATAATAGCGATCAGAGAATAAAAGACGTCATAAATCAGCTGATTAATGGTTTTGTGCCCATTGCCGGAGATCCCTTTGCTACTATGTTGGATTGTACTTTATACAGTGAGTTTGATGATCTCCATAAATATTTATTGTATCATGATGAATACTTTGTTTTAAAAGATTTTGCTGCTTATGTGGATGCTCAGGAGCGGATAGATCAGGCTTATAAGCACCAGCGCAAATGGCTGGAAATGAGCGCTAAAAACATCGCTCATTCCGGCAAGTTCTCCAGTGACCGGTCTGTTGCAGAATATGCTGCTGGAATATGGAAGATAAGTCCGGAAAAAATAGTTTAGAGGTGAGGGTTATGAGTCGACAATGGATTTTTCATGATTCACAAGATTTATTTTTTCGCCAGCCTTTCGGAGCGGTTACTTGTAATACTAAAATTACATTAAAATTAGAAATCAATGCTATTAATCCGGTTAAAGAAGTGATATTGCGATTATGGAAAAACAATCAAGAAGAAAAAGTGGTGATGCGCCAAAGTGTGGTGAACGGCACTAAGGTAATTTATCAGACCCAAATAACTACTCCCTCTACACCGTTGCTATTGTGGTATTACTTTATTGTAGTTATGGATCATAAAATCTACTATTATGGTAATAATGCGCAAAACACTGGCGGAAAGGGGCAGATATACGAACACCAACCACCGTCTTATCAAATTACTGTTCATAAAGAGGGTTTATCTACACCGGATTGGTTTAAAGGTGCAGTTATGTATCAAATTTTGGTAGATCGATTTTATAATGATTGTGAAGAAGGGCAGTTGCTAAATCCAAAAGAAAAGTGTAATATCTACTATCGCTGGCATGATACGCCTTACTACAGAACTTGCACTAAGACCGGGGTGATTGTTTGTTTTGATTTTTTTGGTGGTAACTTATTAGGAGTAATGGAAAAATTACCATACCTAAAAGAACTGGGTATTAATGTTATTTACTTTAATCCGATATTTGAGGCACCCAGTAATCACAAGTACGATACCACTAATTATAAAAAAATTGATCCGATGTATGGTGATAATCAAATTTTTAAAGAATTATGCCGAAAAGCGCAAGAAATGGGTATAGCGATCATCTTAGACGGGGTATTCAGTCATACCGGTAGTGACAGTATCTACTTTAATAAAGAAGGAAATTACCCGGAATTGGGTGCTTACCAGTCTAAGGATTCGCCCTATTATTCTTGGTACCGGTTTGAAGAACATCCTTATAAATACGATTGTTGGTGGGGTATAGATACCTTACCTAACGTTAATGAATTAGATCCTGCTTATCAAAGATTTATTATTCATGATCAAGATAGTGTGTTGGAGTACTGGATGAAGCAGGGCGCTAAAGGTTGGCGACTGGATGTAGTAGATGAATTACCGGGGCAGTTTGTTAAACCTTTTCGGCAGAAAATGAAAGAAATAGACCCGAACTCAATGCTAATTGGAGAAGTATGGGAAGATGCTTCTAATAAAGTTAGTTACGGTGAAATGCGGGAATATTTATTAGGTGAAGAATTAGATTCTACGATGAATTACCCCTTTAGAGATATTACTCTGGATTTTTTTACTGGCAAAAAAAATGCTGGGGAAGTGCACCGGGCGTTGATGAGCCTTTATGAAAATTATCCGAAGGAACATTTTTATGTTACCATGAATTTAATTGGTAGTCATGACGTGCCGCGAGCTTTAACCTTACTAGGTGAAGCACCGCCGGCAGAAACTTTATCCCGCGAAGAACAGGCCCGTTATTTTTTGACAGAGGATCAAATTCGACTGGCTATTGCTCGTTTAAAATTACTAACGCTGTTTCAAATGACTTTTCCGGGGGCGCCTTGTGTTTATTATGGAGATGAAGCCGGTGTGGAAGGTTATGGCGACCCGTATTGCCGGGCTACTTACCCGTGGGGCAGTGAAATTAAAGAACTGCTTAATTGGTACAAAAAAACGATTGCTTGGCGGCATCAATATGCGGTATTAAAAACAGGACAATGGATATCACTATGCTTGCAAGAAGATGTCTATGGCTATGTCCGGGTGATTGAAAATGAGCGAGATGTCTTTAATCAAATTAAAGAAAATAATGTTGCGGTAGTGTTACTGAACAGAAACCGGCACCGGGGGATGACGGTAGAGATAGATTTAAGCAAATGGTGCCAAGGGGAAATGATAGATTTAATCCAAGCGGGTAAAGCAGTGCAGCTTGACAGTGGGCTACTTGAAATTGCTTTAGGACCATTGGAGGGTAAGTTATTAATACAATCTCAAGTTTAAAGGAGTGATTACCGGTGTTTTTTGAAAACAAAAAAATATTCAAAAATTATTTTGAAGAGCGGATTAGAACATTATATGCTAAAAACATTGATGAAGCCACGGAATTTGAAAAATATACAACTTTAGCTACGATGGTGCAGTATCAAATAAACAGACGCTGGGCTAAAAGTACTACCTGTTATTCAGAGAAGGACGTTAAGCAGGTTTATTATTTGTCAATGGAATTTTTGCCGGGCAAATTTTTAGAATCAATTCTTTTGAAATTAGGTATTAAAGATCTTTGTGAACAAGCTTTTAGTGAAATGGGTTTTAATTTAAAAGATATTATAATGCATGAAAAAGGACCTAGTGTTGGTAATGGTGGACTGGGTAGATTAGGAGCTTGTTTTATGGATTCTATGGCTACTTTAGGTTTACCAGGGCACGGTTGTGGAATCAGATATAGATATGGTTTTTTTGAACAAAAAATAATTGATGGTTACCAGGTGGAATTACCTGATAACTGGTTGAAGGAAGGTAATGTCTGGGAAGTTAAAAAGGCGAGTAAAATGGTGCAGGTGCGTTTTGGTGGCACTGTTAAACAGGAAGATCTCGGTGGGGAAATAGTATATATCCATCAAGACTATGAATTAGTATCCGCTATTCCGTATGACTTGCCGCTAGTAGGATATCAAAATAAAGCTGTGAATACATTACGCTTGTGGAGTGCCGAAGCAGAACAGAGTGTTTTCGATTATCAAGCTTTTAACCGGGGTGAACATCAAAAAGCGGTGGAATATCGGAATTCCGTGGAAGCTATTTCGCAGGTGTTATACCCTGATGATAATAATTATCAGAATTTATTATTGAGATTAAAACAACAATATTTTCTTGTTTCTGCCAGTATCCAAAGCATTATTCGCAGATATAAAGTAAAAGGTGGTGATATTAATGATTTAGACGCGAAAGTAGCTATTCACATTAATGATACTCATCCAGTTTTGGCGATACCGGAATTAATGCGCATACTGGTGGATGTAGAAGGCTTGGATTGGGATGTGGCTTGGCAGATTACTACTAATACAATTTCTTATACCAATCACACTACTTTACCCGAAGCTTTGGAAAAGTGGTCGGCAGAGATGTTTGAGCCGATACTACCTAGAATTTATATGATAGTAGAAGAGATCAATAAACGATTTTGCCAGCAACTATTAAGAAAATACCCCGAAGATTGGGCGCGGATCAAAGACATGGCGATCATTGCAGATGGTCAAGTGAAAATGGCTAATTTGGCTTTAGTAGGATCTCATAATGTTAATGGGGTAGCCAAGATTCATACCGAAATATTAAAAAAATATGTATTGAAAAACTTTTATGATATTTATCCGGATAAATTTATTAATATTACTAACGGAATTGCCCACAGAAGATTTTTATATAAAGCTAATCCGGAATTAGCTGCTTTAATTACCGACGTAATTGGTGACAAATGGATTTTTAACCCGGAAGAATTAATTCACTTGCACCAGTATGCGTCAGATGCTTCCTTCCAGGACAAATTGCAAGTAGTGAAACAGCAAGATAAAGAAAGATTAGCCCAGTTTATTAAAGAAAAAAATGATTTGGTTGTAGATGTAAATTCAATTTTTGATATCCAAGTAAAACGTATTCATGCTTATAAAAGACAAATACTAAATATATTACACATTATAGATTTATATACCAGACTAAGGCGTGACCCGGATTTAGATATCACCCCACGCACCTTTATTTTTGCCGGTAAGGCGGCGCCGAGTTATTATTTAGCTAAACAAAAGATTAAGTTGATTAATACTCTGGCGGCGATTATCAATAATGATAAAACTATTAAAAATAAGCTTAAGATAGTTTTTTTGGCTAATTATGGGGTAACTTATGCCGAAATAATTATACCGGCCGGAGATGTCAGTGAACAAATATCAGTGGCCGGTAAAGAAGCTTCCGGTACCGGTAACATGAAGTTTATGATGAACGGTGCTATTACGTTAGGTACCTTAGATGGGGCTAATATTGAAATAAAAGATGCGGTCGGGTTAGATAATATCTTTATTTTTGGTTTAACTTTTCAGGAAGTGAAAAAATATTATCAAAGCGGTGCTTATAACCCTAGGGATATCTATAAAGCTGATCCGAGAATAAAGGATGTAGTAGACCAATTGGTTAATGGATTTGTACCCGCCGGTAGTAATTCTTTTACCAGTATGCATGGTTATGGATTGGACGGGGAATTTAATAATATCCAGAGACATTTACTTTACAGCGATGAGTATTTTGTATTAAAAGATTTTGCTGCCTATGTTGATGCTCAAGAAAGAGTGGATAAAACTTATCAACAACGGAGAAAATGGTTAGAAATGAGTGCGCATAATATTGCTCATTCCGGAAAGTTTTCCGCTGACCGGTCTGTGCAGGAATATGCTACTAAGATATGGGGGATTAGTCCGGAAAAGGTGCTTTGAAGATTAAGAGACTAAAAGACCAAAAGGTTAAAAGGTTAAAAGATTAAGGGATTAAAAGGATTTTTTACCTTTTTGCCTTTTTATCTCTTTACCTTTTCACCTCTTACGGAAACCACGGGGACGGTTTCTTGAAGGGTTCTTCTTGTGGTTTAAAAATCAAAACCACGAAAAACCGTCCCCGTGGTTTCCGTAATATTGGAGAGATAATATGTATTTTAACAGGGCAAGCGGCATTTTATTACACCCGACTTCTTTACCATCTAATTATGGTATTGGAGATTTGGGGGTGGGTGCTTATGATTTTATTGATTTTTTACAACGCAGCAAGCAAAGCATTTGGCAAATACTACCTTTAAATCCGGTTGGCTATGGGGAGTCTCCTTACCAATGTTTTTCTGTTTTTGCCGGCAATCCAATGCTAATTAGCGTTGATAAGTTAATTGAGGATGGCTTTATTACAGAACAAGATTTAAGTAATTTACCGATTTTTAATCAGCATCAAGTTCAGTTTGCCTTAGTTAAAGAGTTTAAAGAAAAAATACTGCGAAAATCTTTTGAGTTTTTTGATGTTTTTGGAAAAGGGATAACTTATATTAATTTTATCCATCAAAATAAACATTGGTTAGAAGACTATGCTCTATTTATGGCTTTAAAAGAACATTTTGCTGGCGAAGTTTGGAATCGTTGGGATAAAGCAATTGCTTTTCGAGAAGAACAAGCAGTTGAAAATTATAAAATTTTATTGAGTCGGGAAATAGAATATCATTATTTTGTGCAATATATATTTTTTGACCAGTGGGCCAAGTTAAAAAAATATGCTAATGACAACGGTGTCAAAATCATCGGCGATCTGCCAATCTATGTTGCTTATAACAGCAGTGATGTTTGGGCTAATACCGGGTTGTTTCAATTAGATAGTTTTGGCAATCCGATAGTAGTAGCGGGTGTACCGCCGGATTATTTTAGTGAGACCGGTCAACTATGGGGGAACCCTATTTATGATTGGGATAAAATGGAGCAAGATGATTTTAAATGGTGGGTAGCTAGAGTTACGGATTTATTAAAACAGGTAGATATGATTCGGATAGACCATTTTATCGGGTTAGAAGCGTATTGGGAAATTGAAGCCTCAGAAAAAACAGCTATTAACGGTCAGTGGGTCAAAGCACCTGGTGAAAAACTATTTTTGGCTTTGGAGGAACATTTAAGGTCTGTACCGATTATTGCCGAAGATTTAGGCTTGATTACCCCGGAAGTAGAAGAACTAAAAAATAAATTTCGGTTTCCGGGCATGAAGGTCTTGCAATTTGCTTTAGAAAGTGGCGCACCGGAACAATTTTTACCGTATTATCATGCTAGCAATCTGGTAGTTTATACCGGTACTCACGATAATGATACTATTTTGGGGTGGTATCAAAACATTTTAACAGCACACCCGCAAGTTGTAAAATTGTTGAGTAAATATTTTGCTTTCAGTACAGACATGAATGAGCAACAAGTTTGCTGGCGTTTGATTGAAATTGCCTTCCAAAGCATGGCGAATACCGTAATCATTCCTTTACAAGATATCCTTTGTTTGGATAGTAAAGCCAAAATGAATCAACCCGGTATCGGGAACGGTAATTGGACTTGGCGATTTACAAAGGATTGTCTAAAGCCGGCAGCAGAAAAAAAATTAGTGGATTTGACGCTGTTTTATAATCGTGCAGGTAAATAACCATAACCATGATAATAATAAATTGTATTTGTAGTAGCATCATCAATTCAGGGTTTGCTATTATATGTTATAATAAAACAGTCACCGGAAAATAATTTCCCGGTGACTGTTTGTAGCTTAAGAGTGTTGGTTTTGCCATTGTTGACTGGTATTATTTTGGCTATTGCCGGCATGATAATAATTGTGACCGGCATTACCTTGTTGTTGCCATTCTACATTATGAGTAGTTTGCATCACGTCGTTTTGCATAGTGGTGATAATATTAGCAAAGCGATTGACTTCTTGCTGAGGAGCCGGGATGCTTTTGTGCCAACCCCGTTGATGCATCAGATCAAATACTTGCTTATGTTCATTATAAGTTTCATTTAACACATGTAGATAACTTTGGCGAAGTTGTTCATTGTTAGTTTTCAATATTGTTTCGTTAATGCAACTGCAAGTTAGTTTTAGATTGCTTAATACCGCACCGGCCAGATCTTTGTCACGAATAGTATGCATTTGATTACCTCCTTTTTTTATTGAAAATTAGTTTTGCTGAGATACCCGGATATCATTTGAAATGAATGTACCCGGCGATTAGTCAGTTCTTGGCACAAAGTTTTTAATTGCTGGTCATGGCATTCATGAGTGAAATGATTAAAGTTAGTGATATTGGTGCCTTCAAGTTGCAGATGTTCTTGCAAGTCCACTAATTCACGTGTAGAAATATTATTTAACACCCAAATTCTGCGTCGGCAAAATTAGACATCTACATCTACCATAAATTAGCAT
>JAJOKO010000141.1 GCA_021129825.1 Desulfotomaculum sp. | reverse complement strand
TCAGATAAAATCTCTCATATCAGTTATTGATACGGGAGAGTGTTGGAGATGATAAGTTTGAATACAAAACAAAAAATTATCCTGTTGTGGAATGAAGGACGTTCTAAATCAGAAATTGCAAGAAAGGTGGACAGGCATAGAGATACCGTAAGAAAATACATTAATGAGTATGAAAATAAAAAGAAAGCATTACTCAATGATAACCCCGGAAAAGAAATACCAGAATTAATCGATGATATCATTTCACCACCTGAATATGATTCATCCAATCGCCCTAAAAGGAAATTGACAGGTGATATTATGGCACAAATTAAGGAGTATATAGTGACAAGGGGACGGGGTTGTTGACACTTGCGTTTTTAGATTTTGGGTGTGTCAATAACCCCGTCCCCTTGTCACCCGTCCGGGTGTGTCAATAACCCCGTCCCCTTGTCACCAAAAAATGCGTGTCAATCAGTAAAAAACCAGGCAATATGCAAAAATGTTGGTAGCTTTACCCTAAAAAATTATGCTAGCTCCGTTTCCAATAACTGCTGTAAACCAGCAATATCTTTGACCAGTATTATTTTTTTATCAAAAGATATGAACCCTTTTAAACTAAGCTGGCGTAGTTCACGGGAAAGGGCGGGGCGGGAGATATTCATTTGTTCAGCCCAAGCAGTTTTGGAAAACGGTAGTTTGACCGTAGTGGTTGATTTTTGCCGGGTCAGTTCTTTCAATAAAAAATAAGCAATCTTTTGAGCAATAGACCCTAAAGACAAAATTTCAATTTTTTCATGGAGCACCAGCAAGCGATTAGCGGCGGATTCTAAAAACAAAGCTAGTATTTGGCTATCTGCTGCCAGTAATTTGAGTAAATTCTGCTTTGAAATCAGTAAAACTTGGCAATTTTCAGCGGCAATAACATCTACCGGGTATAGTTGTTTTTTAGAAAAGATAATAAACTCTCCGAATAATTTGGCAGTAGCGAGATTGAGGACGGTGACTACTTTACCGTCTGGGAAGTTTTTTTGGATTGCTACACTGCCGGATAAGACAATCCCTAAAAATCCAGCATGCCGCCCGGTGCTAAATATTAAGCTGTTTTTTTGATAGTTAACCAGTTTATAATTAATATTTGATAGTAAAGTTTTAATTTCTGCTTCAGATTTATCTTGGAATAATAAACATTTTTTTAAACTTGTTAAAAGATCCTCCATAATTTACAGCTCTCCTTGAGAAAATCGCTTATAAAAACTAAAAATGTAACTTTGGGTACAGAATTAATATGCTTTATAGTATATCATAATCGACAATGATAACAAATACTATTAATGAAGGAGGGTTTGGTTTGTATAGTTTAGGTATTGATACCGGTTATTCGGCTGTCAAAATAAGTTTAATAACCAGCGATGGTCGAGCGGTATATAATAAATATTTACTGCATAAAGGTAAAACACGAGCAGTTTTATACCATTTAATTACCGAAATGCTGCGGCAGTATAATATTGCAGAAATTAACTACGGGCTGATCACCGGTAGTGGTAAAGATTTTTTGGCAGCTATACCTGGGATTGAGTTTGCTAATGAATTATCTGCTACTATAGAAGGCAGCTTGCACTTAGAACCGGCAATCAGGTCTATTATTGAAATCGGTGGTCAAGGCGCTAAATACATTACGGAGTTTACCAACAATAATAAAGCGGGTATTAAAATTGCGATTAACTCAAACTGTGCGGCCGGCACCGGCTCTTTTTTAGAAGAACAAGTAGCCCGGTTAAATATTGCACTGGCAGATTATTCTGCTTATACTGCTAAAGCGACTACGATTCCCAGAATTGCCGGGCGGTGTAGTGTATTTGCTAAAACAGATATAATTCACCACCAACAAGAAGGGACTAGCGTAGCAGACATATTGCAAGGACTGGCTTACGCATTGGTGCGTAACTATAAAGGAACGGTAATCAAAAAACTGCCAATCAGAAAGCCGGTGGCTTTTGTGGGCGGGGTAGCCTGTAATCATAGCATTATTAAGGCGATTGGAGCAGTGCTGGCTTTAAAGCCAGCAGATTTAATTGTCCCGGAACATTTTGCCAATGCCGGCGCTATTGGGGCGGCACTAATAGCTGCCCGGGAAAATACAAAAATCAACTTAAAAGCACTAGCAGATTTAAGTAGTGATCAAAAAATCAATATTAAAAACGATTTAAGCTTACCTAAATTAATTGATTATGGTAATAGTGATGGCGTTGATAAACATCATTGTCAAAAGATAAACATCAAGAAGCAGCAGTCTAAAATCAAAACTTATTTAGGGATAGATGTAGGTTCTACCAGCACTAATATAGTAGTGAGCAATGAAAATGGTGTGATTATCAGTTATCGTTATCTGAGAACCCGGGGTGATCCGGCACAGGTCATCAGAGCGGGCTTTGCTGATTTACAAGTAGAATTAGGCGATGATATTGTAGTGGCCGGGGTAGGGGTTACCGGTTCCGGTAGATATCTGATTGGCAAGTTAACTGGGGCTGACGTGGTCAAAGATGAAATTACTGCTCAAGCTAAAGCAGCAGTTAATATCGATAAAACAGTGGATACCATCTTTGAAATTGGTGGACAAGACTCTAAATTTATTCAAATCAGCAATGGTAAAGTAGTAGATTTTGCGATGAATAAAATTTGTGCTGCCGGTACCGGTTCTTTTATTGAAGAACAAGCAAATAAGTTAACTATAGCGCTCAATGATTTTGGTGCGTTGGCTTTGGCTGCTAAAAACCCGGTCTATTTAGGAGAACGCTGCACTGTTTTTATAGAAACTAATGTAGCAGAAAGTTTATCCCGGGGAGTGGGGCGGGCTGATCTTGCCGCCGGTTTGTGCCACGCGATAGTTAAAAATTATTTAAATAAAGTTGTCGGTACTAAAAAAGTGGGTCAGAAGATATTTTTACAAGGCGCTATTGCTTATAATCAGGGAGTAGTCAATGCTTTTCGGGCTGATTTAGGTAGTGTAGCTAATAGCGAAGCGAAAATAATAGTGCCGCCCTTCTTTAGTGTCACCGGTGCTTGGGGAGTAGCCCTTTTAGCGCAGGAAGAATTGCGGCAAACAAAAACAAAATCGCTTAGGATGGAGGAGGCACCATTCTTTTTGGCGACCGAAACTGCCCCAGCAAAGCCTAGTTTAAAAATGGTTACCCCGGACGAGCCGGATAATGATGTTATTGATGTATATAAAGAAACAGAAAAACTATTTTTAGCCGGCTATACCGGTGAAATAGACCCGGCGAAAGAAACGGTGGGTATCCCCCGGGTGTTGTTTATCCACAAATTATTCCCGATGTTTAATGTTTTTTTCAAGCAACTAGGCTTTAATGTTATTTTATCAGATCAAACTAGTGCTGAAACAGTGCAATTAAGCCAGCAGTATGCTTTGGCAGAAACTTGTTACCCGGTAAAGTTAATTAACGGGCATGTAGCCCAATTGGTGCAAAAAAATGTAGATTATATTTTTTTACCTAGTTTATATACCATGAAACATCCGGCATCTAAAGTAAGAGTGGATTATGCTTGTGTTTACATGCAGTCTGCTCCTAAACTACTCAGTCAAGCGATCAATTTAAAACAAGAAGGCATCAGATTATTGTCGCCAGCATTATCTTTTAAATTTGGTAAAAAATACATGATGAAAACATTATTAAATTTAGGGGCTGAGCTGGGTAAGGGTAAAATTAAAACCATGCTGGCAATTCAAAAAGGGATGGCTGCTTTAAATGAATTTAGTGCTGAAACTGAAAAAATAGGTAGCGCCTTAGCGGCTACTATTAAACCGGGTGAAAAAGTTTTTGTGATTATCACCAGACCTTACGGGGTTTATGATCCGGTGTTAAATATTAATATACCGGCCAAACTGCAAGCAATGGGCTATAAAGTGTTGACGCTATCCGGGTTGCCGGCGTATGACCACGATACTTCTCCAGAATATCCGAATATGTACTGGCCTTTTGGTCAGCATATCTTATCTGGGGTACAGATAATTAAGCAGCATCCCCAGATGTACGCAATATATTTTACCAATCACGGTTGTGGTCCGGATACGCTGCTAGCGCACTATGTTAAATCCGAAATGGGCGATAAGCCGTACCTGCATATTGAAGTGGATGAACATGCTTCAGATGTAGGAGTGATTACGCGGATTGAGGCCTTTATTAATAGTATCCCAACGCCAGCAGCACCAGTAGTGCTTAAAAAAGACTTAAAAACTTATTCGGGGATGGTGCAGCACCGGACAGTCAATATCAAAAATAGTTTAGCAGCTTTAAGTGCTAACAGTACTCTTTATTTACCGCCGCTCTACCCTTATACTGAAATTTTTAAAGAATTGCTTTTAAGCCGGGGTATTCAGGCTGAAAAAATGGTTGCTACCAATCAACTAATTTTAGATAGCGGTCGTAAATTTACTATTACTAAGGAATATTTTTCACTGACAGCACTTTTAGGGGGTGTTTTTGAACAAATCAATCAAAGCAAAGCTTTAAAAACCAAAGCGGCATTTCTCATTCTCAAGTCGGAGGGCGCAGAAACAAGCGGGCAATATGACCGGCTATTAAGGGTAAAATTAGATGAATATGGCTACCGGGATGCAGAAATAATCGCTCCTTTTGTAGAAGATCTTTTATTGGGAGAACCCGAAAACGCTAGTCTGATTTGTGAGGGGCTTTTAGCGGGAGATATCATCAGAATTGCTGCTCGCCCGGACCGGGAGCGTTATTTAAAGCAAGTGCTCAGTTTAATTAAAAAAGATAATTTTAATCATCAAACTAGGCAGGATTTAGCGGCACAAGTGGCTAAAGAGTTAAGTGAAGCTAACCAGCAGAAGCGGTTATTTGCAATTGGCGAGCCATTAATACTATATAATGACTTCATGAATAACGCCACCTTCAAAAAAATAGAAACCAGTGGTTACAGAGTGCGCTATGCTCCTTTAAGCGAGTTAATGTGGTTTATATGGACGGACTTTGCTAATCAAAGTGCCACTGGGGATGCTATCAATAAAAAAGAAAGGCAACATTTAGAAACCAGACTTAAACAATTAACTGCAGATATTAATAATTTAGCTGTAATTTTAGCAGAACACAGTCCTTTTGAGAATAATTTAAAGGTTTTAACAGACCGGGCTGATCGTAGTATTAAATATTATGCCGGTGGTGGTGGTCGTTATCGTTTGGCTAAATTATTAGGGGTTTCTAATCAAGCAGACGGGATTATTACCGCTGCTTCGATGTATGAAAACACCGGTACTATTTTAGAAATGCTCTATCCAGGATTTGCTAAAGAACGCTTAAAACCGGTTTTAGATTTAACTTTTGACGGTAATATAAATAAAAATGATGAGGTTAAAGTGCAGTCGTTTTTGTATTATATCTAAAAAAATCCTGAGAAGTAGAGAGGTGTTGGAGGGTAATGGAAAACGGTAAATATATTAAAAATATTACTTTAGGCGCAGTGTTAGAAATGGCTGAATTAGTAACTTATCAAGAAGGGCGGGTAGAAAGCAGAACCTTAGTACAAACAGATCAATTCAGCGTGACACTTTTTGCTTTTGACAAAGGTGAGGGTATCGGCACGCATTCCGCCCCGGGCGATGCGCTGGTCTATGTTTTAGACGGTAATGTGGCTATTACTATCGGTGAGGATGAAGCAGTAAACTTAAAGTCTGGACAGACAATTGTAATGCCGGCGGATATCCCCCATTCGCTGGTAGCCACTGAAAAGTTCAAAATGTTATTGATCGTAGTGAAAGGGTGAAAATTCGAGGAACAAGGATAAAGGTTCAAGGAACGAGGATAAAGCTTAAAATTCCCTGCTTTTTCTCTTGATAGGATGGGGAGTAAATTATTTAAGGAGGGTTTTTATTATGAAAAAGAAATTATCAATATTACTGGTGTTCAGTATGATGCTGATGACGATGCTGATGAGCGGTTGTGGTGAACAAACAGCAGAAGAACCCCAACCAGCCCCGGCAGAACCGCTGGTAATTAATGTGGCTGCCTTAAAAGGGCCTACTGTAATTAGTATGATTAAAATGTTTGAAGAACAGCCTAATTTGGGTGAAAATGTAACCGTTAACTATTCAGTTGCTGAAGCACCCAATATAGTAATGTCGCGCCTGCTTTCGGGTGAAGTGGATATCGCTACGGTGCCGACTAATTTAGCGGCTAAGCTATACAATAAAGGGATGCCTTATCAAATAGCAGCGGTAAATGTGTGGGGAGTGCTGTATATTCTCAGTAACGGGGTAGAAATAAACAGCTGGAGTGATTTAAAAGGACGGCAAATTGATTTAATGGGCAAGGGAGCGACGCCGGATATAGTACTTAGGCATTTATTAAGCCAAAACGGTATTGATCCGGATCAAGATGTCACTTTAGAATATACTGCCGGGCATGTGGAGTTGGCCCAAAAAATGATTGCCGGTAAAGTAGACTTAGCAGTAATACCACAACCATTTGCGACCATGGTGATGAAGAAAAACAGTGATATTAAACAAGTTTTAGATTTTCAAGAAGAATGGAAAAGAGTGCATGGTCCGGAAGTGCCTTTTACTCAAGCGGGCTTAGTAGTGAACAAAGACTTGGCTGAAAATCACCCGGCAGTAGTAGCTAGGTTTTTAGAAGAATACGAACAATCTATCAATTGGGTCAATGCTAACCCGGCTGAAGCGGGGGTATTACTGGAAAAACATCAAACTGGCATGAAAGGGAAACTAGCAAAATTAGCTATCCCTTATTGCAATATCCGTTTTATGCATGCTATGGACGCCCGGCCGGCATTAGAAAAATATTTCACAGTGTTAAAAGATTTTGCGCCAGAGAGTATCGGAGGTCAATTGCCGGATGAAGGATTCTACCTTAAAAAATAGTGCCCTGATGGCTGCTTCAATATTAGTATTTTTATTAATCTGGAAAATAGCGTCTTTATTTGTGGGGGCAGAAATTATTCTGCCCCCACCGGAAATAGCCTTTAAATATTTGATTTTAGCGATGCAATCAGAAATATTTTGGCCGACGCTGTGGGCTACCCTGATCCGGGGCATGATTGGTTTTGCTCTGGCTTGCAGCTTGGGTATGGTGGTAGGCTTTGCTGCCGGTTTTAGTAGAACAATCTTTTTTTTGTGCCAACCGTTTATCATTTTAATTCGTTCTACCCCGACCATGTCGATTATTCTTTTGGCGCTGATTTGGTTTGGTTCTGAACTAGTGCCAGTTTTTGTGGTCTTTTTAATTGCTTTTCCGATAGTGTGTATGAATGTGATTGAAGGAGTTAAAGACACCGATCATAAGTTACTGGAAATGGCTAAAGTCTATGCTGTTAAAAAAACTGCCGTAATTACTAAAATATATTTACCGGCTATTTTACCTTATTTAGTAGCCGGGGTCTCTACTGCTTTAGGTATTAGCTGGAAAGTAGCTATCTCAGCCGAAGTTTTAAGTCACCCCTCTTTTGGTGTTGGTACTCAACTGCACGAAGCTAAAACATTTTTAGAAACTGGTCAGGTCTTTGCTTGGACTTTGATTGCAATAATCATCGGCTTTACTTTTGAAAAATTATTGCGGGTTTTAGAGCAGCGATTACAGCCGTGGAAACGAACAACTTAACTTTCTTACTTACAATCATAATAAATCAGGAGTGAAAAATGACTGCTGTTGAAAAATATCAAGCATTATTGATACTGGCGGCGGTAGTAACCGGTTTATTATTAGGGCAATCTTATTTAATTGCCGAAAAAGCGGCTTTTTTTATTCTGCCGTTTTTAATGCTGATGTTGTACGGTGTATTCTTGCAAATTTCATGGCAAAACCAGGGGGATACTTTCCGTCACCCCCGGTTTACAACGGTCAGCTTGGTGATAAATTTCATTTGGAATCCGGTCTTTGCTTGGGTCTTGGGAGCTATTTTTCTAAAAGATTCGCCCGAACTTTGGCTTGGTCTGATTATGCTGATGGTCACTCCTTGCACCGACTGGTATCTTGTTTTCACTGCTTTATCTCGTGGCAATGTAGCTTTAGCAGTAGCTATTTTGCCTTGGAATCTGGTGTTGCAATTAGTCCTGTTACCGGTTTACCTGTTGCTTTTGGCAGGGATGTTGGTGGAAATAAATTATGGTATCCTTTTAAAAAGTATTTTAATGATGTTGGCGATCCCCTTTTTAATAGCTGTTATTTCTAAAATTTTACTGGTGCGGTTCAAGGGCGCAGAATGGCTGGAAGAACAGCTTCTCCCTAAAGTAGCCTTAGGCCAGTCTGTGTTTTTGATTTTGGCGATTACGGCGATGTTTGCCTCCCAAGGAAATATTTTATTTCAAAACCTCGAATTGATAGCTAAGTTATTAATCCCATTAATAATATTTTTTATCATCAACTTTTGGCTAGCCCAACTAACCGGCAAGCTATTTAAGTTCCCCTACAATGAAACTATCACCCTAACCTTTACCACCCTAGCCCGAAATTCACCAGTGGCGTTAGCTATTGCTGTTGCCGCATTTCCGGACAAACCAATTATCGCCCTCGTTTTAGTAATCGGTCCCCTAATTGAATTGCCAATCTTGGCACTAGTATCACGGGTGTTACTTGACAAGGGGTGACAGGGTGACAAGATGACAAGGGGACGGGGTTATTGACACTTGCGTTTTTAGATTTTGGGTGTGTCAATAACCCCGTCCCCTTGTCACGTCCCCTTGTCATGTCGGGTGTGTATTTGCTACTTTTATTCTTTGGTGATATAGAGTACAATATTAGTATCGGAAATTTTGTGATAGAGAAAGGAGTAGGGGATTAAATATGGCTTATTTCGAAGAAATGTTTTCAAGAAGGAAGTTTATTTATCTAGCAACCGGTGCCGGGTTGGGATTAGCTAGCCTGTCAATGACTGGTTGCGCTCCCCAGCAAGAGGCGCCACCGGTTCTTGTACCGTTGAATGACAACGAAGCACCACCGGAACGGGTAGCAGTGAATACCGGCACACTAATCTCACTACCGGTGCCGGTGACAGAAGGAACGATGTCTTTGGAGGCAGCAATAGCGGGTCGGCGGTCGGAAAGAAGTTTCAAAAGAGCTGCTTTAAATATGGAACAATTATCCCAATTACTTTGGGCCGCCCAAGGGCTTACTGACCCTCACCCGGATCCAGCCCTTAGATTTCGCCGGGCGGCACCAAGTGCCGGCGCTCAATATCCCCTGGATATTTACGTTGTGGTGGGAGTAGTCGAGGGATTGGAAGCGGGTGTTTATCATTACCGACCTCATGAGCATGTCCTGAATTTACTGGCAACCGGAGATTTGCGCCAACCATTAGCAGCAGCCTGCTTAGGTCAGATGTTTATTGCGCCGGCGCCGGTACTAATTGTGATCACTGCCGAATATCACCGGATAACTGACCGTTACGGGGAGCGTGGTCTGCGGTATACGCACATGGAAGTGGGTCATGTCGGGCAGAACCTGCACTTGCAGGCCGAAACTTTAGGTTTGGGAACGGTAATCATCGGTGCTTTTAAGGATGCTGAAGTGGGCGAAGTGTTACAACTTCCCCGCAAACACGAACCATTATACATCATGCCGGTTGGTTATGTTTAAGAGACTGCCATAGCTAACGATTAAAGAATATTATTTTACAGCAAGGGGTGAAAACAATGGATGCCAAAGAATTGAGTGAGTTAATTAGCAAGGGAGAGGATTCTCAAACTCAATTCAAAGAAAAATTTTCGTCAATAGATGCCCTAACTGCAGAAATTGTAGCTTTCCTGAATACTAACGGGGGACAAATTATTGTGGGCATTACAGATAATGGTCAGGTAAAAGGCTTATCTAATCAGGAAATTCAGCAACTAAATCAATGGATTGCTAACGCCTGTCAGCATAAAATAGAACCGGCGGTGTCGAGAGTTACTACTCAAAACATTAAATACAAAGATAAGTTGATTATTTTAATTAAAGTACCATTAGGTATCAACAAATTTTATTTAGCTAATAACAGAGATGTTTGGGTGAAAATCGGTGCTGATAAACGCCGGGCTGGTAGAGAAGAATTAAAGAGATTGTTGCAAGAATCCAATAATATGTATGCTGATGAAACTAGTTTGCCATCAACAAGTATTGAGAAACTAGATTTGCGGTTATTCGAAAGATTTTACCAAACCAGAACGGGCGAAGCAATAACTACTGCGAAAGTAAAACTTGAAAATATTTTAAATAATTTAAAATTAATGCGAAATGATAATTTGACTTTAGCAGGAGTGTTGATTTTCGGGAAAGAACCTCAAAAAATAATCCCTTATGCGCTGGTTAAGGCGGTTTCTTTTGTTGGTAATGATGCTGCCGGGTTAAATTATCGTGATAGTCAAGATTTCACCGGCAATCTAGAGGAATTATTTAAACAAGGGCTGTCATTTTTGCTGAGCAATTTAAAACATCAACAACAAAACCAAGATTTTAACACCACCGGCATTCCGGAAATACCCAAGATTGCTTTAGAAGAAGCCTTGGCTAATGCTTTACTACATCGCAATTATTTCCTGGCTAGTAATATCCGGTTATTTATTTTTGACAACCGGGTAGAAATAATCAGTCCGGGATTATTACCTAATAGCATTACTATTGAAGGGATAAAATTAGGTTTGCATCTGGAACGGAATCCGATTTTAGTTTCTATAGGGCGTGATTTAGAGGGTATTCCCTATAGGGGGGTAGGCACCGGCATTTTAAGGATAATCAAAGAATGCCAAAAACAAGGGGTGCCAGTAGATTTTATAGCTGAAAAAGCAACTGAACAATTTAAAGTGATTTTCTACCGGCAACAGCAAAACTAGGAGGATTGACATTCAATGTCTGTAAAACAAGAGCATATTCGTAATTTTTGCATTATAGCCCATATTGATCATGGCAAATCTACACTGGCCGACCGCTTGCTAGAGCATACCGGGGCGTTGAGCGAGCGAGAAATGGAAGCCCAAGTGCTGGATACGATGGATTTGGAAAAAGAACGGGGTATTACTATTAAGCTACAGGCGGTACGCTTAAAATATCAAGCTTTGGATGGGCAGGAATACTTGCTGAACATCATTGATACTCCCGGTCATGTGGATTTCACCTATGAAGTTTCCCGTAGCTTGGCTGCTTGTGAAGGGGCGTTGCTAGTGGTGGATGCTTCCCAAGGCATTGAAGCGCAAACGTTGGCAAATGTGTACTTAGCGTTGGAGCATGACTTAGAAATTATTCCGGTAATCAATAAAATAGATTTACCCAGTGCTGAACCGGAGCAAATCAAAAAAGAAATAGAAGACGTCATTGGTTTAGACACTTCTAATGCAGTAGCAGCCTCGGCTAAGACCGGTGAAGGCATAGCCGAAATATTAGAACAAATTGTCAATAAAGTACCGCCACCGCAAGGGGATGTTAAGGCACCATTAAAAGCATTAATATTTGATTCGCATTATGATGCCTACAAAGGAGTGGTTTCCTATATCCGGGTGATGACCGGTGCTGTCAAAAAAGGAATGAATATCCGGATGATGGCTACTGGTACTGAATTTGAAGTGAGCGAGGTAGGTGTTTTTCGGCCGGCATTAACAGAGGTAGCTGAACTGCAAGCGGGCGAGGTCGGCTTTATATCCTCCGGTATCAAAGATGTGAAAGATTGCCGGGTGGGCGATACTATTACTACCGTTGAGCGTCCGGTAGCGGCAGCATTGTCTGGTTATCGCCAAGCTACCCCGGTAGTTTTTTGTGGTTTGTACCCGGTGGATACCGTTGATTATGATAATTTGCGGGATGCCTTAGATAAATTAAACTTAAATGATGCCTCGTTAATTTATGAACCGGAAACATCGGATGCTTTGGGCTTTGGTTTTCGCTGTGGTTTTTTAGGTCTTTTACATATGGAAATTATTCAAGAACGGTTAGAGCGAGAATATAATCTGACCATTATCACTACCGCTCCCAGTGTAGTTTACCATGTGTTTACTACTGACGGTGCCAGGCAACAAATTGAAAATCCCTCTAAGATGCCGGATGCCGGTAAAATTGATCATATTAAAGAACCGTATGTCCAAGCCACCGTGATGGTGCCTAAAGATTTTGTGGGGGCGGTAATGGAATTATGCCAACAGCGCCGGGGCACTTTTAAAAACATGGAGTATCTGGGTTTAACCAGGGTGATGTTGAATTATGAATTACCGTTGTCGGAAATTATTTTTGATTTTTTTGACCAGTTGAAATCCCGCACCAAAGGCTATGCTTCGCTGGATTACGAAATAAGTGAGTACCGCCAGAGTACTTTGGTGAAAATGGATATTTTGTTAAATAACGAATCGTTAGACGCCCTTTCTTGTATTATTCACCGGGATAAAGCGTATTACCGGGGGCGAGCGTTATTAGCAAAATTACGGGAACTGATCACCCGGCATCAATTTGAAATACCAATTCAGGCCGCTATCGGCAACAAAATTATTGCCCGGGAAACAGTGCGGGCGTTGCGTAAAGATGTCACCGCCAAGTGCTATGGTGGTGATATTAGCCGCAAACGCAAGCTGCTGGAAAAACAAAAAGAAGGTAAAAAGCGGATGAAACAGGTGGGCAGTGTAGAAGTGCCCCAAGAAGCGTTTATGGCGGTATTGAATATTGGGGAAGAGCAGTAAACTGAAGGGGATGATTGGTATGTTGTTAGAAATGGTAAAAAAAACCCGTAGCTACCGGCGATTTGACCAGCAATTTGAAATCACCAAAGATACTTTGCGGGAATTAGTCAACTTGACCCGGTTTGTTGCTTCGGGTGGTAATTTGCAACCGTTGCGGTATCTGCTTGCTTGCACCCCGGAAAAGAACGCTACTATTTTTCCGCACTTGGTTTGGGCGGCTTATTTAAAAGACTGGTCTGGTCCGGTGGCAGGGGAAAGACCTGGTGCCTATATTGTGATCTTAGGGGATACTGGTTTGGCCAAAAATTTCCACTGCGATCAAGGGATTGCGGCCCAAACTATGATGTTGGGAGCGACTGAAAAAGGCTTAGGTGGTTGTATATTCGGTACTATTCACAGGGATAATTTACGCCAAGCTTTGGCTATTCCAGCCCAGTATCAGATTTTATGGGTGATTGCTTTGGGTAAACCAATTGAAAAGGTAGTTTTAGAAACAGTCGGTGCTGATGGGAACATCAAGTACTGGCGTGACAGTGACGGGGTGCATCACGTCCCGAAACGCTCTTTAGACCAACTTATCTTGGAATAAAAAAACTTTACAATAAATTAACCTAATCTTAATAATATCTTAATATAAAACTGTTAGAATCATAACAAGGTGTCGGAATGTTTTCTAATTAGTTAAGTTTTATTATTATTAAGGGAGATTGAATTTTTAATGTTTAGAATTAAATCAACACACCGCTTATTGGCGGTATTACTGGCGGTATTGATGATGGTGACTACTATACCGGTAGGGTTGCTGGGAATTGGCAAGGCTGAGGCAGTAGAAAGCGACATGACCATGTACCATCAAGAAACAAGTAGTATTGCTGTAGAGTTAATAGCTCGGTATGATTCCGGTAGTGGCGAAGGCGGAGCCGAAATAGTTGCTTATGATCAAAAGAGCAACAGAGCCTATATTACCAACGGGACCGAAAAGGCGATTGACATCGTTGATTTGTCCACTTTAAACGATCCCTCTGGAGAAATAACCCTTTTTCAGAGGATCAAAGCAGCAGATTTACCGCTGCTGGGTAGTTTTACAGCCAATGACATTACCAGCGTGGCGGTGCATCCAGACGGAACATATGTAGCGGCAACAGTCAGTGCTGATCCAGAGACAGACAAAGGTCGGGTTGTTTTACTGGATCAAGACGGGGAATTTATTAAATATTTTGAGACTGGCTATCTGCCGGATATGCTCGCCTTTACCCCAAATGGCAATAAAATACTGGTAGCCAATGAAGGTGAACCTAATGATGCTTATACCATTGACCCGGTAGGATCGGTTTCGATTATTGATCTTGCCAATGGTCATGAAAATGCCACTGTTACAGATGTGGGTTTTGGTGGTTTAGACGGTAAAATTGATGCTGATGTGCGTATCTTTGGCGGTACTGATCCCACTCCGGAAAAAGATTTAGAACCGGAATATATTGTGGTTAGTGCAGACGGTGCCACAGCTTATGTGGTATTGCAGGAAAACAATGCTGTGGCTGAGCTTGATATAGCCACCAAAACTTTTACCCGCGTACATGCCTTTGGGTTTAAAGATCACTCAATCAGGGGCAATGAACTTGATGCTTCTAATAAAGATGAGGCCATTAATATTAGAAATTGGCCAGTATTGGGTATGTACCAACCGGACGGCATTGATATTTTCACTGCCAACGGTAAAAACTATCTTGTTACCGCTAATGAAGGAGATGCCCGGGATTATGACGGCTTTTCTGAAGAAAAACGAGTAGCAAAGATTAAAGATGATATTTCATTAAATGCAGCTAATTATCAAGGTTATACTCAAGATCAAATCGACCAACTAGTTGCAGATGGTCTGTTTAATGAAGAAAATTTGGGTCGTTTGAAAATCACTACTACTTTAGGAAAAACAGGCGATAATTACGAAGCCTTATATAGTTACAGTACCCGCTCTTTTTCCATCTGGGAAATGGGTAACGGTAGTATGGAACAGGTCTTTGACAGTGGTAGTGATTTTGAAGAAATTATTGCTGACAACATACGGTGGTATTTTAATCATGATGATAATGAAAAAGATGCCCGCAGTGATGACAAAGGGCCGGAACCGGAAGATGTTGTAATTGGTACAGTAGGTGGAAAGCAGTACGCTTTTATCGGTTTGGAATGTATGGGCGGGGTGATGGTTTATGATGTTAGCGATCCGCAAAATGCAAAATTTGAAACTTACTTCACCAGTCATAATTTTGATACCATTGCGGATGGCGATTGGTCACCGGAGGGACTAAATTTTGTTCCGGCGTACCAAAGCCTGACCGGAGTAGCGTTATTACTGGTTGCTCACGAAAAATCTGGTACCGTGGCGGTGTATGAGCTTCAAGCACAACAAGCACAGGAACAACAGAAAATCACTATCATTCACACCAACGATTTCCACGGTCGGGCAGCATCTTTTGACCGCCCCGGTGTGGAAGGTACAATTGGCGGTTTGGACCGCATTACTACTATAGTAAAAGAAGAACGGGCTAAAGGGCAACCGTTGCTGGTATTGGATGCCGGTGATACTATCCACGGTACTAATTTGGCTAACCTCAACCAAGGTAAACCAGTAATTGAGGTGATGAACGAAATAGGCTATGCTGCTATGGCGGTGGGTAACCATGAATTTAATTTTGGCATGGCAGTTTTAGAACAAAGAGCCGAGCAAGCGGAATTCCCGTTTTTAGCTGCTAATGTACGCTACAAAAATGGTGATCCGGTGCCGTTTTTTGAGCCTTACACGATCATTGAGGCGGGAGATACTACAGTTGGTGTGATTGGTTTGGCTACTACAGACACACCGACTACTACTCACCCGGATAATGTAGCGGAATTAGAATTTTTAGATCCGGTAGCTGTTACTAAGGACATTGTAGCTCAAATAAAAGATCAAGTGGATCTAATCGTGCTTTTAGCCCACATGGATTTTGAAGATGAGCAAAAAGTGTTGGATGCAGTACCCGGTATTGCTATTGCTATTAGCGGCCATACCCATCAATTACGTGCTGATATCAGAGACGATGGTGCCATTTTACTGGCCGGCGGCGAGCATGGCAGAATATTGGGGCAATTGGATGTTATTTCGCCAAGATAGTACAGTAACAGCTCACCGGCAAGGGTTTATCCCTATCACGGCGGCTATAAGCAAACGATCAGATGTAGAAAATATTTTAGCATATTACAGAACTCAACTAGAACAAACTTTGGCTGAAGAAATTGGTGAAGCGGCAGTAGTGTTGGATGGCGAGCGGGCTAACGTACGCTCTAAAGAAACTAATTTGGGTAACTTGGTTGCTGACGTGCTACGGCAGAAAGCTGGTGCCGATATAGCCCTGCAAAACGGTGGCGGTATTCGGGCCAGCATTGATGTGGGACCGGTTACCCGTGGTGAAGTATATGAAGTATTACCGTTTGATAACTATATAGTAGCTTTACAACTAACCGGTCAACAAATTTGGCAGGCTTTAGAGAACGGGGTTGCCAAATACCCGGCATTGAGAGGACAATTCATCCAAGTATCTGGCATCAAATTTACTTTTGATC